>NZ_JARVSG010000007.1:0-196545 GCF_030209335.1 Pseudarthrobacter sp. fls2-241-R2A-168
AGGCTTGAAGGTGGTCTGCCTCGTTGTCCAGGGAGGGGTTGTTGCAGCCGGGGAAAGTACATCTTCCGTCCCGAAGCTGCAGGGCTTTTTTCATAGCCTTGGTCAGCCGGTAGCTGGTGCGGCCGATTTCCAACGGCGCCCCGTCCCGCGGATCCACCAGCACACGGTAGAACGAGGTGGCACCGTTGGCGACGAGTGTGCGGGCCATCGACGCGGGGATCGGACCATAGCCGTCCAGGTTTGCCGGTTCGTCCGTGATGCCGAACAGGGCGAGTACCGGGACGGTGACTAGAACGTCCGCCCTGGGTACCGGGACGTCGCCCAAGCCGGCACCTGCGTAGGTTTCACCCGGCCTGCCTGCAGCCGGGTCGCTTTCTCCAGCACCGCTTTGTCCCGTGCTGGCCTGTCCCGCGCTGCTTTCTCCCGTGCTGCTTTGTGCTGTGCTGGTTTCCGGGCCGGGGCGAAGTGCGGTTCCGGCGCCGAGCAGGATGCTGGCGGCGATGTCGGGGCGGAGTTGTGTCATGGTCCGGGGTTCGTCGGGGCCCTGGAGGCCGCGGGCGATGGCGGTGGTGCGGTTCCAGATGGCTGAGCCCTGGTCCGCGGGGACGTAAAGGGAAACGCGGGCCATGCCGTCGCGGTCCGGGGTGTATTCCATCCGCCGGTCGGCGGCGCATTTGGCGTGGCGCTTTTCGATGGATTCCGGGTGGTGGCGTTCCCGCCACTTCCGGGCCTTGGCCCGGAACCGGTACGCCGGCAACTCCCCGACCGGGGCGGCCGTAGAGGGCCTGGGCACGTCCGGGTCCAGGAACTGTGCCTCCAACGCTGCAGCGCCGGCGGGGTCAAGGCCGGCTGTTTCCTCCACCACGACCAGGGCGTGCGGCCAGGTGATCGTCCCGGCCTGCAACGCCGAGAACGCCAGCGGCAACTCCTTAACCACGGTGTGGGACGCGGCCAGGAACGCACCCGCGGCCCGGGGACCAAGGGCCAGGAGGGCGCCGATTTCCGCGGCGACAGCCATTTCCAGCGCCTGCACCGGGGCCTCGGGCCCCGCGATGAGCTGGGCAGTGTCCGAGTACGTCACGGCAGCGCGGGCCTTCAAAGCGGCGAACCCGGCCTCCGCGACCCGCGCCCCGGCGAGGATGTCCAGGCACCCATCTCCCAGCCCGGCCAGCGGATCAGCATCCGAGAAGGGCTCCGAACCGCAGCCCTCCGCCTCCGCGTTGAGCACGGCAAGGGCGGCCTTGATGTCCTCAAACGCCTTCGCCACCGCCGCTGTCCCCATAAACCCATCATGACAATGGGGTCTGACATTTTCCCTCGGCCGGACGCCCAACTGGTGGTCGTCCTGAAAGGGGCGCGGGAAAGTGCCTGAATCTTGAACAGCCTCCTGCACAACAATCCAAAGTGGCATGCCGCCGTCGAAATCAGTAGCGTCGTTCGAGCAACATTTCTCCAGCAGTTAGGTACTCCTTGGGCAAGAACAGTAAGAACCGGCGCGCAAGCAAAACTTCGGCGCAGAAACGACACCAAGCGCCGGTCTCCCTCAGTTCTTTCCGTGCCGGGCGGGCCCTTGACGCCTTAACGCCGGCTTATGTCCAGTGGTTCGACGACGGCACTCCCGGAGCAGGCGCTGCAGCCCTGCAATACCTGAAGCTGATGGAACCCACCATCAGCCGCTACATGGAGATGACGGCTGCGCCCGACATGACAAGCCTCGACCCTGCAACCCTGGCCAACGCGGTCGCGGAGGAAGTCTCGGCCGCCGCGGATGCACAGGCACCCGAGGTCGTGGACGCCGAACAGGTTGCCCTCATCGTTGACTCCGTCCACAGCTACGTCGAGTTCCTCTCGGAAACGGGCCGGTGGACGGGGACAGAGGAGCTACTGGCCGAGGTTCTGGATGTCTTCGACAGCCTTGCCGAGGGCGTTGATGGACAGGAGACCATCGAGATTCCGGACATTCCCGAGGATCAGGCACTGTCAGCCTTTACGGAAATGCCGCTGATCCAGAAGGCAACAGCGTTATTGGTATGGATCGGTGAAGGGAAGCCCGTGACCGGAACGGGCGCCCTCCGCCTGCGGGACATTGAGGAGGCGGCCGCCTGCGTGGGCGTGCAGGCCAAGGGCGGATCCAAGAAGGATGCAGCCGATGATGTCCTTACGGTACGGAGCATGTACGAGGTACCTCTGCTTGCCGAAATTTGGGCCGCGCTCCAGGCCGCCGAGCTGATCAAGGTCAAGCCGACGAAGGTGGTGCCGTTCGAGGATCCCGCACACTTCCTGGACGGCAGCGTTGCCGAGCAGGTGGACGAGTTCACCATATTCACCTCGCTCTTCCTCGAGCAGGCCGTGCTCCGGCTCGATCCTGAAGAGCCGTGGGAGCGCACCATCGCCGCAATACAGGTTTCCGTCCTCCTGGCGGCGGCCGCGGCCGAACCGCTGCTGGTGGAACGCGTCCTGGCGGCGCCCGATCACGCTCCCGAAGAAGAACAGAAGGCCGCCGAATTGCTCACCAAGGTGGCCATGGGCCGCTTGGAGGAGCTTGCGGAACTTGGGCTGCTGACCATCGACACCCATTTCCGCGTGCCCCCGGCGATTATCCGCTGTGTTGCCGATGCATTCGACGATCCATCGCTGCTGGCAGTGCTGGGCCTGGGTGAATCGCCGCTCGAAGAAGGATACGACGACGAACTTGCGGAGGCGGCCAAGGTTCTGACCGCGGGCAACCCTTCCTAGAAGCTGGTCACCAATTCGCCGAGCACCTCATCAAGCCTGGTCGGATCGGTGGCGTCGTAGTAGTGCGCGCCGCTGGCCCGGGCAATGTCCCGGAGCGTGGGGACATCAGCGTCCGGTCCGTAGGCGAGGGTAAAGACGAGCACCGGCGTCGAGTGGTACTGATGGCTCAACTGTTCTGAGAGCCCGCCCAGGTCTCCCGGGTGGCGGGTATCGTTCTTGCCGTCGCTCAAAAGCACGATGGTGTTGATGAACGTGTCCTTGTAGTCCTTGGCCAGATCGCCCGCGAAACGGCTCACCGCTTCGAACAGAGGCGTAGCCTCCACGGCCTGGAGTTCATTGAGCTTGGCGGCGATGTCGCCCTTATTGGTCTTGAAAGGGGCCACCGGGCTGACGATGCCCGGCTGTAGCGGACCGTCGCCCTCATGGGAGAACGCGGCCAGCCCAACTTCGTCCTCACCCGTGAAATGGTCCAGAGCCTTGAGAACCGCGTCCTTGGCCCGTTGCAGCTTGGTGACTCCGGGCTCCTGCACCATGGAATCCGAGACATCCAGCAGGAACAAAGCCCTGGCCCGTCTGCGGACCTCGGGGAAGCTCTCCTGAATGGAAATCAGTGCCTCCGCCTTGGGCAGCGGCAGGGGCTGGAGTGTCTCGGCGTAGCGGCCGGTTTTCGCCACCCCGGAATCCAGTTTGCCCTGGACGCTCCGGTACCCGGACGCCTCAACAACACGTTGGCCCTGTTCCGTCGCTGCGAACGCGAGGAAATCCTGTCCCGCCAGGCGCTGCTGGTTCCCCACCCAATCGCCGTCAAGGATGACGGCCGGGTTGTCCGCCACGTGGACTCCGTCGGTGGGGTAGATGGCCCGAAGGGGCTCCTTGGGGGCGGGACCGGACGTCTTCGTTGTTCCGTCCTCGCTGACCACTCCGCGGTTGTAGTCCCAAACAGACTTTTCATCCACGATTACGGCGGAGAGGAATTCCGAAACCTTCCCGGCGTCGTCGGCTTCCCTCGCGTGCCAGAGGAAATGCTCGGGCGTGGCCATGTAGTGGCTGGTGCCCAATTCCACGGCGCGCACCTTCTCCACCAGCGACGATGCTTCCAGATCCATGCCGTCCAAACCGCCAGGGCTGCCGCCGGCGGCACCGTAGGAAGCAGCAAGGGCCATCAAGCCCGACGTCGAGACGAGGGGACTGGCCTTGCCGAACTTGAATTTCCCCCAGTCGCCATGGCCGAGGCGCTCCCAGACGTCCTGCTCGCCGGCCATCTTGAACACCTCAGACCACGACGGCGGTTGCCTGTCCCAGCCGAGGGCAGTCACCATTGTTTCCGGCATCGCCACAACGATGGCACTCCGGGCCACGCTGGTTCCCTCCTGGGGGATGCGGTTTGCGCCGGCACCTTCCCCGGCAATGCGTAACCACGCGGAGGAGTCCGGCAGCCAGACAGTGGGCCTCTCCCCGGCCGGAACGCCGGGAAACTGTGCCGCGGCCCTGCCGGCGGCCACTCCTGATCTTTCCTGGGAGACGGCCGGTGCCACGCATTTGCCGTCAACGTTGCGAGGCTTGGACATGTACTCGGCTGCAAGGGCCCGGACCATCTCCGCGTTTTCCAGCGACGTGAGGATGTTCAGGGGGATACAGGGAGAGGCACCGGCGACGGCGGGAGGAGCGTCCTGCGCCAGGGGTTCGCCTGCAGGGGGTGGATTGCCATTTCCTGCGGCTCCGCCGTCACCTGAATCGGCGGGAAAGATCAGCGTCCGGAGCACCAGTGCGCCGCCCACAATAAGAAGCGCCACGGTAGCCGCCGCGGCGATCCAGATCCAGCGTGGATAGATCGGGTCAGTTGCTGCGCGACGACGGCCCATGTTCGTTTCCTTTGAAATCCGCCCGGGTTTCCCCGGTGTGAATGCAAATGATGAAACTGGCCCGCGGCTGTCACACCGCGGGTGCGCCTAGCCCCCCGCCCGGATGCCCCCGCAACTGGATACGCATTTTGAGGATAACCCGGGCGGGCCGGATGTGAGTGTGGTGATTCAGATCTTTTTCGCGCCCGAATACAGTCCCCAGCAGCTGCAGCTGGCTCTGGATGAAGCGGCGCGCCAGGTCTAGATTGGGTCTTGGCTTATGCAGCGGGCCCACTCACACCAAATCCAGGAGGGGGACCATGAGCCCCACACCGAAACAACCGATCACCGATGACAGCATCCAGGTCCGGCAGGTCAACCATTACCAATTCAGCTGGGTGGCCGGAGACGCCGGAAAGCCGGGCACCTGGACTCTCCAGCTGGTCCTGGACCAAGGGGCCTGGGAAGAAGTGCTCACGCTGGATGCTGAGGATGCCGAGGTTCTCCAAGGCCTCCTGAAACGTTCGGCCACCGTCTTCTACGACGTCCGGCGGCGGACCCTGATGTTCGGGACCACGCCGGCCGGGCAGTAGCTCCGGCAGCAGCCAGAACTTCTTTCCGGAATCTTGCGTCTGCCACAGTATCGGAAACCCCAGGTATCTGCGCATGCTGATGCGTGGGGGCAACGATCGAGGGGGAGATCATGACACGGAGCGCCGCAAAACTGGCCACCGCAGGCTTGGTACTCGTGCTGGCTGCCGGATGTGCCGAAGTGGCGGGCATTCCGTCAGCTCCGCTGAACACAGGGATTCCTTCTCCGTTGGCCACCATCCATCAGCCCGGCCCCACGCCCTCAGGCCAGCAGACCGGATCGCCGGTGCAGGTCACCGTCATCCCGCTCGGCAGGAACAACGGTGTTGAGGCCAGGCTGCCGATCAACGGCTATTTCGCTGCGCCCGGCATGGAGATCCGATTCGATGCCTCATCGTCCATCGGCGCAGTGAACCAGTACGAATGGGACCTCGACGGCGACGGCGACTACGATGTGACCTCCAGCGAACCCGTCCTCAAGCACACCTATGCGCATGAGTTCGAGGGGGAGATGATCCTGCGGGTGTCGAACATGGTTGGAAGCAGCCACGTCCTGAAGACCCCTATCCATGTCAGCACCATCCCGATGCCTCAGCCGTTGGCGGCACCACGAAACGTCCAGGTGGAGGTCCTGTCCACGGTGGACGGGGTCAGCGAGATCCGGGTGACGTGGGAATCGGAGGACCCTGCTGCCTATTCCTGGGCTGTGGCCATCAACGGGTTCCCGGCGGGCCGCGTTGAAAGGTCCGCCCGCTCGGTCAACGTCACCGACATCCGCCGTGAAGCGGACGTCCTGGTGGAGATTCTTGGAGTTACCCAGGACATGGCCCTCGGGCTGCGTGCCGGGACCACGCTGCCGGCGGCGAAGTAGCCGGTTAAAAGGACGCTGAAGAGCCCTGCACGGACCGCCGTGTGCAGGGCTCTTACTGAGTCAGCCCATCAGCACCCGACGACGGCGAGCGCCGCCAAGTGCGCACCCTCACCTTCGGCGAAGACCGCCAGAGCTGTGCTCGCCTCCGAGGGGAACACCAGATCCGTGAGGGTGGCGAGCCCGTCCTGGGCGAAGACCTCCACGGAGCACCGGTCAAGGTAGATCCGGAGCCGGAGGAAGCCGTCCTGCAGCGGTACGGCAACGGCTTCGACGGACGGAAAGGCCCCATGGAAATTCACAAGCCCGGACTCGCGACGGTCCAGGCTGAGCATTCCCTCCGCCACGTCATAGCCGACAACCGTGCGTTCGGCGTCGCCGGCCCTGATCACAAGCCCCACCCTGCTTGCCGTACCCGGCTGAAAGTCAACGTCGATCCGTGTGACTGCAGCGGTGACGGGGAGGTCCAGAACCCCGGATGCCAAGGGCCTGGAGCCCAGCCGGAACTGCGCCGATTCCAGTCCGGAAATGGGATCGATGGCCTCCTGCCGGAGTACCACGCGTCCGTCCACCCGGGTCAGCGACACGTCCCGAGGCAGGGACATTGCACTCCGCCAGCTCCCGGTGGGCGTGGATCCGGCATAGTCCCAGTTGTTCATCCAACCGATCATGATCCGGCGGCCGTCAGGTACGTTGCTGAACGAAACTGCGGCATAGTAGTCGCGCCCCCAGTCCAGCCAGTTGTAGTCCCGCATCCGGCTGTCATCCTGCTGGAGGCCGGCGGTGACGGTCGTTTCAGACCGGAACGTCACGCCGTCGAACTCTCCCAGGAAGTACTGCCCGGCTGAGCCGCCGGCCACCCCTCCGGGGTTGAGGTTCACGATGAGGACCCACTTCGTGTCGTCCTGATCCCCGTCTACGGGCAACTCGAAGAGGTCCGGGCACTCCCACACTCCACCGGTGGCATTGGCGGGCCCGAAAGTGCTCAGGTGCTCCCAGACCAAAAGGTCCGCGGACTTGTACAGCACCACCTGGCGGTGCACTGCTTCTACGGCGACCATTACCCAGTAACTGCCGGCTCCGCCGTCGTACCAAAAAACCTTGGGATCGCGGAAGTCCGCGGACGCCCGGTCCAGGACCGGGTTGCCCTGGTACTTCTTCCACGTCATTCCCTCGTCCAGGCTGTAGGCCAGGGACTGGGCCTGCCGTCCCGAGAGCGCTGAGGCGGCGCTGTACGCGCTGGTGTAGATGGCCACCAGCGGGGGAGTGTCCGCCGTGCCAAGACCGCTGGTGTTGTGCTTATCAAATACTGCGGAGCCGGAGAAAATCGCCTCGGACTCGTCGCAGGGGATGGCCACGGGCTGCTCTTCCCAGTGGCAAAGGTCCCGGGAGGTGGCGTGGCCCCAGGACATGTTGCCCCAGTCCGGGCCGAAAGGGTTGTGCTGGTAGAAGAGGTGGTAGGTGCCGTTGAGGTACACCAGGCCGTTAGGGTCGTTGAGCCAGTTGCGTTCGGAAGTGTAGTGCCACTCCGGGCGGAACGGGTCCGTAACGGGAACGGCCACGGCATCGGGCGCCGGAACCGCGGCGGGCGCGGCAGCCGTCGTCGTCAGGAATGTCATGGTCAGCCTTTCACGCCGCTGGAGGCGATGCTGTTGATGAACGACTTCTGGAAGGCAATGAAGAGGATCACCACGGGGACGGTGATGAGTGAGGCGTAGGCCATCACCTCGCCCCAGGAGACATTGAGCTGGAAGAAGTACTGGATGCCGATCATCACGGGCCGCAGTTCCTCGGACTGGACCACCATGAGCGGCCACAGGTAGGAGTTCCAGGCAGGCAGGAAGGTCAGGATGGCCACTGTGGCTGTGGCCGGGCCTGCCAAGGGCATGACTACCTGCCGGTAGATCTTGAACCAGCCCGCACCGTCGATCCGGGCCGCTTCATCCAGTTCCTTGGGGATGGACTCAAAGTACTGGTGGTACAGGTAGATGGAGAACGCGTTGGCAAGGAACGGAATGATCTGGACCTGGTAGGTGTCCAGCCAGCCCTTTGAGAACTCCAGGCTGAAGCCGTCGAGCTCAAAGTAGGGCAGCTGGTTGACCCACCACACCAGCGGCAGGGCCAGGGTCTGGAACGGGACAATCAGGGTGGCCAGGATGGCGCTGAAGACGATCCGCTTGCCGCGGACCTCCATGCGGGAGAGCGCGAAGGCGCACAAGCTGTTGATGAAGATGCCCAGCACCACCGTCACGGCGGAGACCCCGATGGAGTTGATCATGAACCGGGCGGCGGGGACGCGGTCGAACACTGCCGCGTAGTTATCGAATGAGATGTTCCCGATGGGCAGGAACGCCGCCACGGAGGACATGTCGCCGAAGATCTGCTGGTCCGGCTTGAGGGAGGAAATCAGCATAAAAACGATGGGGAAGGCGGCCACGACGGCGAAGAGGATGCGCACCAGCATGGTGCCGGCGCTCCTCAGGAGCAGTTGGTTGTTCATGTCAGTCTTTCTCCCGGGTGAGGTAGCGCTGCACCGCGGAGACGAGCAGGACGAGGACGAAGAATACGAGCGAGATGGCCGAGGCGTAGGAAGTTTCCTGCTGCTTGAATCCGGACCGGACTGCCTCGTAGATGATGGTGGTGGTGGAATCCAGGGGGCCGCCCTGGGTCATGACGCTGACCTGGTCAAAGAGTCCCAGCGCCTGGATGGTGATGGTGACCAGCACCAGGCTGCGGGTATGCTTCAGGCCGGGCCACGTGACATAGCGGAACTGGTGCCAGCGGCTGGCGCCGTCCAGCTGCGCGGCTTCGTACAGTTCACCGGAAATGCTCTGCAGTCCGGCCAGCCAGATGATCATGTGGAACCCGGCTGCCTGCCAGATGGACAGGGCGATGATGGCCGGCATGGCGGTGGCGGGGTCATTGAGCCAGTCAGCACCCTGGATGAGCCCGAAGCTGAACGTGGAGAGGAGCTCGTTGATGAGGCCTTCGCGGCGGTACATAAACATCCAGAGCAGGGACACCACCACCATGGACGTGACCACGGGCAGGAAGTAGATGGTGCGGAAGAAGTTGACGCCGCGGAACTTCTTGTTGATGAGCAAGGCCATGGCTAGGGCAAGGGCGGACTGCACCGGCACCACGACCACCGCAAAGTACGTCACGTTCAGCAGGGCACGCCAGAACGTGGGATCGGTGAAGAGCCGGGCAAAGTTGTCTGTCCCCACAAACTCCACAGGCCGCGGCGAGATCAGGCGGGCGTTGGTGAAGGCAAGGCCGAAGCCCAGGATCGCTGGCAGGAACACAAACAGCAGCAGCAGAACGGCGGCCGGGGCGATCATGCCCCAACCGCTGATCTGTTCGCGGAGGAAACCGGGGCGGGGGCGGCGGTGCCGGGTGGGGCTGCTGCTTTGCTTTGCTGCGGCCGCGACGGCCTCTGGAGGACGGGTGGGAAGCGGGCTGAGGGTCATGGGAGTCTCCTTGACAGGACCTGGGGTACGACGACGGCGGCACTTGCCGGCCGTCGTCGTACCTCCGGATCTGCCGGCTATTTCTGGTAGCCGCCGTTGGATTTGATGTTGGCATCAATCGCCTTGGCAGCCTTGTCCAGCGCACCCTGCGGGTCGGCTCCGGCAAGGATGTCCTGGGTGGCCTTGCCGAATTCGGTGGCAATGAACGGGTAAGCGGGGGTCTCCGGCCGCATCACGGCGTAGTTGCGGGAGAACTCCATGAAGACCCGGTTTGCGCCGCCTTCGGCGAAAGCGGGAATCAAGGCGGCGGCTTCATCAGTGGCAGGGATGCCTCCCGTTGCCTTGATCACGGAAGCCACGTTTTCCGGCTTCAGGGAATAGGACAGATAGTCCATCGCGGCTTCCGTATTGTTGCAGCCGCTGGTGACGCCCCACTGCCAGGAAGCTCCGCCGATCTTGGGACCCTTGCCCAGGTCCACCGAGGGCATGACCGCCAGGTCATCTCCCAGGGCCTCCCGGGTTTTGTCCCCTGCCCAGGAACCGGTGTAGAGCAGGCCGCTCTTGTTGTTCAGGAAGTCCTGGGTGGAATCTTTCCCGCTCTTGGTCGCCATGAAGCCCTGATCCGCCAGACCGCGGAACCACTTGGCCCATTCCACAGCCTTGTCGCCATTAAGGGCTCCGTCAGCCGACTGGTAATCCTTGCGGTCGATCAGGTCTCCGCCGAAGGACTGCAGGAACGGTGAGTACGCATAGGGCAGCCATTCGCCCGTTCCGGCAGTACCCATGTCCAACGGGTAGTCCCACTTACCCAGCGCCTTGAGTTTGGTCAGGGCGTCCTGGAACTCGTCCTTCGTCCATGGCTTCTCGATGGTGGCCACACGGACGCCTGCCGCGGCGAGGTCAGATTTGCGGGCAAACATGGACAAAGCGACGTCGCCGTACCCAACCGCATAGGTCTCGCCCTGCCACTTGGCAACGGTGCTGGGGAGGTTCTTGGTAAGGTCCGCAGACAGTTTCAGGGGCGTGAGGTATTGCGCCCAGGCCCAGTTGGGAACGTTGGGCCCGTCAATGTCCACGATGCACGGGAGGTTGCCGGCCGACGCGGCCCCAACAACGGAATCGTTGTAGGACTCCTGCGGGAAAGCCTGCACCTTGATCTGCGCCTTGGCGCCGCTGCTCTTGTTATAGGAGTCCACGATCGACTGCGTGGCGGCCAGTTCCGCCGGGTTTCCGGCGGCGTGGGTCCACATGGTGATCTCTGTGGAGCTTTCGGTGGTGGACGAGGAACTGCCCTTGCCGCAGCCGGCGAGGGTGGCAGTGAGGGCGGCTGCGGCTATGCTGGTCGCCAGGATCTTCGTGAACTTCTTGTTCATGGGTCAGTCTTTCTGCTTGGACAGGGTGATTGATGTCGGTCCTGCTGGGAACGCGGCCGCTGCAACGGCTGCGTTCCCGTTTTTTTGGGAAAAGTCCTGGCTGTGCCCGGGTGGGGTACAGCCCTGGCTCAGTTTTTGGGTGGAGCGACCGAATCCCGCTCAACAAGCGGGCAGGCCACCTTTTCGTGCACCCGCGGTGCCTTGGGGTTCTCGAGCTCGTCGAGGAGTTTCAGGACAGCCCACCGGCCCATCTCATAGTGGGGGAGGGCCATGGTGGACAGGCCCGGCCAGAGGCCGTCTGCAATGAGCTCCAGGTTGTCCACGCCCACAATGGAGACGTCGGACGGAATCTTCAGGCCAAGGTGGCCGGCCGCCTGGTAGGCGCCCATGGCCATTTGGTCACTGAAGCAGAACAGGGCGGTGGGCCGGTCTGCAGCGGCCAGCAGCTCCAGTGCCGCTTCCCGCCCACCCGCGGTGCTGGGCCGGCTGCTTACCAGGCAGTCCACGGGCAACTGCATGCCGTGCCGGGCCAGCCCGGCACGGAAACCATCGAGGCGTCCGTGGGCGGCCGGGATATCGTCCTCGTTGTTGATCATGGCGATCCGGCGGTGGCCGGCCGCGACCAGGAGTTCGGCGGCGGATTGGCCGGCGCCGAACTCATCCGGCACCACTGAGGACAGCCCCGGGTTGTCCGAGGTGGCGTCCAACACGATGGCGGGCATTCCCTCCAGCTCCGCGGGAACGGATACCCGCTGGTTGTACATGCGGGCGTAGATGACGCCGTCCACCTGGTGCTGCTGCAGTGCACGGATTTCCTGGCGCTCGAGTTCGTTGTCGAGGCCGGAGTTAACCACCATGAGCAGATGGCCGTGCTCGGAAGCGGCGTCCTGTGCGCCCTGGATCATGGCGCCGGCAAAAGGGGTGGTAGTGATCTCGTCGCTGACCAGGCCCAGGATCTGGGAGCGCTGGTTGCGCAGCCCGCTTGCCAGCCGGTTCGGCGCGTAGCCGAGGTTCCCGGCTACCGCTTTGATGTGCTCCACGGTCTGGGCGTTGACCCTGGAGTTGTGTGTTTCGCTGAGTGCGTGCGACACGGTGGTCACAGAGACGCCTGCTGCCTTCGCTACGTCCCGGATGTTCACCTTCGTCGCCATCGACTTCGCTTCCTTTGCAAAACGTTTTGTATGTTGCTTGTATCACTATATGCAAAACGTTTTGCAGCAGTCAAGAGGCAGCGTTCAAGGAGCAGTTTCACCAGTACGGGGGCGGCCGTTCTACCCGGCCGGTGTATCCTCCGGCCGGAAGTAGGCGGAGCCTGACGCTGTACGTTGCAGCATGCCAAAATCCACCAGATAGCGGCGCAGCAGGACAACATCGTCGGTATAACTGAGGAGCCGCTCGTTGACCTGTTTTTCCGTCAGGTTTTCGCCGGACCGGATGGCATCGCCGGCAATCCATGCCAGGAGTTCCCGCCGCTCGGCCACGTTCGCCGGATACCGCTCGATCCTCCCAAGCCGCAGGAAGCGGTCCACTCCGGTTTTCGCCTGCCGCCGCGGTTGTTGGGCAAGCAGGTCGCGGTAAATCGCTTCCGGTGCCGCCAGTCCGCCGGAGGCTGTTCGTTCCACGAGCCCCGACTCAATCAGTATGGCCAGGGCCCGGTCCCGCCGGTGATCCTTCAATCCGGCAAGAACGTCCGGCCTGCCCGCACCGAGAACTATTTGCGCGTAAGCGGTCCGGGCGTCACTGTTGGCGAGGGCAGCCAGCACCCTCCGCCAGTGCGGACCGCCGTATGCCCTTCCCCTGGTCATGCCGAGCGCCTCAGCCCGAGCCTTTTATGTCGCGGGGCCCCTCAAGGATCCGCCGGGCATCATCCTGTGCTTCGAGGGCAAGCTCGCTGACCACTTCGCCCCGCAGATGCCCGGCGGCGGCGATGATGGTCCGCAATTCCGAAACCGTCCTGGGCGGGGCCACGCCGAGATGCGCCATCGCGTGGCAGTTGGGGCAGAGCGGAACAAGGTCAGCCACCGGGTCCAGTTTGTATCCGCCCCCCAGCATCGCCGGCGGAACTACGTGGTGCACCTCGATAAAGCCTGTGCCGGCGTCGCCATAGAAAGCCTCAAAGGAGAAGCCGCAGGCAGCACAGGAGGCCCCGTGGAATGCCAGGCAGACCCTGCTTGCGTCAGCGTCCCGCTCGTAACGGTTCACGTCGATCGTCGCGACAGCCTCCGGCGGGAAGGTTCCGGGAACCAGTTCGGCGTGGCTGGCGGCCACTGGCCCCTGCTCCCGCCAGAGCCTGCGGAGTTCAGGCTCCGCAGCCTGCGGGACAGGAACCGGCCCCGCGATGCCCTCCCCCCACATCGGGCCCGAAATTCCTGCCTTGAGGACGTCGGGACGTATCTGTTCTCCGATGGGGAGCAGCGCGTCGAACTCAATGCTGGAGTACCCGTCCCCGGCGTCACCTTCCTCACGTCCAACGGGTTCCGCGGAGGCTGACATGGCCATCCCATGGCCGATCAGGCCGCGACCTGCATCGCTGCTGCCCTGCAGCAGCAACCAGACCTCTGTCCCTGGCAGGATGTTCCGGGAGCCGCCAACGTTCCACCGGGCGAGGATCCGCCCGGATTCCGTCACCCGTTCGACGGCGGCGCGGTAGTCCCAGCGGTTCACTCCCTTTGGGTTCCACCCCAGAATTACTGCAGCCACCACTCACCCTGTCCAGCCCATGCTCTGTATTGGTTCAGCCTACGTTCCGGGGATCCGAGGGTGCCATACCGGCAGCAGCCTCATCTGCTGTTGTCGGGGACATGGCGCGAAACCAGGACAGGCCCGCGCGCGTGGTGAAGGACGGCGTGGGCTGTTGAACCGATCGTTTCCTTGACCAGACCACGGCCCTTGCTGCCCAATACCACCATCGCGGCATCCCCGGAAACGTCGAGGATGCCGTGGGCAATGGATGAATCGGTGAGGAGGGTTCCTTCCACCCGGACCCCAGGGGCGTGGATGCGGGCAGAATTGACGGCGGTCCGGAGGACTTCCTCAGCGGCGGCGAGCGCCTCAGGGTTGTCACGGAAGCGGCGGTATCCGGCAGGTGTGTGGCGGACATGGACCACCGCGAGGTCCGCACGGGATGCCGACGCCAGCGTGCAGGCATCCTTCAGCGCAGTTGGTGAGCCACTTTCATCGACTGCCACCACCACTGGTCCATCCGGATGGAGATCAGAACGGATGACGGCTACGGGACAGGAAGCAGCGGCCGCCAGTTCCAGGCTGACGGAGCCCACCACCAGGCCCAGGAATCCGCCCAGCCCCCGGCTCCCGACAACAAGCATCTCCTGCCGGGCCGATATCCCGACGAGGTGCGGGGCAGGCAGGCCGTGCAGCAAGGTTGATTCAACATCCCCTCCTGGCGCCGCAGCCTTCGCGTGGGCAAGTCCCTCTTCAAGGATTGACTCGGCTGACCTCTCCAATCCGCTGTCCGAGACGCCCGGGACAGGGCCAAGGTGCCTGGTCAACAGCGGCCAGATGGAACAATGCACCACATGCACGGCCAGGCCGCGACGGTGCGCGTGGCGTGCCGCCCAGCGGACCGCTTCCGCAGCTTCAGCCGAGCCGTCGTAGCCGGCAACTATGGACCTTGGCTCCTGCATGGCTTCACCGCGCTCCTGGACAGTTCGGCTTTCAGCCCAATAGTGGCTTTCCGCGCCACGATTGTCCATGCTGCTGCCTTGAGCCTGCCCTCGGAAATCAGGTGCCGAAAACCGGAAGTACCTAATCTCGCACCAACCGGTTTCCCGCCTGGGCGAGGGCTCTTAGACTTGTGGCTAACATCCCTTTGTGCTCAGGCGAAGGCGACGGCTGCGGGGTGGAGACCAACGCTCCCTGACACTGGTTAGGCGCTGACGCCCGCAATGACGCGGGCAGTCGTCGCAGGAGGTTGGAGATGGGCACTGAGCCGTGGCGCCCACCCCTGAAACAAAGGGTTGGAAATCTCCTGCGCGAGGTGGTTGCCCGCGCCGACGAGCTCCTGCATACGCAGGAACACGGCACTATGCGCCGCCAGGACTGGCTGGAGGCGGGGATGGCGTTGAGTGACCGCCTCATCCTGCCGGCTCAAACGGAGGATCTGGACAGCTTTGCCCTGGTTGCCGAGACTGCCCTTCGGGTTTCGGAATCGGCGATGGCTCTCATAGCTGTTCCGGCCGGTGATGGCGTTTTCCGCTGCCAGTCATCTGTGGGGGTGCAAGGGCTGCAGGCAGGGCGGGAACTGCCCGCTTCCGAAATGGTTTCCGCGGTTCTTGCAACAGGCGAGTCGCGTTCGGCCCGCAATGCCGGGCAGGTGTTCGACCATGAGGTGGCAGAAAAGCTGGGCTGCGTGCTGGTCTGTGCGCTCGGGCGCGGCGGCAGTGACAGGCCCGTGCTGCTGCTCGCACGGCCACGCGGGTCAACGGCCTACAGCCAGTCCGACCTGGAGTCCAGCTCCCTCTTTGGCCGCTGGATTGGTTTGGCCCTTGACCTGGCCCGTGTCCATGCCCTCCGTGAACAAAATCTTCTGTTCAGGGACCGGGAACGGATCGCACGTGATGTGCATGACCTCGTCATCCAGCGCCTGTTCGCAGCGGGTTTGGGCATTCAGAGCCTGCGCCGCTTCATCCGGGATCCAGTAACCATTGAGCGCATCGATGCAGTGACGGCTGAACTTGACGGTTCCATCAGGACCCTTCGGGACACCATCTATTCGCTCCGGACCGGGGACAACGAACGGGAACCGCTGACCAGCCGCGTCATGAAGGTGGTGCGGGAAAGCTCCCGCAGCTATTCCCTGCTGCCGCAAGTGAACTTTTCCGGGCCGGTGGATGGCACGGTCCCCGATCATGTTGCCGGCCACCTGCTCTCGGTCCTCTCTGAAGGGTTGAGCAACGCGATGCGGCACTCGGGGGCCGACGACATACAGGTCACCTTGTCGGCCGGGCGGAAGCAGGTGGAACTTCGCATAGCCGACAACGGCAGAGGTTTCCATGAACCGCTTGAAGCCAGTGGCCTCGCCAACATGCGGGACCGGGCCGGGCTGCTCGGCGGTACCTGTACCATCCACAGTGCGCCAGGTAAGGGGACCCGGATTGAGTGGTCCGCCTGTTGCCAATGACCGAAGTGGTGAAGCGCGCAGTTGAGGGTACCGGCCGCCGTCGCCCTTACTGGGGGTCCGCACCCTGCCGGATGACAAACACAGCGGCCTGGGTTCGTCTTTCGAAGCCCAGTTTCGCCAGGATGGATGAGACATAGTTCTTGACGGTTTTCTCGGCGAGGAAGAGTTCGGCGCCGATCTGGCGGTTGGTCATTCCTTCTCCGATCAGCGAGAGGACCTTCTTCTCCTGCGCGCTCAGCGCCTCCATCCTCGGGTCAGTGGCCGCTTTGGACAGGCCGGCAATGATCCGTAGCTCAGCTCCGGGCTCGAAGAGTGATTCACCCGCGGCCGCCCTGCGGATGCCCGCGAGGAGGTCATCGTTCCTGATCTGTTTCAAAACGTAACCGGAGGCTCCTGCCAGAACCGCGCCGCGCAGGGCCTGCTCGTCGTCATAACTAGTAAGGATCAGGCACCGCAGGCGGGGGTTGAGCGAGCGGACATCCCGGCACACTTCGATTCCGGTGCCGTCCGGGAGCCGGCCATCCAGGATCGCGACGTCGGGCCGGAGAGCAGGGATCCTTCGTGTCGCTTCGGCTGCCGACCCGCTCTCACCGACCACAAGGAAGCCCTCGCCCTCGAGCAGGTCCTTCAGTCCCTGCCGGACAAGCTCATGATCATCAAGAATAAAGACGCGGACCGGATCCGGAGGATCTGATGCTCCATCCGGTCCGGGCTCCTCCCTTTTCACTCAAGCGCTCCCATTGTCTCCACGACCGGCCCGCGCCGATGGAGGGCAGCCCGTGCCGGCTTGAATCCATTCTTCACTGCGGGCGGCCCGGCTGGAAGGGCGGCCCGGTGGCCGGGGCAGCGGTTTCACGGGGGCCCTGGTCCAGGCGGAACGGCGGGTACTCGTCGCGCATCAGCGCCGTGTAGGCCAACACGCGGTAGATCCAACGGTTGATGCCCAGAATCAGATCGAACAGCGGACGCAGGTACCGGCCAGTAAAGAGCAGGGCCACTGCCGCGATAAAGACCAGCAACCCCAGCAGGGACAGGCCCCTTCCCCTTTCATAGCTCGTCCCGAAATCGCCCGTTCCTGAGCCCCAGGTCCACGTGGCGCCGGCCAGCAAGGCGACAACGATCAGATGCGGGATTGCCAGGAGCCACCACTTGATGAGGACCAGTCCGCGGGAGAGCCGCTCCGGATAGTCCACTTCGAAGTCGGCGGGATAGTTCGTGCGGGCCAGGGTGAAGGGCGGGTACAGGTCGGTGCCCACAGCAGCGTAGGAGTAGAAGGCAACCCGCCAGTTCCACCGCAAAACGCCGACGTTGAAATCGAACAGGGCCCGGGGGTATCGGCCGGTGAACAAAATGGCGAAGCCGGCAACAACCGTGGTGACGGCGAACGCAAACCACAAAAAGAACAGGATGATGAAGTGCGGAATGGCCAGGAACCACTTCACCAGCCACATCCACCGCGAAAGCGCGGGGTCAATCTCGCCGGAGAGCCGGGCAGGGTATGGGGCCCAGTCGGCTTCTGCTGCGGGCACCTCCCGGTACGGAGACTGAACCACGGGAGGCTGACTCCCGGAAGGCGGGCTTCCTGCCGGGGGTGCCCATCCCGCAGGTGCCGCCCCGGCGGCAGGCCCACCCGGGATTGCCGGCGATTCCCGGCCGCCTGGGGGCACCGGGCCGCCCGCTGGTCCGGCCCCGTAAGCGGACCCGGAGGAACGCGGCGCGGCATGCCGCCCCAGGCCGGCAGCGCCGAAAGTCAGCAACGGGATCCCAATCACCAGGGCGATAATTCCGCCCACAAGCAGCCCGGTGGCTGCCGGCCGGATCAGGTCGGACCGGAACCCGGGCTGCACCTGGACGTCAATTCCCGGACTGGCGTCCGCGTTCATCACCACTATGGCCCAACTCCCGGCGGTGATGTTCCAGGTCAGCTCCTGCTCCCCGGGGCCTGACGCCGAAGCCTGCCAGAAGGCCTCGCCAGCCGGAGGCGCAGGCGCAGTGGAGCCGGGAATGTCACGGTACTCGGCACGGAAAGGTGAACGGTCAACGTCGAGCAGCTCGGAGCGATGGACCCCCGAAAGGTACCTGTCGACGTCGGACTGCGGGGCGATGCCGATAAAAACAGCCTTGCCGGGATCGGCGGAAGCTACGCGCAGCCGGAGCGTGCCGACGTCGAACGGCACACGCCCGGGAATATCCTCGCCCATGGCGCCCAACCGGGGTGAGGTCAAGGCGGCGGAAGCCACGGAAAGCCGGGCTGTGCCGGCAGTGAGGTATCCATCACGCTGTGCGGATCCTACGGCCAGGGCCACGATGCCGCCGGCTGCGGCAGCAAGGCCAGCGAGGGACAGGAGGATCCCCAGGATCAGCATTATGACTGCAACGGTCTTTTTCATGGGATTTGGACCTGGATTGAGGAAGTGGACAGGCGTGGGACGAAGCGAATACCTGGCGCGGGGACACCTACAAGACTGACACCCGCACGGCGGGAGCTGTAGGGCCAAAGGTCATGCCCATGGCACTGCGTGGTGCAGCTTCTTCCGGCGGAAGCGGCGGGGGAGTAGGCTTAAACAACCGTTAGGAAGTAAGCGGCCACGTATTTCAACTGGGTGGTATTCAGGCTGGGTGTTGACCTCCCCGGCGATCCCGAAGGGATGCACAGTGGCATTGGACGCTTCGGCGGTTCTGGAGCTTCTTGGCGGCTATATTGCAACCGCAGTGGGAGTTTTTCTCCTTTATTCACCAGTCATTGTCCTGATCATCAGCCTGTTGTTGACCGCAGGCCTGCTGCAGTTGCTGGCCTGGCCCTTTATTGTGCTGATCCGCAAACTGCGCCGGAAGCCCAAACATCCCGATGACAGCTCCTGGCTCCTGCACTGAACCGCATCCGCAGGTGCCGGGTTCCCACCGCACCCCATTCGTCAGTATGCTTACTATTGTTGGCAAAGCCGGTCACGAGAAAGGGCATCATCATGACGGAACAGAACTTGCCTGACGACGAGCTTGAGGTTGTCGAGGAAAACGACGTGCTCCTGGACGAAACTCCCGGTGCGGCCTCTTCCCTGGAGCTTGATCCAGTCACCAGCGGCCAGCCGGACAGCTATCCCGGTGCCGCGGAGAATAACCCGGACCGCTGGCAGGAGGATCCGCTGCTCCAGGAGGAAGTCTCCGGCGAGGAGGAGGATTTCCTGAGTGATCAAACGCTGCGGGACGACATGGCGGCAACCCGCGACGGCGCCGGCAACGAGCAGGTGCCGGCGGCTACTCCCACCCTGGGAGAAGCGGTGGCTGACGTGGATTTCGGCGAAGATCCCACGGGCCGGGAAGCCGACGCCAGCGACGACCAGGAAAACTTCGGCGGGTCGCCACTCAGTGAGTTTGAGCCTGACGACCTTGAACGCTGAGGGAGCCGGTATACCCCCCACCTGATGAATAGGGGCTCCTGCCTCTGGCCCGGGGATAAAACGGGGTTAAACTAATAAGCCCACTGATGAATATCAGTTTCGGCAGGATCAAGACTGAAGGAGTTTCGCATGAACTTGGGAAGCAGGATCAGGAACGCCGCTGAACGATTCGCAGGCAGGAGCGGCACGGGCGGGACGGTCCGGGGCCGCGGGATGAACACCACCGGACGGACGCCCAACTCCGCCGGTGCCATGGGCGCCAGGTCCGGTGGCATGGCCCATCGCATCATGGGAATGTTCAGGCGGCACTGAGCCACCAGCATGAACGCTACGAGCATGAGCCAAAAGCAGGTCCCGGGCCTTCCCGGAACCTGCTTTTGGTTTGTCAAACGCCATGCGTGAACTCGTTGTCCTGGGCACTGCATCGCAGGTTCCCACCCGGACCCGGAACCATAACGGCTACCTGCTGCGCTGGGACGGTGACGGGCTGCTCTTCGATCCCGGCGAGGGAACCCAGCGCCAGATGATTTATGCCGGCGTCCCAGCCTCCTCGATCACCCGCATCTGCCTCACCCACGTCCACGGTGACCATTGCTACGGCCTGCCCGGCGTGCTTTCCCGCATGGCATTGGACGGCGTGGCGCACCCGGTCCATCTCCACTATCCCGCATCCGGCGAGGACGTGGTCCGCGCCCTCGTGTCAGTCAGTTCGCCCGGCATCGACCTGCGCCTCCACCCCCATGCCGGAAGCGCAACTGTGGCCGACGGGCTGGAGATCCAGCCGCTGAAGCACCGCATCGAAACTTATGGCTACCGGCTCACAGAGCCCGACGGCCGCACGCTGCTTCCGGACCGCCTCGCCGCTGCCGGTATCCGGGGCCCGGACGTGGGCCGGCTGCAGCGCAACGGCAGCCTGACCGGCGTCCGCCTCAGCGATGTGAGCGTTCCCCGGCGCGGCCAACGCTTTGCCTTCGTGATGGACACCGCGCCCTGTGAGGGGGCAGAAGACCTGGCCGACGGCGCGGACCTCCTCGTCGCCGAGTCAACCTTCAGCGACGACGACGCCGCGCTCGCCGGCCAATACCGCCACCTCACCGCCGGACAGGCCGGGGAATTGGCCGGCCGCGCCGGGGCCGGCACCCTGGTGCTGACCCACTTTTCGTCACGGTACGACGACGTCACCCTGCTCGCTGCGCAGGCAAACGCACGTGCCGCGCAGGTGAGGGTGGTAGCTGCCCACGACCTGCAGCGGGTACCTCTTCCCGAACGGCGGCGCTGGCCTGACCCGGCGCCGCGGACACGGGAAGGGCCCGGGAGCTCATTGCCAAACAAAACCATGGGGTAGAAAGTGAATTATCGGGTGTTCTTCACGTGATTCGACGCCGCGGAAAACACACCACGAGGGAAGGCTTGAAGAATGACAGCTGCTGCTGAATCAACGATCACTTTTGACGGGCGGTTTGCCCGGGAATTGTCGGAACTGGCTGTTCCCTGGCAGGCAGAGGAAGCGCCGGACCCCAAGCTTCTTGTCCTTAATGAGCAACTGGCCGCTGAACTTGGGCTGGACGCTGAATACCTCCGGTCATCGGAGGGCGTCAAGCTCCTCCTGGGAAACCACATCCCGGACGGGGCCACGCCGGTGGCACAGGCCTACGCCGGCCACCAGTTTGGCGGATACTCACCCCTGCTGGGCGACGGCCGGGCGCTCCTGCTCGGCGAGGTGACGGATGTGCACGGCCGGCTCCGCGATATCCACCTGAAAGGTTCCGGCCGTACGCCCTTCGCCCGGGCAGGCGACGGGCGTGCCGTCGTCGGGCCCATGCTGCGGGAGTACCTGGTGAGCGAGGCGATGTACGCCTTGGGCATCCCCACCACAAGGTCCCTTGCCGTCACGGCCACCGGCCGCCCGGTCCGCCGCGACACCATGCTTCCCGGAGCAGTCCTGGCGAGGGTGGCCAGCAGCCATCTGCGGGTGGGAAGCTTCCAGTACGCGCGGGCCACCGACAATATGGACCTTTTACGCCGCCTCGCCGATCATGCCATCAGCCGGCATTACCCCGCCGCTGCCCGGGCCGACAACCCCTACCTCGCCCTCTTCGAAGGGGTGGTGGCTGCGCAGGCCACACTGCTGGCCCAATGGATGCTGGTGGGCTTCGTCCATGGCGTGATGAATACAGACAACATGACCATTTCCGGGGAAACCATCGACTACGGGCCGTGCGCGTTTATGGATGCCTTCAACCCGGCCGCGGTCTACAGCTCCATCGACGTTGGCGGCCGTTACGCCTACGCCAACCAGCCCGTTATGGCTGAATGGAACCTCGCCCGCCTCGCCGAGGCAATGCTGCCGCTCATCAATGAAGACCAGGAACAGGCCGTAGCCCCCGCAGTGGAGGCATTGGGCGGGTTCCGCCGCCAGTACAGCGACGCCTGGTTCGCCGGTATGAAAACAAAGCTGGGAATCAGGGAAAGTCCTGCGGGGAGCCCTGAGGCGGAAGAAGCCTCGGAGCTCGTGGACGGTGTGATCGCCATCCTCAAGGACGGGCCGGTGGACTACACACGGTTCTTCCGGAACCTCGGGCACGCAGCGCGGGGAAACTCCCGCCCCGCCCGAAGCATGGTCCTGGATCTCGCCGCCTTCGACGCCTGGGCAGAACGGTGGCTGGCCCTGAAACCCGACGCCGGCCTGATGGACCGGGTCAATCCTGTCTACATTCCGCGCAACCACTTAGTTGAAGAAGCGCTCGCCGCGGCAACGGACGGCGATGTTGGTCCCTTCAACCGGCTCGTGGAGGTGGTCCGTGACCCGTACCGGGAACGGTCGGGGCTGGAGCGTTACGCCGAGGGAGCGCCGGAGGACTTCGGCAGCTACCAGACGTTCTGCGGCACCTGAGGACGGCGGACCCGGCAAAAACGAAACAGGGGCGGCAGGTGGGTAACCGCCTGCCGCCCCTGTCCGGGTGGTGTCGCCTAAGCTACGCGGACGAAGGAAGCGCCCGGGAGCCAGCTGATGGAGTGGACCTCGGTCTTGAAACCGTCCACGCCGCCGCTGACAACCTGGCCGTTGCCGGCGTACACACCAACGTGGCCGGCAGTGATCACAAGGTCACCGGCAGCGGGGGAGCCCACCACGGAGCCGTACTGGTAGAACTGGCCGGGAGCCAGGTCGCCAACAGACTTGCCCACGCTGCGCAGGGCCTTCTCCACCATGGCGGTGCAGTCCTGCTGGATGCCAACCTGGCCGTAGGCCGATGCCAGGATCGAAGCGCCGGCGCCCGAACCCGTGGCAGCTGCCGGAGCTGAAGCGTACGAAACATTCACTCCGGTGTTGGCCGGAGCCGCGGCAACGGCAGTCTGGACGGGGGCAGGAGCAGCGGCCGCCTGGACGGGGGCCGGAGCAGCTGCAACATAGCCGGCGCCCGGAATCTGGATCTGGTCGCCGGGGAAGATGATCGTGGAGATCGCCAGGCCGTTGGCGGCCAGTACATCGTTGAGGCTGACGCCGTAGGCGGCGGAGATGCCGCCCAGGGTGTCACCCGAAACCACGGTGTGGACGTTGGCGGCAGCTGCTGCCGGTGCAGCCACGGCAGCTGCGGGTGCCACGGACGCCTGGGTGTTAGTGGTCCCGGTGGTGTCCGGTCCGGTTACGCCTGCGTGGGCCGGGGCGCCCACACCGAAGGCAATGCCGGAAGCTGCTGCTACGGCCAGGGCCGGGCGGCCAAGCGACTTGGCGGATACAGCCAAGCCCTGGAGCGCGATTGAGCGGGCCGGAGTCGCGCGGTGACGGGCGGTGATGGAATTTTTTGACACGTTTGATCGCCTCTCCCATGCCTGCGGGGTGAGCTGTCGGGTTCGGGTTGGAGATACCCGGCCGGTAGCGGCTCCGGACGGAACGGAAGGCGCTATCGACTTAACCCCAAGGCCTCGCATGAGGCCGCGGAAAGGTGGTTCCCCCGTCCCTGCCAGCTGGAAACGATTGAATCCCGGGTCAGCGGCAGGGCTCGGCATGCTGAGGGGAATGTCCCGTCTGGGAGGGACACCTGAAGACCATAACCTGCCAGCCTGCCGATTGTCACATTTGAATAACATACGAGCGGCTTCTCTCGTATTCCGCAAATGACTGGAGGTTCTTTGCATAGCGGGCTGACCACGGAAGATAGGCGCGCCGGCGCGGAGTGCATGAGGTTCGTCACAAAGTAATAAAACGTGCTGCTGGCACCAGCCGAAGCGGCGCTCGTGGGCAGCACACGGCAGAGCTTTGGGCCGGCTGCGCGTGTGTGGCGTTCGATCTCTGGGTAGGGGTTCACCATTCCAGATTGCATAACGATGTCAGCACGCCAGCCTTCAACTGAAGGTTGAGAGCTGTATGCTTCCGAACTATGTCTCGGTTCGTTATCAAAGCCCGCCTGCCCCTGCCTGCGGCGCTGCTGGCCCTTGCCCTTGCGGGTACGGTTTGGCTCGGTCCGGCCGGGGCGGCGGACCAGGATCCGGCGGGTGATTACCCCTCCTGGGAGGACGTCCAGCAGGCAAAGCTGACGGAATCCGGCACCGCAGAGGAAATCAACAGGATCAGTGGCCTGCTGGCTGGCCTGCAGGCCCAATCCGAGTCCCTGGGGACAGCGGCCGTCCAGTCAGCGGCGGAGTATGCCGTCACCGATTCTGCGCTTCAGGCGGCCAGCGCAAAAGTGGAGACCCTCACCGCCCAGGTTTCCCAAGCAAACACCGAGCTGTCCCGGCACCGGAAGGACCTGGGCGCCCTCGCGGCCCAGTCCTATAAAACCGGCGGCACCACCATGGGATTCTTTGTTGCCCTCGATGCGATCCAGACCAACAGCGTCCAGGGTCTGAACGTGGTGCGCATCGTGGGTGACAAGACGGCAGCGCTGGTGGCCAGGGCCGAATCCGCCGGCAGGGTGGCGTCCTCGTTGGCTGCCCAGGAGAGCGCCGCCAAAGCCGAACGTGAGCGGCTGTCCCTGCAAGCCAAAGCGAAGCTGGACGCCGCCCGGTCCGCGCAGGAGGCGATGGCGCGCCAAGTGGCCGAAAGCCAGAAGCGCAGCGAGGAGCTGACAGCGCAACTTGCCTCCCTCAAGGGCACGACGGCGGCAGTTGAGGGCGCGTACCGGCAGGGCCAGGCGGCGCAGGCTGCCTACGAGGCAGCGCAGGCGGCAAAACGCGCCGCAGCCGCTGAACAGGCCCGCCTGCAGGCAGAGGCGGCAGCCAGGGCGGCCGCCGCGGCTGCCGCCCGCCCGCAGGCTCCAGCCGTCCCGGCGCCGGCAAATCCAGCACCCCCGAACCCCGCACCACCCGCAAATCCAGCACCCGCGAACCCCGCACCCGCCAACCCGGCGCCGGCGAATCCTGCTCCCGCACCCCAACTGCCGGTCGCACCCGTCCCGCCGCCCGTCGTCGTGCCGTCAGTTCCAGGCGGTGCCGTCAATGACCCCGCAGGGGCCAAAAGCTACGCCTCGGGGCGGCTGGGCGCGTACGGCTGGGGCCAGGACCAGTTCCTGTGCCTCGCCCAGCTCTGGACCAAGGAATCGAACTGGCTGACAACGGCCACCAACCCCTACTCCGGTGCTTATGGAATAGCCCAGGCGCTGCCGCCCGGCAAATACTCCAGCGCCGGCAGCGACTGGCTCACCAGCTACCGCACCCAGGTCGATTGGGGCCTGGGCTACATCCGCGGCCGGTACGGCTCGCCGTGCGGGGCCCGGAACCATTCGGTGGCCAACAACTGGTACTGACCGGCGCGCTAGGCTTTTCCCATGCCTGACTTCGAACGGTTCCGGATCCTGCTCGAGGAGGAGCGGGCGCGGAAAGTGGCGCTGCTTCCGGCCCTCCGCGCCGACATCGCTTCGGCCAACTCCGCCCGCCAGGATTCCAACGTGGACGACGAACATGATCCCGAAGGCTCCACCATCGCCTTCGAACTCTCCCAGGCGTCGGCGCTTCTCAAGCAGAGCAGCGCCGGGCTGGACCAGGTTGACGCCGCCCTGGCCAGGATCGCCGACGGCACCTACGGGACCTGCGCCGTCTGCGGCGAAGCCATCGCCGAAGGAAGGCTGGAGGCCCGCCCCTGGACGCCGTTCTGCATCAGGCACGCGTCGGCAGGCCGCACCCGATGAGTGCGGGGGATCTGGTGGCTGCTGCTGCCGGGTTTGTTGACCGCACCCTGCAGAATGAGGGTGCCTGGTACCGGGCGGACGACGTCGAGGGCAGGCTGGGCGGGGAGCTCGCCTCGTACGGGTCTTCCGTCGGCGCCGTCCGCGGAACCATCCGGGATGCGCTGCGCAAGTACAAGGACCTCGACCACGACTCCGTGGTGCAGCTGGCGTCCGCGCTGTGGGGCCAGCCAGGGCCCGGCTCCCGCGCAGTCTATGAGCGCAGGCTCGCCGCAGTGGTGCTGCTGCAAACCAAAGCGGCGCTGCTGCGCCATTCCGACCTGACCCGGATCGAGGGCTTTATTCGGTCCGCCGGAACAAGGGAACTGGTTGACCCGCTGCTCGCGGACGTGGTGGCCCCCTTCCTGGCGCGGCTCAACGGCCGTGACCGCCAGCGGGCCGCCGTTGTTCTGGCCCGGTGGCGGACAGACCCGGATCCGCAGTTACGCCACGCGGCCGCATTCCTCGAGCAACAGTCCGCACCCCAAGCCCCACCACAAGGAGACACCCGTGAACGATCCCTATGACCTGGAACGCTTTGTTGCCGCACAAAACAGCGGTGGAACCTACGACCAGGCACTCGCCGAACTGCAGGTGGGCAACAAGACCGGACACTGGATGTGGTTCGTTTTTCCCCAGGTGGCGGGGCTGGGGCACAGCGACACTTCCCGCCGGTACGCCATCAGCTCCCTTGAGGAGGCCCGGGACTACCTTGACCACCCGGTATTGGGCCCGCGGCTGCTCGAATGCGCCCAGGTGCTCAGCACCCATAAAGACCGCGTTGCCGAGGAGATTCTTGGCAGCGTGGACGCCCGGAAACTGCGCTCATCCATGACGCTGTTCCTCCGCGCAGCTCCCGGGGAAACCGTCTTCAAAACCGTCCTCGCGCAGTTCTTCGACGGCCAGCCGGACCCCGCAACCGACGATCTCCTCGCCGCCCGCGACGAAGACTGACGCCGACGGCGGTGCCTTGCCCGTCTTGCGCAAGGCACCGCCGTCGTCCCTGCTGTGTGGGGCGCTACGGCGTGGGGCTGCCGCCGTTGACGTTCAACGTTTCCCCCAGCACGAAACTGGATTCAGGGGAGGCCAGGAAAACGTAGGCCGGTGCGAGTTCGGCGGGCTGGCCGGCGCGGCCGAGGGGCGTGGACTGGCCGAACTCCGGCAGTTCCTCCTTGGGCTGGCCGCTGCTGACCTGCAGCGGCGTCCAGATGGGCCCGGGCGCCACCGCGTTCACGCGGATGCCCTTGGGCGCGAGCTGCTGCGCCAGGCCCTTGGTGAAGTTGTTGATGCTCGCCTTGGTGGTGGCGTAGTCCAGCAGCGTGGGGGACGGGTTGTACGCCTGGATGGACGTGGTGTTGATGATGGTGGACCCGGCCGGCATGTGCGGAACCGCGGCCTTGGTCACCCGGAACATCGCATAGACGTTGGTCTTCTGGGTGTGGTCGAACTGTTCGTCCGTGATCTGGGCGATGTCCTCCTGCGCCACCTGTTTTCCGGCGTTGTTGACCAGGATGTCCACGCCGCCCAGAACGGCCACTGCAGTATCTACCAGCTCCTGGCAGGTGGCGGGGTCCTTCAGGTCACCGGGAACCTTGACGGCCTTCCGTCCTGCGGCTTCGATGATGCCGGCGATGCGGGCCGCGTCCTCTTCCTCCTCGGGCAGGTAGGAAAGGACAACGTCGGCCCCTTCGCGGGCAAAAGCAATGGCCGTGGCCGCGCCGATCCCGGAATCTGCTCCCGTGACGATCGCCTTCCGGCCCTCCAGCCGTCCAGTGCCGCGGTAGGTGTCCTCGCCCAGATCCGCTTTCGGCGCCAGGTCCGCGTCCAGGCCGGGCTCGCGCTGGTGCTGCTCCGGCGGCGAGATCTTTTCGTAGGCGGTGACGGGATTGCGGAAGGTGTACTGGTCAGTCATGGTGGTCCTCCTGGTGCTAAGGCGACACTAAAAGCTAAGTATGCTTACCGTTCAAGCCTAGGCAATGATGCGCGCCGCTGCCAACCCGCTTTCGCCCTCAACTCCGGTCCCGGCGGACTTCCACCAGGCGGACATCCTTGAGGGCGCCGGCGTCCACCACGGCGGTCATGTAGGTGCAGGCGGGCTGGCGGCGCCGGTCGGTAGGGGAGCCCGGGTTGATCAGCCGCAGCCCGCCTTCGGTGGTAGTGTCCCAAGGGATGTGGCTGTGCCCGAAAACCAGTACGTCGGCATCAGGGAACAGCGCACCGCACCGCGCTTCCCGGCCTTTCGCCGGCCCGGTCTCGTGCACCATGGCAAACCGGACGCCGTCCAGCGTGACTGCGGCCGTTTCGGGCAGCCGCGACCGCAGGTCGGGGCCGTCGTTGTTTCCGTAGACCCCCACCAGGGAGCGGCTTCGCTGCTCAAGTTCGTCGAGCAGATCCGCCGTCACCCAGTCGCCGGCGTGGAAGACCACATCGGCGCTTTCGACGGCGGTCCATACCTGCGCAGGGAGCGCGCGGGCACGCTTGGGCACATGGGTGTCGGCGAGCAGGAGGAGGTTCAGGGGCATACCGAAATCCTGCCACGTCCACTTTGCGCCGGCCCTTTCCGCTCCCCGTCCGGAGTCGTAATCTGGGGCTGGAGGTGATTGCCATGGAGGCAACCCAGGGCGACCGGATCATTGTGCACGGCAGGACGGTAGGGTCCACGGACCGGCACGGAGTGATTCTCGAGGTCCGCGGCCAAGGCGGAACGCCGCCCTACCTGGTCCGTTTTGATGACGGACACGAAACCATCATGTATCCCGGCGGTGATTTCGCCGTCGAGCGCGGCAACGGGCACTAGTACCGGCAGGGTGGGTGCGCCCGTCCCCGGGCACCTGTCAGACTGGACCGATGGATCATTCTTTGGCGTCCGCCGCGTCCTCCACCCCGCCTGTCCGTACCGGTCCCCGTGATCCCGGTGATGCCTGGGTCGAGGGTAGCCGCGGCCGCTTCTGGGGCAGGTATGGTGCCGCCGGCGTCCTCGCCTACGATCCTGCCAAGGGTGTGCTCCTGCAGCATCGGGCCGTCTGGAGCCATAACGGCGGAACGTGGGGCCTTCCGGGAGGAGCGCTGCACGAGGGCGAGGACGCCGTGGCGGGAGCGTTGCGCGAAGCCTGGGAGGAGGCCGCCGTGCCCGCCGGGAACGTCGAGGTGCTTTTCACCTCCGTGCTGGAGCTGGACTACTGGTCCTACACCACCGTGGTGGTGCAGGTGAGGGAACCGTTCGATCCCGTCATCAGCGACCCCGAAAGCATTGAGTTGTTGTGGATACCGTTGGCTGAGGTGGACAGCAAGGAACTGCACCCCGGTTTTGCCGCTGCCTGGCCGGACCTGCGGGAACGGATTGACGCCCCGGCATAGGATTCCTCCCTGCCGTATCCCGCTCCAGTCCTGCTCAGCAGACGTGCCTGCTTAATAATCCCTGCCGTATTCCGCGTGGACCAGGATGGGCAGGTGGTCTGAGTTTCCGCGGGGCAGCGTCTCCACGCTCTCGATGTCCAGACCCAGCGACGTGGCGAAGTCGAAGTGGCCCTTGAAGACCTTGTAGCGGGTGTAGGTCCGCCGGTTGCTGAGCGAGAGCGCGTAGCCAGAGTTCTTCATATGGACGTGGAGGTTCTTGGTGAAGAACGGGTAGTTGAAGTCGCCCACCATCAGTGTCATGAGTCCCTGGCCCATGCTGAGCAGTTCGGCGTGGGCGGCGTGGATCTGCTTGCGCCGCAGGGAGTTCGAGGCCGTGAGGGGCGCTGCGTGGAAGGAGCCGATCACGAGTTCATGCTGGGTCTCGTTGTCCACCACCCTGGTTCCGATGAGCCGCTCGTGGGCCGGGGCCAGGACCCTGTCGTGAACCGACTTCTTCAGGGCGAAGGACTGGGTGTCCAGCGCCGTGAAGCGGCTGGTGCGGTAGTAGATGGCCAGCCCGAGCCGGTTTCCCTTGGTGGCGTCAGCGAGGTGCAGCGGGCCCAGGGTCTCGGGGAGGTCGCTGGCGTCCACCTCCTGGAGGCAGAGTGCATCGATGTCATGGTTCCGTGCCAGGGCGAGGAGTTCGCCGCTTGCTTTGTGCTTGCGGAGGTTGTAGCTGATAACGCGCATGGAACACCTCTTCCGAGGGTTGCTGACAGGACCGATCAAGAGTCTAGTCCGCAGACCGCCGTCAGGGTCCAACATTTCACCGAGTCCTCCAACAACCTATGCCGGTTGCCTGCCGCCGCAACGATAGAGTTAGTCCGAATTCACTGAAATCTCCGGGAAGGCCACCGTTGACCACCGATCTGCCTGAACTGGCCGAGGGAAACTACTACTACCAGTCACTGGGCGGGGGACGCTTCCGCTCCACGATCCACGCGCAGGGTGCCTGGAATGTCCACGAGCAGCATATGGCCCCCGCATCAGGCCTCATGGCGGATTCCCTGGAGCGGCACCAGCCGCGGGAGGGGTTGCGGATGGCGCGGCTCAGCTACGAAATCCTGGGGCTGATTCCCGGTGGCGGGTTCCATATCGAGACCACCACGCTCCGCCCGGGAAAAACCATCGAACTGCTGCAGGCCGAATTGATTGCAGGCGGCCGCACCGCCATTCGGGCCACCGCCTGGCGGATGGTCACCAGCGATACCTCAGCCGTGGCGGCCGTGGAGGACACCACCATTCCCGGCCCGGAGGAATGCAAGCCCTATGATGGCGCATCAGTGTGGCCCGGCGGCTACATCCGCTCCCTTGAAATGCGCGTGGCGGAAGGCCACCGGCCGGGGGCCGGCAAGGTGTGGCTGCGCACGGACCATCCCCTGACGGACAAGGCAGACAGCGGCGACCTCGCCCGCCTGATGGGACTGGTGGACACCGCCAACGGGATTGCCGCAAGGGTGCCGCCGGGCAAGGACAGCTACGCCTTCCCCAACGTTGACCTCCAGATCCACATGTACCGGCGCCCCGAAGGGGAGTGGCTGGGCCTGGACAACGCCGTCTCCTTTGGCCGGGACGGGATTGGCCTCACCTCAACAGTTCTGCACGATCTGCAGGGCCCTTTCGGGCGCGCGGAGCAGATTTTGACCCTCCGCAAAAGCTGACCCCGCCAGCGCGCCCGGATGTATCGTTAAGTGTCGTTGTATATCGTTGGCGATTTACAGAGGAGACCCAGTGCGCGATTCGTACCCGGCAGGCGGCTTCGGCGGACACAGTATCGACGGCCTCTGGCAGGCTGTTGAGGAGTTTCGTTCGCGGTTCGAAAGGCGTGGTGGAACCCGCGCCGGCAAGGGCGAGGTGCGGGCAGCCGTGCTTGCCCTGCTCGCGGAGCGCCCCATGCATGGCTACCAGATCATCCGTGAGATCGAGGAGCGCAGCGGCGGCAGCTGGAAACCAAGCGCCGGCTCTGTCTACCCCACCCTTCAACTGTTGGCCGACGAAGGTGTCATCAGCGTCGAGGAATCCAACGGCCGCAAAATCTATTCTTTGACCGAAGCCGGCCGTGAGGAGGCCGCAGGCGTCCATGAGTCAGCGCCGTGGGGCGCCGCAGGACCGGCGGCCGGGTTTGGTTCCCTGCCCAAGGCTGGAATTGAACTGGCGCAGGCCGCGGCGCAGGTTGGCCGCACGGGCACGCCTGACCAGGTGCAGCAGGCCGTGGCCGTGCTAGAAGAGGCCCGCCGCCGGATGTATTCCATCCTCGCCCAGGGCTGACCCGGGTGGCTTCGGTCCGCCGCAACCGTGCAGATCCGGTGGACGATCCTGGCGCCGGAAATATCCGCGCCCGGTACCGCCGCATACTCCGCTTCGCGGCCTGGAACCTGGCAGTGACCTGGTGGTTTGAGCTGCTGCTCCCGCGGATCGGGCTTGGGCTGGTGGCCGAGCGGACGCGGCCGGCCAGGATGCAGCGCTTCGCGCGGCGCTTCCACGTGCTCGCGGTGGACCTCGGGGGCCTGATGATCAAGGTGGGCCAGTTCCTCTCGTCCAGGCTTGACGTGCTTCCCCCGGAAATCACCACCGAACTCGCGGGACTGCAGGACGAGGTGCCGCCGGTCCCGTTTCCAGCCATCCGGGCCCTGGCCGAGAAGGAACTGGGAGTCCCGCTCGAGCGGGCCTTCGCCTGGGTTGAGGAGACCACCATCGCCGCTGCCTCGCTGGGGCAGGCACACCGTGCACGGCTTCTTCCTGCTGATGCTGCCGAGACGGGCCTCAAGGATGTCGTGATCAAAGTGCAGCGCCCGGGCATCGACGCAATTGTCGACGTCGACCTGGCAGCACTGCGGAAGGTGGGCGGATGGCTGAGCCGCTTCCGCGTGGTGTCCAGCCGCGCCGACGTCCCGGCCCTGGTAATGGAATTCGCCCAGACCAGCTTCGAGGAAATCGACTACCTCCATGAAGCCGCCAACTCCGAGCGTTTCGGGGTGGACTTCGCTGACGATGACAGGGTGGCGGTGCCCCGGGTCGCCTGGGAGCGGTGCACCCGCCGCGTGCTGACGCTCGAGGACGTCACGGCCATCAAGATTACGGATGTCGCGGCGCTCAAGGCGGCAGGCATCGATCCCGTCCAGGTGGCGCCGGTGTTCGCGTCCGTGATGTTCGACCAGCTGTTCACCAACGGGTTTTTCCATGCGGACCCGCACCCGGGCAATATTTTCGTCACCCCGGCTCCTGCCGGCGCCGGCGGCCTCCCGTGGAAACTGACCTTTATCGACTTCGGCATGATGGGTGAGGTTCCGGCCTCGACCCGCAGCGGCCTGCGCAAGCTTTTGATCGCCGCCGCCTCGCGCGACGGCAAGGGGCTGGTCGCAGCCATCGGCGATGTAGGCGTCCTGATGCCGTCAGCTGACGTGGCGGGGCTGGAACGCGCCATGACGCAGCTCTTTGGCCGCTTCGGCGGAATGGGATTCGCCGAGTTGCGCGAGGTGGATCCGCGGGAGTTCCGTGACTTCGCAGTGGAATTCGGCGACGTGGTCCGCTCCCTGCCGTTCCAGCTGCCGGAGAACTTCCTGCTCATCATCCGTGCGATGTCGCTGACGTCCGGAGTGTGCAGTTCCCTGGATCCCCGGTTCAACCTGTGGGACTCGGTGGAGCCCTACGCCGCGCAGTTGCTCCGGGACGAGCGAGGCAACCTCCTGCAGGACGCTGCCCAGCAGGCGCTTGAGGCCGCAGGACTCGCGCTCCGCCTGCCCGGGCGGCTCGACGCACTCATCGCCAGGATCGAGGAAGGCAACCTTACCGCTGCCAACCCCCGCCTGGAGCGGCGGGCGGCCCGGCTGGACCGGACGGTGCGGCGCGCGGCGTCGGCCCTGGTATTCGGCGCCGTGTTGATTGCAGGGGCTGTGGTGCGTGCGGACGATCCCGCCCTCGGCAGCGCGCTTATGCTTGCGTCCGCCCTCCCGCTGCTGCACGGCATGTGGGTGGGGCGGCGCGGCCGGAATCCGAGGCTGTGAGCCGGCTGCCGCCGTCGAACGCCGGACGAAGGGCAACAAACACAATCCCGGCGATGTCAATGGCGTAGAAGGCCACGGCGTAACCTAGGTTTGGCCTGTCTGCCCGCACGTCGCGCGAAGCACTGCGACCGCGGCAGCACAACAAGGAATTGCACGATGACCACAGGGGAGCTTAGCAACATGCACCATGCCGATCCGGGGACCCGCACACTGACAGTGGTGCGCCAGGAGGTTTCGCTGGGCGCCGGACGGGACCTGGAATTTGGCCTGGAGCTCCTGGGCAGGGCGAGGACCGGGGACATCGGCCCCACGCTGCGGCTGTACCGGCCGGCCCCCACGGTGGCATTCGGCCAGCGGGACACCCGGTTGCCCGGTTTCGAAGCAGCGGAGCAGGCCTGCCGCGACAACGGTTTTGAGCCGCTGGTCCGCCGCGCCGGGGGCCGGGCGGCGGCCTACCACGAAGGGACGCTGGTGGTGGACCACATCGAACCGGACGCGGATGCCATCGCCGGATCAAAAAGCCGGTTCGGGTACTTCGGTGAGCTGTTTGCGGATGCCCTGCGCAGCCTTGGGGTGCACGCAGCGGTAGGTGAGATTCCCGGCGAGTACTGCCCCGGGGAATTCAGTGTGCACGGCAGCGGCCCCGGTAATCCCGGCCAGGTGAAGCTGGTGGGTACCGCCCAGCGCGTGGTGGCCGGCGGCTGGCTGTTCAGCTCCGTCATCGTGGTGGAAAACTCCGCGCCCATCCGCAAGGTCCTGACCGATACCTATGCTGCCCTGGGGCTGGACTGGGATCCTGCCACGGCCGGGGCAGTGGACGATCTTGTTCCCGGCGTGGACGTCGCAGCGGTGGAGGCGGCGCTGCTGGCAATCTATGCCGGACACACCGCCCTCGAGATGGCACCCTTCAGCGGCCTGGGGGCATAGGACTGCAACAAAAACGGGACCAACAATGGCGTTGGTCCCGTTTCGCCTGTCCGGGGTGCCTGTGGGCTGCCCCGGTGCTGTGGCCTCCTGGCGCTTAGGCTGCGAGTCGGGTCTTGACCTCAGCAGCGGACGGGTTGGTGGCCGCGGTGCCGTCCGGGAAGAGGACGGTGGGCACTGTGCGGTTGCCGCCGTTAAGCTGCTCCACGAGCTCAGCGGTACCTTCCACTTCCTCGATGTTGATCTCGTTATAGCCGATGCCCTGCGCGTCCAGCTGCTTCTTCAGCCGGTTGCAGTAGCCGCACCACGTGGTGGAGAACATGGTGATGGTGCCGGATTCGGGAGTGAAGTCCATAAGTGTCTCCTATGTGTCGATCAGAGGTTCCTTACCTTCAACGGTAGCGTGCAGGCCCATATTCCCCGGTTCCCGGCGCTTCACATGACAGGTCATCAGGCCGGTGGCATGCTGGAGCCATGTGTGGACGTTATGTGATGGCACGTGCTGTAGGGGACCTGCTGGCTGAGTTCGACGCCGAACTTGAGGAGGAAGTGCACCTTCCGCCGTCCTGGAATGTGGCGCCCACCGATGCCGTGCCCATCGTCCTGGAGCGGCTGGTTGACGAGGGGCCTGCGCCGAAGCAGGTGCGCCAGCTCCACGTGGCGCGGTGGGGGCTTGTTCCGTCCTGGGCGAAGGACCCCGGCATCGGTTCCCGGATGATCAATGCCCGGAGCGAATCCGTGCTGGAGAAACCGGCCTTCCGAAAAGCCGTCCGGTCACGCCGGTGCGCTGTCCCCGCGGACGGCTACTACGAATGGAAGCAGGGACCCGGGAAGTCGAAGCAGCCCTACTACGTGCATCCGGGAGAGGGCCGCGGCCTGGTTTTCGCCGGGCTGTACGAGTGGTGGAAGGATCCGGCGTGGCCGGCGGGGGAGCCGGGCGGCTGGGTGTTATCCACGTCCATCCTCACCACTGACACGCCGCCGCCCGGAAGCGAAGAGACGGTGTTCGGCAAGCTGACGGCACTGCACGACCGGGTTCCGCTGCCGATGGACAAATCCACCATGGAAGCGTGGCTGGACCCGCAGGCGGACGATGCAGCCGGGCTGGTGGACCTGGTCCGGTCCGGGGTCAAGGATGTGGCGTCGGATTGGCACGTTGACTCAGTAGGCAAGGACGTGGGGAATGTGCGCAACAACGGGCCGGAGCTGATCCGCCCGGTGGAAGCACTCTTCTAGCAGCCCCACCCGCGGGGGACGGGAGTTAAACGGTGACCGTACCGTCGTCGTCCACTGTCCAAGTGGGGTTGTACGCCACTTCCCAGCGGAAGCCGTCAGGGTCTGCGAAGTAGCCGGTGTACCCGCCCCAAGGCTGGGTAATCGGCTCGGCAATGATTTCGGCGCCCGCCGCCGCGGCTTCTGCCATGACCCGGTCCACGTCCTCAGTGCCGGGAAGGTTGTGGCTCAGTGTGATGCGGGGGACGGGACCGGGGGCACTGACGCCGGCATCGGCCTGCATCTGGCGGACGTCCCAGAGCGACAGCATCAGGCCGCGGTTCACCTGGATGAACACCACTTCCCCCGGAACCTCACGGTGGACCGGCCAGCCCAGGCCGTCAACATAGAACGCGCGGGACGCCGGAACGCTGCGGACCCCCAGGGAAATGAAGTCGACTCTTGGCTGCATGGTTCGATACTGTCAGAGGATGGCGACAATTCAAGGGAACGATAGAGACGCTTTGGCCGACAAGGAACAGCTCGCTGCCGTCCGGATTGCCGTGGACGAAGTGGATGAGCAGATTGTCACCCTGATCGCCCGCCGCGAGCGCCTGATCCGGATCGCCGGAACGCTCAAGGGCGATGACGCAGAGGTGCGCGCTCCGGGGCGGGTGGAACGGATCATTGAACACGTCCGGTCCGCAGCCGAGAAGAAGGACATCGACCCGGACATCGTCGAGTCCACCTACCGGGCCATGATCTCCGGTTTCATCGAACTCGAACTCCGGGTCCACAAAGAAAACAGCTGAGCCGCCCGGCCCAGCTGTTACAGGTTCTCCTCCACGGGAACACCTGACTGGAATTCCCGGCCGTCAGCCTCACTGAAGCCGGTCATCACGTGCCCCTCGCCGAGGCCATTGATCGCTGCCATGGGGAAGTGGCCGGTGATGGTGCTGCCCGAGTGGCTGACGCCTGAGAGATCGTAGTTTTCCTCGCAACTCTGATCATGGTTGAACGAGAAAAAGGAAATTGGTTTCCCGTTCATGAACTCGATGCCCAGGCGCCGCTGGGACGAGTAGTCCGGACTGGCAGCCACAAGCCCCACCACGTAGGCACCGGAACCGGGGATGCTGCCGTCCAGATCGAATGTTGCCACAAGGGTGGAGTCCTGGGCCTTGATGCTGACCTGCTTGAGGAGTGCGTCATGGGTGCTCATGGCACAATCCTGCTCCCTGCCGTTCGGTCCGTCCACCCCTGAAGGCTGACGGAAATGGAAGCCGAAGACGCATCCGGGGCATTCCCCTTCCCCCTGGACCTGCGCCCCGTCCTTTGTCTATGCGGGGGCTTCAGGGAGGCGTAGACTGGTTCTGTTCGAATATATATTCGAAGGGTTTCTGTTCTAACTTTTGCATCCGGGAGGCGCCATGGGCTTGTTCAGCGAATCCGTGGACGTCTCCTGCACCCCTGAGGGCCATCCGGTTGCTGTTGTCTGGGCCGGACGGTCCTATTCGGTCTGTGCCGAGCCTGTGCGCTGGTACGAGCGCAGGCAATGGTGGGCAGAAGAAACCCGTGCACCGCTGGGCAGCGGCCCCGGCCTGGTGGACCACGAAATCTGGCGGGTTCAGGTGCTGCCTTCAGCTCCAGGCTCCGGCTTGGCTGAACAGGGAGAGCCGCTCACCCTTGACCTGACCCGCCATATCCGCAGCGGCCGCTGGCGCATCCTGCGGATCCATGACGCACTCCGACCCAGAACAGCATGAGCTTCACGCACCTTCACGTCTCCACCGCATTCAGCGCCCATTATGGAGTGTCCTGGCCAGAGGAACTGGCGCAAGTGGCTGCCGCTGACGGTGCCCCCGCGCTCGCCTGCACTGACCGGGACGGCCTGTACGGGACCATCAAGCACCTCAAGGCGTGTATGGCCGCCGGCATTGACCCCATCGTGGGGGTGGACCTTGCGGTCTATGACGACGACGGCGATCACCGCACGCAGCTGGCAGGCCGTGTGGTGGTGCTCGCCCGCGGCAACAACAACGGTGCCGGCTACCGCGCGCTGTGCAGGCTGGTATCCGACGCCCATGCCCGCACTTCGGGAAAATCCGGGGGAGTTGTACCGGTTGCCGTGACCCGTGCGGAACTTGCCTCCCGCACCCTGGATCCCCAAACCCTTAAACCCGTGCTGATGGTGCTGATAGGCCCGGATTCCGACGTCGGCCGGGCCATGGGCGGGCGGCGTTACCTGCGCCCGCGCACCCTTTTCAAGCAGTGGCTGGACGCCATGCCCGCTGGAACTGTGGTGGCCGAGATCGTGTCCCAGCTCAGCGCCCCGGGATCCCCCCTGAGCACGGCACACGCCGTCCGGATGCTCAAACTCGCCGAAGAACACAGCATCCCGGCAATCCTCACCAATGCGGTCCGGTATTGCGCGGAGGACGGAGCGGCAACCGCAGACGTCCTGGATTCAGCCCGGACCCTGAAATCCCTTCCGGAACTGGCCCAGGAACCACTGCTGCAACCCAACGGCCAGGCCTGGCTGAAATCCGCGCGGCAAATGCTTCAGCTGGGGAAGGAAATCATCTCCGCTGCAGGCTACGGGGCAGAAGACCTCAACAGGCTCATGGCACAGACAGAGGCGCTCGCCGATGTGTGCAGGATCGATCCCGTCACCGACATGGGATGGAAGCAGCCTGTAGTGCCGGAAGCGGCGGTCATCGGGATCAGCCAGGATCCGCATGTGGAACTGGTGCAGCGCTGCCAGGCCGGGATCGGCAGAAGGTTCCCCGGAATTGCCGGCCCCAGCGAAAAGGAAATGCTCCAACGTCTTGAGCATGAGCTGGGCATCATCCAGAACCTGGGGTTCTCCTCCTACTTCCTCACCGTGGCGGAGGTTTCGAGGATGATCCAGGACATGGGGGTGCGGGCAGCCGCCAGGGGCTCCGGAGCCTCCAGCCTGGTCAACTACCTCATAGACGTCAGCCAGGTAAACCCGCTGCAGCACGATCTCATCTTCGAACGGTTCCTCTCCCAGGACCGGGCCACCTTGCCGGATATTGATATCGACGTCGAGAGCGCCGAACGGCATAACGTGTACCACCGGATTTTCGAGCGCTTTGGCAAAGAACGCGTCACGCTGATGAGCATGCAGAACGGCTACCGGGCACGAGGTGCCGTCCGGGACGCGGGCCTTGCCCTGGGGATGGATGAGGGGGACGTGGGGGACATCGCCAAGCAATTGTGGCGGTTCTCCGCTTCGAAGTTCCGTGAGGCGCTGCAGGAGAAGCCCGAGTTGAGGGAATTTGCCGGCCGGGTGGAACAGCGCGATTCCCATGGCAACCAGCAGCTTGACCTGCTGGTGGACCTGACCGAACGCCTGGACCGGTTGCCCCGGCACATCTCCATGCATCCGTGCGGGGTGATCCTGGGGGATGCCACCCTGCTGGACCGCACCCCTGTCCAGCCCAGCGGGCTTGGACTGCCCATGAGCCAGTTCGACAAGCACGACATGGACCCCATGGGCATGCTCAAGCTCGACGTCCTGGGGGTCAGGATGCAAAGCGCCATGGCCTTTGCCGTTCGGGAAATCATCCGCATCCATCCCTCCAAAAAGGAAGTGGTGGCTGCCGGCGGCCATCCCACCGGAACGGACGGGGCCGGGCCTGATTTCATTGCAGAGAACGGGCACATCGACCTGAACGCCATCCCCTTGGATGATGAGCCAACCTTTGAACTCATCCGAAGCACCCACACCCTGGGCTGCTTCCAGATCGAGTCCCCCGGGCAGCGTGAGCTGATCGGCAAGATGGCGCCACGGGAGTTTAATGACCTCATCATCGATATTTCCCTGTTCCGTCCCGGGCCCATGAAATCGGACATGGTGCGGCCCTTCCTGGAGCACCGGCACGGGTTTGCACCCGAGGTTTATCCGCATCCCCTCCTGAAGCCGGTTCTTCAGGAAACCCACGGCGTGACGGTGTTCCACGAACAAATCCTGCGCACTCTCGATGTCATGACCGGGTGCGGGCTTGCGAAGGCCGATGAATTCCGCCGTGCCCTCAGCAGCGAAGTTGGGGAATTCCGGGTGGAGGAGTACTTCCGGAAGCACGCCAGGGAAAAGAACTTCTCGCCCGACATCGTAGACAAGGTCTGGCAGACCCTGAAGTCCTTTGCCAGCTTCGGTTTCTGCAAAGCCCACGGCGCGGCCTTCGCCGTGCCCACGTACCAGTCAGCCTGGCTGAAGGCGCACCACCCGGAGGCGTTCCTTGCCGGCCTGTGGGAGCACGATCCCGGCATGTACCCCAAGCGGCTTCTCGTGGCGGAGGCAAGAAGGCTCGGCATCCCCATCCTTCCGCTGGACATCAACCGCAGCAAGGGGGAGTACCGGGTGGAGCGCATCCTGCACGGACCTGATGCCGGGAAGCTCGGAATCCGGCTGAGCCTGAACGGGATCTACGGGCTGTCCGGCACCGAACTGAAAAGGATAGTTGCCGGCCAGCCCTACGACTCCCTCGCAGACCTCCGTGCGCGCTCGCGGCTGAGCAAGCCAAGCATCAAACGGCTGGCCCAGCTGGGTGCGTTTGATTCCCTCCACCGGGAGGCAGGCGGAATGGCCAACCGGGCTGACCTGGTCCAGCACCTGCAAAGGCTGCAAAATGCAGGCACCGGGCGGAAGGGCATCGAACTGGTCGAGGGGCAGCTGTCCCTTCCCTTGGGCGATGTGGAGCTGCGGAACGTAAAACCCGGATTGCCCGCACCCACCCTCGTAGAGAATGTCCGGGCAGAACTGGACCTGATGGCCGTTGATGTCAGCAGCCACCTGATGGAAAGCCACCGCCCCACCCTGGAACGGCTGGGCGTCACAACGGCGGACAAGCTCCTTGGCCTGCGCAATGGGACTGAAGTGCTGGTGGCCGGAGTGCGTGTTGCCACCCAGACACCTCCCATGCGGGGCGGCAGGAGGGTGGTTTTCATCAGCATTGACGACGGCACCGGTTGCGTCGATTCGGTCTTCTTCCATGAAGCCCAGGAAAACGCTGGGCTGCTCCTGTTCGGAACAAGGTTGCTGCTTATCCGCGGCACCACCAGGAGGACGGGGCCGAGGGGTATCAGCATCAGTGCAAGCATGGCCTGGGACCTCAGCCGCACGGAGACTTTGCCCTTCCCAACGCAGGCAGACCAGCCTGCCGACGTCCCGCATCCCCTGGACGGGATCAGCAGGACCCTGGCGATTACCGGTTTTAGCGGGTGAGGATGCAGTGTGCCGCTTTGGTCGGCCCTTCGCCGAACCGATAGCATTGACGGTGGCTGGCTGTGGTCCCCGTATGCCACAAGCTATGAAGCCTTAACTTTGAATAGGAGACACCCGTGTCAGATGCCCAGCAGATCACCCTTCTCGTCGATGGCGAAGAGACCAAGGTGACTACCGGGACAACCGGTGCGGAACTCTTCTTTGAGCGCCGTGATGTTGTTGTGGCCCGCGTCAATGGCGAGCTGAAGGACCTGGACCAGGAACTGCCCGAAGGCGCCGAGGTTGAGGGTGTCACCATCGATTCCCCGGACGGGCTTAACGTGCTCCGCCACTCCACCGCCCACGTGATGGCACAGGCAGTCCAGCAGCTGCGCCCAGACGCCAAGCTGGGCATCGGCCCGTACATTACCGACGGCTTCTACTTCGACTTCGACGTCGCTGAGCCCTTCACCCCCGAGGACCTCAAAACCCTCGAGAAGATGATGCTCAAGATCGTCAACCAGAACCAGAAGTTCGTCCGCCGCGTCGTCTCCGAGGAGGAGGCCCGCGAGGCGATGAAGAACGAGCCCTACAAGCTCGAACTCCTGGGCAAGAAAAACGAGGCCGCCGAAGCCGGTGAGGGCGTCAACGTCGAGGTCGGTGCCGGCGACATCACCATCTACGACAACGTTGAGCGCAAGGAAGGCACCACGGTCTGGTGCGACCTCTGCCGCGGCCCGCACCTGCCCAACACCAAGATGATCTCCAACGCCTTCGCCCTCACCCGTTCGTCGTCGGCCTACTGGCTGGGAAACCAGAAGAACCAGCAGCTGCAGCGGATTTACGGCACGGCCTGGCCCACCAAGGACGCCCTCAAGGCGTACCAGGAACGCCTTGCCGAGGCCGAGCGCCGCGACCACCGCAAGCTCGGCTCCGAACTGGACCTGTTCTCCTTCCCCGACGAACTCGGCTCCGGCCTGCCCGTCTTCCACCCCAAGGGCGGCATCATCCGCAAGGAGATGGAGGACTACTCCCGGCAGCGCCACGTCGAGGCCGGCTATGAGTTCGTGTATACCCCGCACATCACCAAGGGCCACCTCTACGAAGTCTCGGGCCACCTTGACTGGTACAAGGAGGGCATGTTCCCGGCAATGCACGTGGACGCCGAGCTCAATGAGGACGGCACCGTGCGCAAGCCCGGCCAGGACTACTACCTGAAGCCGATGAACTGCCCCATGCACAACCTCATCTTCCGGTCCCGCGGGCGCTCCTACCGGGAGCTGCCGCTGCGCCTCTTCGAATTCGGCTCGGTCTACCGCTACGAGAAGTCCGGCGTGGTGCATGGCCTCACCCGTGTGCGCGGCATGACACAGGACGACGCCCACATCTACTGCACCCGCGAACAGATGAAGGACGAACTCACCAAGACCCTGACCTTCGTCCTGGACCTGCTCAAGGACTACGGGCTCAACGACTTTTACCTGGAACTGTCCACCAAGGACCCTGAAAAGTACGTCGGTGAGGACGCCGCCTGGGAGGAAGCCACCAGGACCCTCGCCGAGGTCGCGCAGGAATCCGGACTGGAGCTCGTGCCGGATCCGGGCGGGGCAGCCTTCTACGGCCCCAAGATCTCCGTCCAGGCCAAGGACGCGCTGGGCCGCACCTGGCAGATGTCCACCATCCAGCTGGACTTCAACCTGCCTGAACGCTTCGAGCTGGAATTCCAGGCCGCCGACGGCACCCGCCAGCGTCCCGTGATGATCCACCGTGCGCTTTTCGGTTCAGTGGAGCGGTTCATGGGTGTGCTCACCGAGCACTACGCCGGCGCGTTCCCGGCGTGGCTCGCACCTGTCCAGGTGGTGGGCATTCCGGTGGCGGAGACGTTCAACGAGTACATGTTCGACGTCGTCGACCAGCTGAAGGCCGCGGGTATCCGTGCCGAGGTGGACACCTCCTCGGACCGGTTCCCCAAGAAGATCCGCACCGCCAGCAAGGACAAGATCCCGTTTGTGCTCATCGCCGGCGGTGATGACGCCGAGGCGGGTGCTGTCTCCTTCCGGTTCCGGGATGGCAGCCAGGACAACGGCGTGCCAGTGTCCGAGGCAGTCAAGCGGATCACGGAAGCCGTCCGGAACCGGACGAGCTAGCGGAACGGAAGAGTACGGTGCAGGAGAACACAGGCGCAGGATATCCGGGGGATGCCGGCGTTACCGACGACTTTGACCTCGCCGGTGTCCCGGACGCTTTCCAGCGCCTGTGGACTCCGCACCGCATGGCCTACATCAAAGGCGGCCAGCACCAGTTCAAGAACGAAAACGACTGCCCGTTCTGCGTTGGGCCTGCACGTACCGATGAGGAAGCACTGATCGTCTACCGGGGAAAGACCTGCTACGTGGTGCTGAACCTGTTTCCGTATAACCCCGGGCACCTGTTGGTCTGCCCGTACCGCCACGTCCCGGACTACACGGACCTGACGGTGGAGGAGACAGCCGAGTTCGCCGAGCTGACCCAGACCGCCATGCGGGTGCTGCGGAAGGTTTCGAATCCGGGCGGTTTCAACCTGGGCATGAACCAGGGCGTGGTGGGCGGGGCCGGCATCGCCGCGCACCTGCACCAGCACATTGTTCCCCGGTGGGGCGGCGACGGGAACTTCTTTCCCATCATCGCCCAGACCAAGGCGATCACGCAGACCCTTGATGAGGTCCGCCAGCAGGTTGCCGACGCCTGGCCCGGGGAGACGGATGCTGAATAAGCATGCGCGCGGGTTCTTCACTGCGCTGTTCACCCCGTTTGCCCGCTGGCTCCTGCGCATTGGCGTTTCACCCGACGCCGTCACGATCATCGGCACGGCCGGTGTGGTGGTGGGAGCCCTCGTCTTCTACCCCCTGGGCCAGCTCTGGTGGGGAACGCTGTTCATCACAGCGTTTATCTTCTCCGACGTCCTTGACGGCATCATGGCCAGGATGCAGGCGGTGGGCGGCCGGTGGGGCAACTTCCTCGACTCCACCCTGGACAGGATCGCCGACGGTGCCCTGTTCGCGGGCCTCGCCGTATGGTTCTTCACCGGCGGAGCCAATGTTCCCATCGCGATGATGGCCACCGTCTGCCTTGTCCTGGGCATGGTGGTGTCCTATGCCAGGGCAAAAGCGGAGTCCCTTGGCTTCACCGCGAACGTCGGCATCGCCGAACGGGCGGAGCGCCTGGTTTCGGTTCTGGTGGTCACCGGATTTACCGGTTTGGGGCTTCCGAGTGTGGTGTTGCTGGTGACACTTTCGCTGCTTGCCCTCGCCAGCTTCATCACGGTGGTCCAGCGTGTGGTTTCGGTCCGCCGCCAGGCTCTTGCGGAACCGTCCCCGGCGGATTAACACGAATTGAGCCGGCCGGCCGCGGTGAGACTAGTATTAGGACTGCCCGGTCAATGGATCCGGCAACCCGGTGTGTGTAAACATGGCATCTCCTTGCCGCCCTGCACGCCCGGCGAATGTCATCTATCTACCCATAGGGGTTTTTGTGTCTACACCTGATGTAAGCAACGAGGCCGGTTCGTCCGCGAACAGCGTCACGGGCAGCAGCCGCGTGAAGCGGGGCATGGCTGAGATGCTCAAGGGCGGCGTCATCATGGACGTCGTCAACGTCGAACAGGCCCGCATCGCCGAAGATGCCGGTGCTGTTGCTGTGATGGCGCTGGAACGCGTTCCGGCCGATATCCGCGCCCAGGGCGGCGTGTCCCGCATGTCCGATCCCGACATGATCGACCAGATCATCGACGCCGTGTCCATCCCGGTCATGGCCAAGGCCCGCATCGGCCACTTCGTCGAGGCCCAGATCCTGCAGTCCCTGGGCGTGGACTACATCGACGAGTCCGAGGTCCTGACCCCGGCCGACTACGTCAACCACATCGACAAGTGGAACTTCAAGGTTCCCTTCGTCTGCGGTGCCACCAACCTCGGTGAGGCACTGCGCCGCATCAACGAGGGCGCTGCGATGATCCGCTCCAAGGGCGAGGCCGGCACCGGCGACGTCTCCAACGCCACCGGGCACATGCGCCAGATCCGCTCCGAGATCGCCAAGCTCGCCGCCCTGCCCGAGGACGAACTCTACGTCGCGGCCAAGGAACTGCAGGCCCCGTACGAACTGGTCAAGGAAGTCGCCGCTGCCGGCAAGCTTCCGGTGGTGCTGTTCACCGCCGGCGGCATCGCCACCCCGGCCGACGCCGCTATGATGATGCAGCTCGGCGCTGACGGCGTATTCGTCGGCTCCGGCATCTTCAAGTCCGGCAACCCCGCCCAGCGCGCGGCCGCCGTCGTGAAGGCCACCACCTTCTATGATGACCCCGACGTCATCGCCAAGGCCTCCCGCGGCCTCGGCGAAGCCATGGTGGGCATCAACGTCGACGAGATCCCCCAGCCGCACCGCCTCGCCGAGCGCGGCTGGTAGTCCTCTTCTCTGGCGCCTTTCGGGGCCCCGGGCGGCGTCATCCTCTGCGTGCTATTCCCCGCGCCCTCCTGGCAGCTTTCGTAGCTGGTTGGGGCGCGGGGGCCCTTTTACGCACGCTGCCGGATAACGCCGTCCGTCGCTAAGTGGTCGCCTTGCGTCTTTATGTACGACGCCGGTTCCTCACCTTTTCTTGGTGGGGGACCGGCGTCGTACTTCTTTAAGCGGTGTGGGGAGTGGGGTTACTCGAGGCCGCGGCGCTTTAGGAGGGGGTCCAGCCTTGCTTCGCGGCCTCGGAGGGTTCGGAAGGACTCCAGGGGATCCCTGCTGTTTCCGCGGGACAACAGCTCCTGCCGGAAGCGTTCGCCGTTGGCGCGGGTGAGCCCGCCGTTCTCGGTGAACCAGTCCACCGTTTCGGCGTCCAGCACCTCGCTCCAGATGTAGGAGTAATATCCGGCGGCGTACCCGGCGCCGGCGAAGACGTGCTGGAAGTATCCCGTGCGGTAGCGCGGCGGGATCAGGGCATGGGCGATGCCGGCGGCCGCAAGTGCCTTGTCCTCGAAAGCCACTGCGTCCTCAGGCACATCGTCGGCGCCCAGGACATGCCAGGCCAGGTCGAGCAGGGCCGCCCCCAAGTACTCCGTCGTGGCAAAGCCCTCGCCCCACAGCTGTGATTCCTGAAGTTTGTCCACAATGTCCTGGGCGAGCGGCTCCCCGGATTTGTAGTGTTTGGCGTAGTTCGCCAGCACCTCCGGCCACATGATCCACATCTCGTTGACCTGGGACGGGTACTCGACAAAATCCCGGGGGACAGCGGTGCCGGAGAACCTCGGATAGGTCACGTCCGAGAACAACCCGTGGAGTGCATGGCCGAATTCGTGGAACATGGTCCGCAGTTCGTCGAGGGTCAGCATTGTGGCTTCGCCCGCCGGCGGCTTGGAGATGTTCAGGTTGTTGATGACAACTGGTCTTGTTCCCAGCAGCTCCGACTGTTCCACCAGCGAATTCATCCAGGCACCCCCGCGCTTGGATTCCCGCGTGTAGTAGTCGCCCAGGAACAGGCCCAAAGCGCTGCCGTCCTCGTTCCGGACCTCCCAGACACGGACATCCGGGTGGTAGCCGGCCAGGTCCGTCCGTTCCTGGAAGGCTATGCCGTAAAGGGATGTTGCGGCGAAAAAGACACCGTCAGTGAGGACCCGCTCCAGCTCGAAGTATGGACGAAGTGCCTGCTCGTCCACCTCGTATTTCTCCCGCCGGACCTTTGCAGAGTAGAAGGCCCAATCCCAGGCCTCCAGGGGGTGTCCGGCTGACTCGGCAAGGGCGGCGGCTTCGCGGTCGGCATTGCGGACTGCCGCCGGTGCCATACGGTTCAGCATCGACTGGACCGAGTCAAAATCGGGCGCGGTCTGGCGGTCCACCACCAGTTCTGCGTAGTTGGCGAAGCCCAGCAAAGCCGCCTTTTCGGCACGGAGTCCCGCCATGGACCGGGCCAACTCCAGGACGTCGAGGTTCCCGCCGCTGCTCCCGCGGGCCACCGAGGCCTCAAAGAGCCGACGACGGATGTCCCGGTTCTCAAGGACGGCGAGGGCGGGCTGGTTGGTGGGCTGGATCAGCGTCAGGAGGAACTTCCCAGGGTGCCCCGCAGCACGGGCAGCTTCCGCGGCCCGTGCCACGTCGTCGGCAGGCATCCCGGCCAGGTCCGCGGCGTCTTCAAGCAGGAGGGCTGCCGACTTCATCCCTTCCTTAACCCGCTGGCCGAACTCTGTGCCCAACCGGGAGAGTTCTGCGTTGAGCTCCCTGAGCCGCGCCTGCCCGGCCGCGTCCAGCTGGATGCCGGACTGCCGGAATTCCTTCAGATACTCTTCCACCAGGCGCCCGGACTCGGCATCGAGGCCGGAAGTATCGAGGGCAGCAAAGCGCTCGTACAGCGCCCGGTTCAGGAAAATCTCGTCCTGGTGGGCTGAAAAGCGGGGCGAGAGTTCCGTTTCAAGATCCCGGATGTCATCTGTAGCATCCGCGGACACCAGGGTGAAGAAGGCGGCAGAAGCCCTTTGCAGCAACTGGCCGGACCGCTCCATCGCCACCGCCGTGTTCTCAAAGGTGGCCGGTTCGGGGTTCTCCGCAATGGCCTGGATTTCGGCCAGGTGCCCCGCGAACCCGGCCTCTGCGGCCTCCGCATAATGCGAGGTTTGGAGGTCAGCAAAGGGAGGCAGGCCGAACGGAAGCGGACTGGGATGGAGCAGGGGGTTTGTCATGACGTAAATCTTCCACACGGGCCACGCCTTCTCAACGGCCTCCAAATGCCCGTGGCGGCCGGCCACAATACCTACAATGACGGCTATGGGGATTAGTTGGGGTGGTGCCGCCGCGCGCGCCGGCGCCACCGTCTGCGCATTGTTCGCAGCTGCTGCACTGGCCGGCTGCGGGTTGGTGGCTGAGCAGAACGGGCAGACCCCCAGGCCCGCAGTTTCCAGTTCCGAAGCAGCCGGTTCGGGGACACCAGCCTCAACTCCGGCCCCCAGCCCCACCCCGACGCCTGCTCCCACCCCTGGCAAGGGCCCGGCCTGCCCGCTGCTGCGGTGCACATCGGTCCTGGTCACCGGCGACATGCTGGTCCACACCCAGCTCTGGCAGCAGGCGCAGCAGGATGCGGCCGCAGCGGGGAAGCCCGGCTACGATTTCGGGCCGCTGCTGGAAGGGCAACGCCGGTACATCAACGGCAGCGACCTTGCCATCTGCCACCAGGAAACACCCGTGGCCGGTCCGGAAGGCCCGTTCTCGGCGTACCCGTCCTTCAACGTCCCGCCGCAGATCATCACAGCATCCAAGAATGTGGGGTATCAGGCATGCACCACCGCCAGCAACCACACCATCGACCGTGGCACGGACGGACTGCTGCGCACCCTTGATGCCCTCGATGCCGCCGGCCTTAAACACACTGGTTCCTACCGGACCGAAAATGAGTCCCAAGGGATCCTCATCATGCAGACACCGGCCGCGAAGGTAGCGGTCATCGAGGCCGCCTACGGGCTCAACGGGCTGGTCCCCGACTACCCGTGGCAAGTGGACATGCTGGACGCCCCGGCCATGATTGCCAAGGCCGTGAAGGCGCGGGAACTCGGGGCCGACATCGTCCTGGGAGCGATGCATGCCGGGGAGGAGTATGCCAGCGAACCGAACGCCCAGCAGCAGGAGGTGGCGCATGCGCTGGTGGACAGCGGGCAGTTCAACCTGGTCTACGGGCACCACACCCACTCGGTGCTGCCCATCGAAAACTACAAGGGCACCTGGATTGTGTACGGCCTCGGCAACGGCATCACCGAGCTGTCACCGTGGTACGTGGTCAACAATGAGGGCCTGCTGGTCAGGGTGCAGTTTGGCCAGGACGCCGCCGGGAAGTGGTCAGCCACCGATATGGCCTGGGCTCCATCGGTGATGGTCCGGGACCCCTACCGCTGGTGCCCGGTAGCGGCCGACGCTCCGCAGGGGCCCTGCGCCGGCCCGGAAGCGGACGCCGCGACCAGGCAGCGGACCACCAGCGTGGTGGAATCCCGTGGAGCCGCAGCGGCGGGGGCCCACGAACTCCTGATCACCCGCGAGCCGTAAACCGGCGCCAACGAAAGTGCCGGCGTCCGGCCGTTGAAACAAAAACGGAATCAGCGCGGGCGGCGCGCCGCGTGCTCCCTGGCGAGTTCGGCGAACCGGTCATCGGGCTGGCCCGGCTCGAACGTCCCGAATTTCCGCTCGGCAGCCGTCCGGATCAGGAAATCGGCAATCGCCGGGTTCTTCGGCAACAGCGATCCGTGCAGGTAACTCGCCACAACATTGCGGTACCGGGCGCCCTCATGGCCGTCGCTGCTGTTGTTCCCGGTGCCCTTGGCAACGGAGCCGAGGGGCCGCACCCCACTGCCGAGCCTGGTCTGACCGCTGTGGTTCTCGTAACCCAGGACTTCGCCGAACTCGGGCGTGGACACCTTGACATTCCCGATCAGGCGCTCGTCCGTGCCGTGGGTTTCCACGTCCAGAACACCGATGCCGGGGATGACGGCTCCGGTGCGCGTCTTGAAGAAGTGTCCGAAAAGCTGGTACAGCCCGCAGATGACCAGCATCGGGGCGCCGTCCTCAGCGAGGTCCTTCAGCGTTGCCGCGCGGGCCTGCAGGTCGTCCTGGATGACCAGTTGACCGCTGTCCTGGCCGCCGCCGCCCACGATGATATCCACTGCGTCCGGGAAGGGATCGCCGACGTTGTATTCGAGCAGTTCCGGGGTGTAGCCGTGCCAGCGGAGCCGCTGCTGCATGACCAGGGCGTTACCCCAGTCGCCGTAGATGTTCATGTCCCGCGGATACAGCTGCACCACCCGGATGATGCCCTTGCTTCCGTTGACGGGATCCACGCCTGCCTGGCTCATGAGACAACCTCCACGGTGGTGATTTTGGACAGCTCGCGGCGGATCGCCAGCATGGCGGTGTAGGTGCAGAAAACGCGCTTGGGCTTGCCTTGGGCCTCCCTGATGAAGGCCGCGAGGGCGGGGGCGATCTCGGTGTCCACGGCGCCGATCCGGACGTCGTCGTACTGCAGGCGCAGGGCCATGTCGTAGGCGCGGGACCCGGTCACCTGGTCCACTCCGCCCGCGCGCAGGGAATCGAATTCCACATCCCACAGCCAGGACATGTCCCGGCCGTCGGCGTAGTTGTCATTGATGGCGATCATCGTGGCGTAGCCGCCGGCGGGAAAGGACTTCAGCCCCAGCCGGAAGCCGCTCGGGTTCTTCACGAGGACGAGGTCCAGCGGCTGCCCGTCCACGGTAAGGCTCTCACCCCGGCCAAACGCCGGCTCCACCTTGGACAGCGCCTCCAGCAAGGTGGCATGGTCCGCGGTGGCTGCGCCGCCGCCGCAAATACTGCGCGCAAGCGTCAGCGCCGCCGCGGCATTAAAGATGTTGTACACCCCGCGCAGTTTCATGCCGGTGGTGACAGTGCCGCCGTCGTACTCAAATTCAGCACTGTCCGCGCCTACCTTGCGGAGTACGACGTCGGCTGCGGGCTTCTCCGGCAGGGCCGCCGGGGCGGGACTTCCGGGAGCGGCCCGCATGTCGTCGTCGTTGGGGAAGGTTCCCAGCAGGGAGTCATCGAGGCCGAAGTACTTGACCTCCTGCCCGGTCAGCGTTGCGGCGATCCGGGCAACGCGGGGATCCTCGCGGTTCAGTACCACTGTGCCCGTGGTTTTCGCGGCGATGTGCTGGAGCAGCTGGGCTGTTTTGTCGATCTCGCCGAACCGGTCCAGCTGGTCGCGCAGGACGTTCAGGAGGAGGCAGTAGCGCGGGGGCACGCTGTTGACGAAATGAACGGCGTGGGCCTCGTCCAGTTCCAGGACCGCGACGTCGGCGTCGAGCCGGCCGCGCCAGTCCACTTCGCCGAGCAGGGCCGCAGCCACGCCGCGGGTGAAGTTGCTGCCGGTGCGGTTGGTGAAAACCTTCAGGCCTTGGCTTTCCAGCAGTTCCACCACCATCTTGGTGGTGGTGGTTTTGCCGTTGGTGCCGCTGACGACGGCGACGCCGTGGGGGAGAGTGGTGAGTGTCCGCCGCATAAAGCCGGGATCGATTTTTTCGACCACCAGCCCCGGAAAGGCAGACCCGCCACCCCGGAGCCGGGAGGCGCGACGGACCAGCTTGCCGAGCGGAACACTGAAGGAGAACATAGTTCGAATATATCCCAGCAACGGCATACAGCTGCCGCTGGGGACGGCCCTGCGGACTGCGGGAAAGCGACTGCGCCGTATGCTGGATGGATGACAAATTCCCTTTCAGCGGCTTCCGCACGCGTTGGATCCGGTCTGCGGATCGGCGTGCTGGCGCTCCAAGGTGACTTCCGCGAACACCTCCGGGCCATCGAAGCGACCGGTGCGGAGGCGGTGGGAATCCGCCGCCCCAAGGAACTCGACGGCCTGGACGGCCTGGTTATTCCAGGGGGCGAATCCACCGCCATCGATAAGCTGGCCCGCGCCTTCGACCTGGCCGGGCCGCTCAAGGAACGCATCGCCGACGGCCTGCCGGTGTACGGGTCCTGCGCCGGCATGATCCTGCTGGCCGCTGACATCGCCGATCCGGCCACCGACCTCTCCGGAGCACCGCAGCAGACGTTCGGCGGACTGGACATCACAGTGCGCCGCAACGCGTTCGGCCGGCAGCGCGAGTCATTCGAGACGGACCTCGATTTCAAAGGGCTGGACTTCAGCGCCACGGAATCCGGGGTTCCGCCCGTCCACGCCGTCTTTATCCGCGGACCGTGGGTGGAGCGTGTGGGACCGGACGTCGAAATCCTGGCGCAGGTGGAGCCGGCCGATCCTGAACACGCGTCCCACGCGGTCCCGCTGCCCGGGACGGCTAGAATTGTTGCAGTGCGTTCAGGCCGGCTGCTGGCCACCTCCTTCCACCCGGAAGTGACGGGGGAGAAACGCGTACACGAACTTTTTATCCGCATGATCAGAGGAGAAGCGTAAAGCATGTCAGGCCACTCCAAATGGGCGACGACCAAGCACAAGAAGGCGATCATTGACAGCCGCCGCGCAAAGTCGTTCGCCAAGCTGATCAAGAACATCGAAGTTGCCGCGCGCATGGGCGGCCCGGACCTCGCCGGCAACCCCGGCCTGGAACTGGCCGTGACCAAGGCGAAGAAGACCTCGGTTCCCAACGACAACATCGACCGTGCCATCAAGCGCGGCGCCGGCCTCACCGGTGAAGTGGTGGACTACACCGAAATCATGTACGAAGCCCGCGGCCCGCAGGGCTCCGCACTGCTGGTCGAGTGCCTTACGGACAACAAGAACCGTGCTGCTTCCGAGGTGCGTCTGGCCATTTCGCGCAACGGCGGCACCATCGCTGATCCCGGTTCCGTAAGCTACCTCTTCGCCCGCAAGGGTGTTGTAACGCTGCCGAAGAACGGCCTCAGCGAGGACGACGTCCTGATGGCAGTGCTGGACGCCGGCGCCGAGGAGGTCAAGGACAACGGCGAGACGTTCGAGATCCACTCCGAGCCCGGTGACCTGCAGGCCATCCGCGACGCCCTCAAGGAAGCCGGCATCGAGTACGACACCGACGAAGTGGAGTTCGTCCCCTCCATGCAGGTGGAGCTCGACGTCGACGGTGCGCGCAAGTTCCTCAAGCTTGCCGATGCACTCGAGGACCTCGACGACGTCCAGAACGTTTACAGCAACGCCGACCTCAGCGACGAAGTCCAGGCTGCCCTGGAATCAGAGTGACGTCCCGCGGTGCCTGCTGAACCCCCGCGCCTGTGACGCTGCGTGTACTCGGCGTAGACCCGGGGCTGACCCGCTGCGGCATCGGCGTGGTGGACGTTGAGCGGAACAGGCGGGCCACCATGGTCGCCGTGGGCGTGGTGGGCACCTCGCCCGAGGAGACGCTGGACCAGCGCCTCCTGGTGATCGCCCTGGCCATCGACGAATGGCTGGACCGCTACGAGCCCCAGGTGCTCGCCGTCGAACGCGTCTTTTCCCAGCTCAACGTCAGCACGGTGATGGGCGTGGCCCAGGCGTCCGGCGTGGTGATCGCCGCCGCCGCGCGCCGCGGAATCCCGGTGGCGCTGCATACGCCGTCGGAAGTAAAAGCGGCCGTGACCGGCAGCGGCTCCTCCAACAAGGACGCGGTGACCAAGCTCGTCACCAAGATCCTCCGGCTCGATGCCCCGCCCCGGCCGGCTGACGCAGCAGACGCCCTGGCCCTGGCCATCACCCATGCGTGGCGTGCCGGCAGCGGCGCGGCAATTGCCACTACCGGCCCCGGCAGTTCTTCGCTGACTCCGGCCCAACGCGCATGGGCCGAGGCCGAGGCGAAAGTGCGGCGTGCCCGCTGATTGTCCTGGCTCCTTGCTAGGGTATTCGTAGATATGTTCGGATAGCCGGGCCCGCCTTCTTTCCAGATGGCGGCACGGCGGTACACCAGGAGCCCGGCCTTGATCAGTTTCCTTCGCGGAACCGTAGCGCACGTAGGCCTGTCCACGGCCGTGATCGATCTCAACGGTGCGGGCATGAGCGTTAACGCCACGCCGCAGACCCTCAGTAAGCTCCGCACGGGGGAGGAGGGCCAGCTGTTCACATCCCTCATTGTGCGTGAGGACTCGCTCACGCTTTTTGGCTTCGCGTCCGACGACGAGCGGGAAGTTTTCGACATCCTGCTCAGTGTCAGCGGGGTGGGCCCCCGGCTGGCGCTGGCAGTTCTTGCGGTCCATGATCCGGAGGCGATCCGGGTGGCGGCTCACACCGGCGACAGCAAAACCTTCACCAAAGTGCCAGGCATCGGTCCCAAGGTGGCCGGCAGGATCGTTTTGGAGCTCGCCGGAAAGCTCGTGCCGCACGGCACTGCGGCTGCAGCGGGCGCGCCTACCGCTGCGGAGGCCGCCTGGAAACCCCAGGTGGTGGCTGCGCTGACAAGCCTTGGCTGGTCGGAAAAGGACGCCTCCGCCAGCATCGACAAGGCACTGGCGGACGATCCCGAGGTTTCCTTCCGCGGCAACGTGCCGGAAATCCTGCGGACCACGCTCCGCTGGCTCGGCCAGGACGGGGCGCGTGCCGGCAACCGCGTAACCAGCCGTGGCTGAACCGTCACTGGTGGCCGCGGGGGAGGAGCCGGAAGAGCGGGCCATCGAGGCCGCCCTCCGGCCCAAGAACCTCGATGACTTTGTGGGCCAGCACCGGGTGCGGAAACAGTTGTCGCTGGTGCTGCAGGCCTCACGCATGCGGGGCCGGAGCGCTGACCACGTGCTTTTTTCGGGCCCGCCCGGGCTCGGCAAAACCACACTGGCCATGATTGTGGCATCCGAGATGAACGCGCCGCTGCGGATCAGCAGCGGCCCCGCCATCCAGCACGCAGGAGACCTGGCCGCCATCCTGTCCTCCCTGTCCGAGGGTGAGGTCCTGTTCCTGGACGAAATCCACCGGATGTCCCGGCCGGCCGAAGAAATGCTCTACATGGCCATGGAGGACTTCCGGGTGGACATCGTGGTGGGCAAGGGCGCCGGTGCCACTGCCATTCCGCTCGAACTGCCGCCGTTCACCCTCGTCGGTGCCACCACCCGTGCGGGCCTCCTGCCGGGGCCGCTGCGTGACCGGTTCGGCTTCACCGGGCACCTGGAGTTCTATTCCGTTGCCGAACTTGAGCTTGTCCTGCGGCGTTCCGCCGGGCTGCTGGACCTGAAGGTCAACTCCGCCGGATTCAGCGAGATCGCCGGCCGCTCCCGCGGTACACCGCGTATCGCCAACAGGCTGCTGCGCCGGGTCCGTGACTGGGCTCTGGTGCACGGCATCGAACAGATTGATGCTCGGGCGGCCTCCGCGGCCCTGGATATGTATGAAGTCGATAAGAAGGGGCTCGACCGGCTGGACCGGTCCGTCCTGGAAGCGCTGATTACCAAGTTCGGCGGCGGCCCCGTGGGCCTGTCCACCCTGGCCATCGCCGTCGGCGAAGAAACTGAGACCGTCGAGACGGTGGCCGAGCCCTTCCTGGTGCGCGAGGGGCTGCTGGGCCGTACGCCGCGGGGAAGGATCGCCATGGCCCCCGCCTGGACCCACCTCGGCTATGCCATCCCGTCCGGCGTTTTCGGGCAGGAGCCGCTGGACCTTTTCGATACGGCTGCGCAAGATGAGTCCGACGGCACCGACAACTGGGCCCCGCAAAGCCAGTAGCAGTCTCCCTTCAGCTTTTCCCTTTAGACTGGTATGACGCTCGGCACGTTCGGGTCTTTGTTTCGCAGGCTGCACACGCTGCCTGCGTCGCTGGGGAAGGAACCCGTCAGGCCTCTGCCTGCCTGACTGTTCTGCCCCGGCCGGAGCGAAGCCGATGTTGCTGGAAAATCAGCTAGGCAAATAAAAGGACGGAATTCCCCTTGGATCCAATGTCAATTCTCCTGTTCGTCATGCTCGGCGTGTTCATCTTCATGATGTTCCGCCGCAACAAGAAGACGCAGCAGCAGCAGGCGGAACTCCAGTCGAAGTTCGGCCCGGGCGTCGACGTGATGACCAGCTTCGGCCTCTACGGCCGGATCGTGGACATCGACGAAGCCGAGAACAAGGTCACCCTTGAACTTTCCCCCGGCAATCTCGCCACCGTACACCGCCAGGCCGTCACCAAGATTGTTGAGCCCGCTGCTGTGCCCGAGGCCGCCGCGCCGGCCGTCCCGGATGATGCCTCCTCCATCACAGGGCAGGAAATCCCCGCAGCGGAAACGGGAACCCCGGCCCAGCCGGCCGAGACTCCCGACGAGACCCTGAAGCGCCTCAATGACGAGGGCAAGAAGGACAACTAGTCCCCTGTTAGCGCTTTTCAACACCTCTACGGCTGCGGAATACCGCCAGTGCCGGTAAAACCAGGCACCGGCGGTTCCTGACGTGAATAAGAGAAAGATCAACAATGGCACGAACTGGCCCTAAGAAACCAGGCCTCAGGGTCCTGGTCTGGCTCGGCGTCATCATCGTCGCGCTGACTGCTGTCCTGGCGGGCGGCACCCTGGCCGGGAAGGCAAGCTGGGCGCCCAAGCTGGCCCTGGACCTCGAAGGCGGCACCCAGATGATCCTGGCGCCCAAGGTTGAGGGCGGTTCGGACATCAACGAAGAACAGCTCAACCAGGCTGTGGCGATCATCCGCCAGCGCGTGGACGGCTCCGGTGTTGCCGAAGCCGAGATCAGCACCCAGTCCGGGCGCAATGTTGTGGTCAGCCTTCCGGGCACCCCTTCAAGCCAGACGCGCGACCTCATCCAGGCCTCCGCGGACATGAACTTCCGTCCCGTCCTGCTTAACGGGGCAGGCGCGGCCGTCCCGGAGGAGTCGCGGGCACCGGAAGACCAGCTGCCGAAGCCGACGGCGGAACCCGCCAACAGCAGCGACACGAACTGGATCACGCCGGAAATCTACCGCCAGTTCGAAGCCCTCGACTGCGACAACCCCTCCCAGGACAAGCAGGAACGCTCAGACCCGGCCAAGCCGCTGGTCACCTGTGAGCCTGCATCCGGGAACAACCCCGCGATCAAGTACATCCTGGGTCCGGTAGAGGTCAAGGGCAGCAACATCGTCACCTCCTCCTTCCAGCTCCAGCAGGGTGCGCAGGGTGCCGTTACGAACGAATGGGCAGTCAACATCCAGTTCGACGGCGAAGGCACCAGTAAGTTCAAAGAGGTCACCGAACGCCTGAACCAGTTCTACGTGGCTGCCGGCGGGCAATCGGGCAACGACCCCAAGGCGCAGTTTGCCATCGTGCTCGATGACCAGGTCATTTCCGCTCCCCGTTCGCTTGCCGTCATCACCGACGGCCGCCCCCAGATCACTGGCGGCTTCACCGAACAGACGGCCAAGGCGCTCTCGGACCAGCTCCGGTTCGGTGCCCTCCCCATCAGCTTCGAGATTCAAAGCGAGCAGCAGATTTCCGCCACCCTCGGTGGTGAACAGCTGCGCATGGGCCTCCTCGCGGGCCTGATCGGCCTGCTCCTGGTGGTGGTCTACTCGCTGTTCCAGTACCGGGCCCTTGGTTTCGTGACCATCGCCTCGCTGGTGGTCGCCGGCATCCTGACCTACCTGGCTATCGCCATCCTGGGCTGGACGGAAAACTACCGGCTGTCCCTGGCAGGCGTAGCGGGCATCATCGTTGCCATCGGCCAGACTGCGGACTCGTTCATCGTCTACTTCGAACGCATCCGCGATGAGCTCCGTGAAGGGCGCGGGCTGGTGTCCGCCGTCGAAAACGGCTGGAAGCGTGCCAAGCGGACCGTCCTGGCCTCGAAGGCTGTCAACCTGCTTGCGGCACTGGTCCTGTACTTCGTGGCCGTCGGCAACGTGCGCGGCTTCGCCTTCACCTTGGGCTTGACCGCGATCGCTGACCTCATCGTGGTGTTTATGTTCACCCACCCGACGCTGCAACTGCTGGCCCGCACCCGGTTCTTCGGTGAAGGACACAGGTTCTCCGGCCTCGACCCCAAGCGCCTCGGCGCAGTTCCGCTGTACCGCGGCGCGGGCCGCCTCCGCACACCCGAAGACCGGCCCGCCGTTGCAGTCAGAGCCAAGAATGCAGGCGCCACGGCCGAGGCCGAACGCCGAATGACCATTGCCGAGCGCCGACTGGCGCAGAAGCAGGCGGAGCTGGCCGGCTCCTCGAAGTCTGCTGCGAAGGAGAACAAGTAATGCCAAGCTTCGCGACTTTCGGTAATGAGCTCTACACCGGCAAGCGCTCCTACAACTTCGTAGGGGCCAAGAAGATCTGGTTCATCATCGCGGCCGTGGCCGTTGCCCTGTCCATCCTCATCCCGGTGGCCAAGGGCGGCTTCAACCTCGGTATTGAATTCCGGGGCGGATCCGAGTTCACGGTCTCGAACGTCAAGAGTACGGACGCCACGGTAGGCGAGGAGGCCGTCACCAGTGTGGTGGCCGGCAGCGTGCCACGCGTCGCCAATGTGGCCGGGACCACCATGCGGATCCAGACCGACAAACTCACCGACGATGAAACCCTTCGCATCAAAGAGGGCCTGACCACGGCTTACGGAGTCACGGACAACGAGGTGACCTCGACCTTTGTGGGACCCACCTGGGGTGCTGACGTCACCAAGCAGGCGCTGCTCGGCCTGGTGATTTTTGTGCTCCTTGCCGCGGTGCTGATGGCGTTGTACTTCCGCACCTGGAAGATGTCGCTCTCGGCCATTGCGGGCATGGTGGTGACCATGTTCGTAACAGCCGGAGTGTACGCGCTCAGCGACTTCGAAGTGACCCCGTCAGCGATTATCGGGTTCCTCACCGTCCTGAGCTACTCGCTCTATGACACGGTGGTGGTGTTCGACAAGATCCGTGAGAATACGGCTGAGCTTGACGCATCAACACGGCGCACTTTCGCGGAGGAAGTCAACCTGGCCGTGAACCAGACCCTGGTCCGTTCGATCAACACCATGATGGTGGCCATCCTTCCGGTCGGCGCCATCTTGTTCATCGGTGCCGGACTCCTGGGCGCGGGAACGCTGCGCGACCTCTCGCTTGCCCTGTTCGTTGGCATCCTGATCGGCACTGCGGCCACCATTTTCGTTGCCGCTCCGATGTATGCCTGGCTGCGGCAGAACGAGCCGGACCTCGTCAGGCAGGCCAAGCGAGTCGAGCAGCGCCGTGCTAGTGCTGAGCGTTCCGCGGCTCCGGCGGAGCCCGCCCAGGCCTAGGTTTTTCGCAGGGGCCGGACGGTGTCAGAATCCTGACGCCGTCCGGCCCTGGCTGTTTTAAGAGCCGGTTATAAAACTCCTTCGGGTGAGGAATAGACTGGGGTAATTAAACGGTCATGAGGGGTGCTTCATTGGAAGAACGTTCTGCGTCGCTGCCGACGGCACAAGGAGATCAGGGTCCGGCCGGTGTGCAGACCGGCCAGGCTGCTTCCGCGCGCGCAGGTTCGTTGGTCCCGGTGGACAACTCCGGTTCCCGCCCCACTTTTCCCGGCCGCCGGGAACGCACCAGGTCACGGCTCGCCCGGCTGACAGGCCGGAGTGCCGCAAACTATTCACCCATCCTCGAACCACTGCTGAGGACGGTCCGGGCCAACAATCCCAAAGAGGATTTTGACCTCATCCAGCGCGCGTTCGACGTCGCGGAACGGAGCCATCGCGGGCAGAAACGCAAGAGCGGTGACCCCTACATCACCCACCCGGTGGCTGTGGCCACCATCCTCGCCGAGCTGGGACTCAGTGGAACCACCCTGGCAGCGGCTCTGCTGCATGACACCGTCGAGGACACGCCGTACACACTCGCTGACCTGAAGCGTGACTTCGGTCCGGAAGTGGCGATGCTCGTTGACGGTGTGACCAAGCTGGACAAAGTCAGCTTCGGCGAAGCGGCACAGTCCGAGACAGTCCGCAAGATGGTTGTGGCCATGGCCAAGGACATCCGGGTGCTGATGATCAAACTCGCCGACCGGCTCCACAACGCCCGCACGTGGCGCTTCGTTTCAGCCGAATCTTCGGCACGAAAAGCGCGCGAAACCCTCGAAATCTTTGCCCCGCTGGCGCACCGGCTGGGCATGAACACCATCAAATGGGAACTGGAAGACCTGTCCTTCGCGGCGCTCTACCCCAAGGTGTACGAAGAGATCGTCCGGATGGTGGGGGACCGGACTCCGGAGCGCGAGAAGAGCCTGGGCGTCATCCGGGACCAGATTACTGAAGACCTCCGCACGGCCAAGATCAAGGCAACCATCACCGGCCGGCCCAAGCACTACTACTCGATTTACCAGAAGATGATTGTCCGCGACAAGGACTTCGACGACATCAATGACCTCATGGGTGTCCGTGTCCTGGTGGACTCCGTCCGGGACTGTTACGCAGCCCTCGGCACCATGCACTCGCGCTGGAACCCGCTGCCCGGCAGGTTCAAGGACTACATCGCGATGCCCAAATTCAACATGTACCAGTCCCTGCACACCACGGTGATCGGTCCTGGCGGCAAGCCGGTGGAAATCCAGATCCGGACGCATGAGATGCACCGACGCGCCGAGTACGGTGTCGCCGCGCACTGGAAGTACAAGGACCAGCCCAACCGTACCGCGGTCGGCCCCGGAAGCCCGCGCGACGGCGACATGGGCTGGCTGCGGTCCCTGGTGGACTGGCAGCAGGAAACCTCCGACCCGGGGGAGTTCCTCGATTCCCTGCGGTTCGAGATCAACGCGCGGGAAGTTTTCGTCTTCACCCCCAAGGGCGAAGTCATGGCCCTGCCGGCCGGATCCACCCCTGTGGACTTCGCCTACGCTGTCCATACCGAGGTGGGTCACCGGACCATCGGCGCCCGGGTTAATGGAAAGCTCGTTCCGCTCAACAGCGAGTTGAACCACGGCGACTGGGTGGAGATCTTCACCTCCAAGGCTGAAGGAGCAGGGCCCAGCCAGGACTGGCAGCACTTCGTCAAGAGCGCCCGGGCCCGCAACAAGATCCGGCAGTGGTTCAGCAAGGAACGCCGTGAAGAGGCGATCGACCGCGGCAAGGAACTCCTGACCCGTGCCATGCGGAAACAGAACCTGCCCCTGCAGCGCCTGATGACGCATGAGGCGCTGGCCGCAGTGGCAGAGGACTTCAAGTACGTTGACATCTCCGGGTTGTACGCGGGAGTGGGGGACGGGCATACCTCCGCCCAGGCGGTCATGGAGAAGCTCGTCGAGAGCCTTGGCGGGAACGAAAGTACCGACGACGACATCACCGAAGTCAGCATCCCCACGCAGGTTACGAAGGCAAAGTTCTCCGACTCCGGTGTTGTGGTCCGTGGCGTGGGCGACGTCTGGGTGAAGCTGGCCCGCTGCTGTACGCCTGTTCCTCCGGACCCGATCCTCGGGTTTGTGACGAGAGGCTCGGGCGTGTCCGTGCACCGGACGGACTGCACCAACATCTCCGACCTGAAGGACCAGCCGGACCGGATCGTTGATGTGGATTGGGCGCCCACGCAGTCCAGTGTGTTCCTGGTGGAGATCCAGGTGGAGGCGCTGGACCGCAAATCGCTGCTCTCCGACGTCACACGCGTGCTCTCCGAGAACCACGTCAACATCCTGGCAGCCAGCGTCCATACCTCCAGCGACCGCGTTGCCATTTCAAAGTTCGCCTTCGAGATGGGTGACCCCAAGTACCTGCACCACGTCCTGAGTGCTGTCCGCCGGATTGACGGTGTTTTCGACGTCTACCGCACCACGGGGAACAAGCGCCGGAACTAGCTGCGCCAGCTTTTCCAGTGCCGCCCTTTTGTGGGGGACCCGGGGGCTGGCCTCGATGGCCAGGATCAGCAACCGCAGGCGCACATCGTTCTGCGGGCGCGCCAGCAAACTTTCGAGGGTGGGGATGGCCCGCTCCGCCTCTACATGCAGGGCTACGTCAAGCGCAGTGCGCAGCGGACTGGAGACCATCAAACCGCCCAGGCTGACAACATCGAACGGCCCGAGCTTCACTTCGTGCAGGCTGCAGCCCCGGGTGTTGCGCAGGCTCGAAACACGGCGCTTGGCATCAACCAGCAGTGCCAACCGGTCTGGTTCGGCCGCGCAGCCATAGATCCAGGCCGCCGTCATCCGCCCGGCCACTACCCGTTGGCGCACGGCTGCCGGAACCGCTCCAGCGGCTGCCCGTGCCCGGAGTTGCGGGGTGGCCGTGCTTCCAGGCAGCGCGTAACCGTGCTGATGGAACCGGGTCAGCAGGCCGTCGGCGGCCAGCGCCTGAAGCTCCGGGAAGGCAAACGGCATGCCCGGAGCATAAAGCTCGGGGAAGCGCGGCAGTGGTTCCGGGCTGGAGGAGGAATCCGCGCCGTGGGCGGCGGCGGGAGGTGCCGTGGGTGTCGCCATCCACCCATCCTGCCCCGATGGCGTTAACCGGCACAGGCCCGGTTCCGGTTATGTGGATAACCGGAACCGGGCCTGCATTGACAAACAGCCGGCGCGAAAAGGGCTAGGACAATTCGCTGGCAGACCGCTGGATCTGGTCCAGCCAGGCCTGGCGTGCTTCCAGGGCTTCCTGGGCTGCCTTGATCTTGCGCTGGTCACCGGTCTTTTCGGCCGTCGCGAGGTCTTCCTGGAGCCCCGCGATGGCGGATTCCAGCTGTGACAGGGCGCTGTTGGTGCGTGCCTTCCGCTCCGGGTTGGACCGCTGCCACTGTTCTTCCTCGGCGTGGCGGACTGCGTCCTCCACCTTCCGCAGCCCGGCCTCAACGCGTCCCATGTCCGCGCGCGGGACCTTGCCGGCCTCTTCCCAGCGGTCCCGGATCGACTGCAGGGCCTTCTTGGCAGCAGTCAGGTCCTTCACCGGGAGAATGCCGTTGGCTTCGGTCAGGAGCGCTTCCTTGACCGTGAGGTTGGAGGCATATTCCTGGTCGATCTCATCATTTGCGGCCTGGCGCGCCGTGAAGAAGGCATCCTGGGCGGCGCGGAACCGGGCCCAGAGGGCGTCGTCGTCCTTGCGGCTGGCCCGCGGGGAGGCCTTCCACTGATCCATCAGGCGCCGGTACTCGCCGGCGGCGAATCCCCAGTCGGTGGAGGTGGACAAGGCTTCGGCCTCGGCGATCAGCTTTTCCTTGGCTGACTTGGCAGCAGAGTTGTTACTGTCCAGCTGCGAGAAGTAGGCGCGGCGGTGACGGTCAAAAACAGTGCGGGCGGCACGGAACCGCTTCCACAGGGCGTCCTCGTTGCTTCGGCCCAGGCGGACTCCGCTCTTCTGGGCAGTCTTCCAGCTCTCGAACAGCTCGTTCATCCGGGCGCTGGAGGTCTTCCACTGCGTTTGGGTGGGATCCTGGCCGGAGATTTCCTCGGCTTCGGCAACGATGGCCTCGCGGGCAGCGAGCTCGGAGGCGCGGACGGCGTCATGCTCGGCCTTCTCCGCCTTTTCGAGTTCAGCGATCTGCGTGGACAACGCATCGAGCCGTGCCTCGGCAGACCTAAGGTCTCCCACCATGTTGCGCTCGGCGAGCTGCTCACGCAGGTGCGTGACGGTCTTTTGCATGTCGGTGCTGGGGGCCTTTGAGCTGACGCGCTGTTCGAGCAGCACGATCTGGGCCACCACATCGTCATATTTCCGCGCGAAGTACGCCAGCGCCTCGTCGTCACTGACCCCCGGGTACTGGCCCACGGGGTGTTCCGCGCCGTCGATGGTCAAAAAGACGTGTCCATCGCCCTCTACGCGGCCCCACTTCGACGCTTCTGCCAGCGACGTTGCCGGCGCTGCGGGAACCGCTGCTGCAGCAGGTGCAGCGGCAGGCTTGGGGCGGGACGCGAAGGCGGCCGGAGAAGGTGCCGGGCGGGGTGCCGGTGCCGGGGAAGTGCTTTCCGGGGCATTGCTTTCCTCGGCTGGGCCCTCACTGGCGCCGCTTTCCGGGGCATTCTCCACGGGAGCTTCCGTTACGGGATCGCTGGCTGCAGGTGCAACTTCCTCGGCGGCGGGTGCCGCCGTCCCGGTCAGGTCTGTTGCTGTTTCGTCGGATTTCTGACTGTCTGTCACCGCTAAAAGTCTTTCGCTTGGAGGAAAATACTCAGGTCCTGCACCGCAGCCTCAGGGGCCGGGCTTCCTACTTCAGAGAAAACGAGTCTATCGTGACTGGTTCCACAGGTGCGCCGTCTGTGTCGCTGCTGCCCGGTGTAATCCCGGCTGCAGCTATATTCGACACCACATCAAGCCCGGAAGTCACTCTTCCCACCACGGTGTAGCCCCCTGCGCTGTCCGCCGGGATGACCGTGTCCTTGTACACGATGAAGAACTGTTTCCCGTTTCCGAAGGCGTTGTTTCCGGTGCGTGCCACGGCGATGGTTCCGGCCGGATAGGTATTGTCGGCGGGCGTGTTTTCGAGGGGACCCCAGGTGTAGGTTGGATCCCCCTCCCCGTTGGGTCCGGATGCGCCGCATTGAAGCAGCCCGAAGGTATCGCCGGTGGTGAGGCGGTGGCAGGTTTTGGCATTGAAGTAGCCTTCGTCGCTGAGCGATTTGAAAACAGCGGCAGCCTGCGGTGCTTTCGTCCCGTCCAGCTCCACTGCAAGGGAGCTCCCGTTCAGGACCAGGTCGCCGGTGAAGGTCTTTCCGTCGGCCGTTTCCGCAGCAGGAATGTTGGGACTGTTGGTCGCCGGCGCGGACGGGCTTGTGGAGGCAGACGGGCTGGAGAGCCCTGCCTCGGCGGCGGCGAACTCCTCCTCGGTGGGATTACCGGCGAAAGCGGTCAGCTGAAGGACGACGGCGAGCACCACGGCGGCGGTTCCGGCACCGGCGGCGATCAAGTTGTCGCGCCTGCGCCGCTTCTCCTGTTCCCGGCGCAGCTCGCGCTTGGCTTCCATCTGCTGAATGCGCCGCCTTGCTTCGCGGGCACTGCGTGAACTGGCCGCCAAGGGTCCTCCTTATTGTCGGGCTGCTGCGCCCCGCGGCACGGGCCCCGGGCGCAGGTGTCTGACGGCCAAGCCCTGACGCGTCCGCTGCATTAGAGATGCTGGCGGATGACGCATAAACTGACTGCCGCACATAGTTTATGCATGACTGGCTGGACTGCCGCCGTTCCAGGCCCGTTTCGGGCCGCGCAAGTCCCAGGCACCCTTATCAAGAGGAGAAAATCCACCATGGCACGCACCGCCTCCCTGTCCGGATTCCCCGAGTGGCTTCCCGAGGAGCGGCTGGTGGAGCTGCACGTGCTGGATACGCTGCGCCGGGTTTTCGAGCTGCACGGCTTCGCTTCCATTGAAACGCGGGCGGTTGAAACCGTGGGGCAGTTGCTGCGCAAGGGCGAAATCGATAAGGAAGTGTACGGTCTCAGCCGGCTCCAGGAGGACGAGAGCGAGAACCCCGTTAAAGGCGGCAAAGCCGATCCACAAGCGCTTGCACTCCACTTTGACCTGACCGTTCCGTTCGCCCGCTATGTGGTGGAGAACGCCGGCTACCTCGCCTTCCCGTTCCGCCGTTACCAGATCCAGAAGGTCTGGCGCGGTGAGCGCCCGCAGGAGGGCCGCGCCCGTGAATTCACGCAGGCGGACATCGACGTGGTGGGGGACGGCGACCTGCCGTTCCGCTATGACGTCGAAATCGCGCTGGTCATTGCAGAGGCCCTCAGCGCCCTTCCCATCCCTGACTTCCGGCTCCGGATCAACAACCGCAAACTCGCAGAGGGCTTCTACCGCGGCATCGGCCTGGACGATACGGCCGGCGTGCTGCGCAGCATTGACAAACTCGAGAAGGTCGGTCCCGCAAAGGTCGCCGAACTGCTGAAAGCTGAACTGGGTGCAACCGACGAGCAGGCGCAGAAGGCTCTGGAGCTGGCCGGAATACGTACCGAGGACACGTCCTTCGTGGAACAGGTGCGCGCCTTGGGCGTCAGCAATGAGCTGCTTGAAGAAGGCCTGAATGAGTTGGAGCAGGTCATCGAGGCTGCTGTCCAGCGGGCCCCCGGCAAGGTGCTGGCCGATCTCAGTATCGCCCGTGGCCTGGACTACTACACCGGCACAGTGGTGGAAACGGTGCTGGTGGGCCATGAACAGCTCGGCTCCATCTGCTCGGGCGGCCGCTACGACGCACTGGCCTCCAAGGGCAACCGGAAGTTCCCCGGGGTAGGTCTTTCAATCGGCGTTACACGGTTGGTATCACGCATCCTCAGCCAGGACCTGGCCAAGGCGTCGCGCTCAGTTCCCACCGCCGTGCTCGTCTCCCTGACCAATGACGGGAGCTGGAGTGCCGCGCAGGACGTCGCGGCACAGCTCCGCAGCCGTGGAATTCCCACGGAGGTGGCAGCCAAGGCGGAGAAATTCGGCAAGCAGATCAAGTTCGCCGACCGCCGCGGCATCCCCTTCGTCTGGTTCACCGACGACGACGGCACGCACCAGGTCAAGGACATCCGCACCGGCGAGCAGGTAGTGGCATTCCCCGAGACCTGGACCCCGCCGGCGGAGGATTTGGCTGTCCAGGTTGCGTCGACGGCTGCGGTGGCTTCCGCAGTCTAGGACAGTTCCCAGCCGCTGAAGCTTTCGTCTTAGCAGCCGTTCTCATCACACCGGTGATTCGAGCTGGGCGCGTTTGGGCGCTCTCCCGCGCCCTTGCTCAGCACCGCGTCGTCCTGGCCAAATCCCTGCTGCGGTTGGGAGGCCAACCCCGGCCGTTGAAAGCGGAGGACTTTCGGTGACCCGCGTTCCCGGGAGCGGCGGCGCTGTTGAGGGGTAGGTGTGGCCGGTGGGTGTCCTTGTTTCAACTGAATGCCTTTGACCTGGCCGGGTGATTGTCTTTGCGGCCCAGCCTGGTGTTTCTTTGGTGTGGTTGCAGGTTTCGCAGAGGCCTTGGCCGTTGGTGCTGGTGGTTGGCCCGTCGTGGTGCCAGGGGATGATGTGGTCCAGGTGCCGGATGGGCGCGTCGCAGTAAGGGGCGCGGCAGGTGTCATCCCTGACCTGGATGAACCGGCGTAGTCCCGGCGGGAAGAGCCGGGCTTTGGAGTCCATCCCGACGAGCTCCCCGTGCGTCGGCGCTGTGTAGAGCCGGCGAAGCCAGACATTCAACTCTCTACCTTCCGGAGTGCCGACCGAAGGCGGCCTGCTTGGGCGGCCAAAACCAACGTCTCCGGTGCCCGCGTTAACACCGCCATCTGATCCCTGCCCTGCTGGTGCTGGGCCATCCGGCGCGAGCTCCGCAGATCCTTGGACGGCTGCTCCACCGCCGGTTGATCCCGCGTCTGACATCAGCTCGCCACGGATGGCCTTTCGAGCCCATTCACCCGGGACGATGCCGTAGCCGGTGAGTCGTGCGGGTTCGCTGTCGCCTTGGAAGAGGGTGCGATCGGTCATGACGAGCTGGAGGTCGATGCCTGTGTAGCCGCCCGGGGTGCCGGTGACGCGTTCGACCAATTCGTCGGCCATAATCGCGCCCTTCGGGCGCTCCTCCCCGGAAGACTTAAGCGCGTCGGCGTGGCGGGTCAGCGCCGCGTACATGGCCACGCCCTCGGCCACGGGCAGGAGGGCGGTCAGCCGGGTCATCGTGTCCGGAGCCGGACGCAGCGTGACCGTCCGCTCATTCACAGCCTGGCTGGCCCGCCGGGCAACCGACTGCGGGTCCCGCCGGTACGCAGCAGACCGGACCGCCGCGATGATGGACCGGTCCCCACAGCCGGCCAAGGTCCCGGTGTCGGCGGCGAGTTCCTCGTCTACCGCGGCCCGGTCCTCGACCGCCAGGCAGGCTGTTTCCTTCACCATCAGGGTGGCCCGCCACTCGTTCAACTGGCCCGATTCCAGCGCCGCGAACGTGTGGGGCATCTCAACCAGGGCTTTCCCCAAACCCAGCAACCGGGCGCCACGGGACGGCGACTCCCGACGCGCCAACGCGATTTCCGCGCCCACCCCGGCGCCGAGTTCATGAGCATGGACTCCCGCGGCAGCCTGTTCCTGCCGGGCGGCAAGTTCGTAGGCTACCGCGATCCGTGCCTGCTTCGCGGCAGCAGCGGACTTCACATCCTCCAACTCCCGCAGCTGGTCAATCTTTCCCGGCCCGTCCATAGCGACTGGGACAGCAGCCAGCAATTCAAGGACATCAGCAACAGAAGGAACAGCACGGTTTTGCACTGCGGCCGCCCCTGCCAAACCTCGAATCGCTTCCATAACCAAAGTCTTCCAGCGGCCCCAGCCAACGGCACGAACCCCACCGGCCCTATGTGGATAACCCGGGACATCAGCGTCAGGGCCCTCAGGAAGGCGCGCTTTCCGCTATAAGCGGCCAAGCCGCCGTCGGACACGCCCGCCCGCAGCGCTAACGCCGGAAGCGCAGAACCAGCCAGCGGCCCGCCACACCTAAGGCCAGGACAGCTGTCATGGTCAGCACGGATGCGGCAGGCAGGGTGAAGGCCAGCAGCAGGCAGCCCAGGAAGCCGGCGGCGTTCAACCACTTCGGCGCGTACCCGGGATGGTTCCGCAGGGTGAAGGCGGAGGCGTTGGCCACCGCGTAGTACAGCAGCACGCCGAAACTGGAAAAGCCCACCACCGTCATGACGTCGGCGGTCAGCAGGAGCAGGATTACGACGGCGGCCACTGCCAGTTCTGCAACGTACGGGACGGTGTGTTTGCCGCCGATCCTGGCCAGCGGGCGGGGAAGGTCGCGCTCCCGGGCCATGGCCAGCGTGGTGCGTCCCACTCCGGTGATGAGGGCGAGGAGCGCACCCAGGCAGGCTGCCGCCGCACCCGCCTGCACTGCCGGCGCGCCCGCCGCGAACTGGGACCGCAGGACGGCCTCCAACAGCGGCGTCTTCGTGGCCGCAAGCTGCCCACCGGGCAGGTGGTTGAGGAGCAGCAACGCCAGGGCCAGGTAGATGGCGAAGGCCGAAGCCAGGGCACCAAGGATGGCCCGGGGGATTGAATGGGCCGGGTCCTTCACTTCCTCGCCCAGGGTGGCGATCCTGGCATACCCTGCGAAGGCGAAAAACAGCAGGCCGGCGGCGGGCAGCACGCCAACCAGCCCGCCGGCGGACGCCGTACCCGGGGCCGCCACAGGATGGGGCCCGACCAGCGCGGCTACCGCAACGAACACCAGGGTTGCCAGTACCACGCACAGCAGGATCCGCGTCAGCAGCGCGGTCCGGGTGATTCCCAGCAGGTTCACCACGGTCAGCGCCACCACTGCCGCCACGGCCACCGGCACTGCATAAGCCGGCGCAACATAGCTCCCAAACGTCAGCGCCATGGCAGCACACGAGGCAGTCTTCCCGGTCACAAATCCCCAGCCGGCCAGGAAGCCGGGCCACTCGCCAAGCTGCTTCCGGCCATAGACGTAGGTGCCGCCGCTGGTGGGATATTTTGCTGCCAGTGCTGCGGACGCCACCGCATTGCAGTACGCCACGGCCCCCGCGATGACCACCGACACCGCCAGCAGGTTTCCGGCCAGCGCAGCGGCGGGCGCGAACACCACAAACACGCCCGCGCCCAGCATGGAGCCGAGGCCGATGGTGGTGGCGTCAAAGGTGCCAAGCCTGCGTTGCAGCTGCTGGTGTTCGCTCATGCGGCGGCGGTCCCTGGGTAGCGGGTAAACTCGAACGGGATCGTTCCCGGATCGATCCTATTTAACTTCGCTGTTATCTCCCCGTTGTTACCCCGCAGAAAGGCGTGCTGTGCTGCGCACACATGACCTCGGATCCCTTCGTTCCGAGCACATTGGACAGACCGTAACCCTCGCTGGCTGGGTGGGCCGCCGTCGTGATCACGGTGGCGTGGCCTTCGTTGACCTGCGTGATGCGTCCGGCGTGGCCCAGGTAGTGGTCCGCGAGGAAGAAGTCTTCCACGGCCTGCGCAACGAGTACGTCCTGCAAATCACCGGCACAGTCTCCAAGCGGCCCGAGGGCAACGAGAACCCTGCCCTGGCCACCGGCGAAATTGAGGTCATGGCGGACAAGGTGATCATCCTCAACACCTCCGAGCCGCTCCCGTTCCAGATCGACGAGCACGTTGAGGTGGGCGAGGAAGCACGCCTGAAGCACCGCTACCTGGACCTTCGCCGCCCCGGCCCCGCCCGCAACCTCCGGCTCCGCTCGGAAGCAAACCGCGTGGCCCGCGAGCTGCTGCACCAGGACGGCTTCGTCGAGGTGGAAACCCCCACACTGACGCGTTCGACGCCGGAAGGCGCCCGCGACTTCGTGGTCCCCGCCCGCCTGGCCCCCGGTTCCTGGTACGCCCTGCCGCAGTCCCCGCAGCTGTTCAAGCAGCTCCTGCAGGTGGGCGGCTTCGAGAAGTACTACCAGATCGCCCGCTGCTACCGCGATGAGGACTTCCGCGCCGACCGCCAGCCGGAGTTCACCCAGCTGGACATCGAAGCCAGCTTCGTGGACCAGGACGACATCATTGCCCTGGGCGAGAACATCGTCAAGGCACTATGGAAGCTGATCGACGTCGAGATCCCCACGCCGATCCAGCGCATCACTTACGCGGACGCCATGGCCCGCTACGGCTCGGACAAGCCCGACCTGCGCTTCGGCGTGGAGCTGACCGAGCTGACGGAATTCTTCAAGGACACCAACTTTGGTGTGTTCAAGGCGCCGTATGTGGGCGCCGTGGTGATGCCCGGCGGTGCCTCCCAGCCGCGCCGTACCCTGGACGGCTGGCAGGAATTCGCCAAGCAGCGCGGCCACAAGGGCCTCGCCTATGTCCTGTTCAAGGAGGACGGCGAACTCGCCGGCCCCGTGGCAAAGAACCTGACAGACGCGGAACGCGCCGGCCTGGCTGACGCCGTTGGCGCGAAGCCCGGCGACTGCATCTTCTTCGCTGCCGGCGAGAAGACTGCCGCGCGCGCCCTGCTCGGTGCTGCCCGCGTTGAAATCGGCCACCGCACCGGCCTCATCGACCCCAACGCCTGGGCCTTCTGCTGGGTGGTGGACGCCCCGATGTTCGAGCCCGCAGCAGCGGCCGTTGCCTCAGGCGATGTGGCCGTAGGTGCCGGCAAATGGACCGCTGTCCACCACGCTTTCACCTCGCCCAAGCCCGAGTTCCTCGACACCTTCGATAAGGATCCGGAATCAGCGTTGTCATACGCCTACGACATCGTCTGCAACGGCAACGAAATCGGCGGCGGGTCCATCCGTATCCACGAACGCGACGTCCAGGAACGCGTCTTTGAACTGATGGGCCTCGACCGGGAAGACGCCCAGACCAAGTTCGGCTTCCTGCTGGAAGGCTTCAAGTACGGTGCCCCTCCGCACGGCGGCATCGCCTTCGGCTGGGACCGGGTGGTGGCACTGCTCGCTGGCGTCGAGTCCATCCGCGACGTTATTGCCTTCCCCAAGACCGGCAACGGTTACGACCCCCTGACTGCGGCCCCGGCCCCCATCACACCGCAGCAGCGCAAGGAAGCCGGCGTTGACTTCAAGCCGGAAGCCAAGCCCACCGACGGTAAGTAGAGCATCAACCCGTTTGACCTGAAGGCCCTCCCGCAAAGGAGGGCCTTCAGGCTTATCGCACACAGGAGTCCACATGGGCTACGGCCTCCCGGGTCTGCATGATTTTGAAACGCTGATGGATGCTGCCTGGCCTTCCATAGAGCGGCACGACACGGGGGAGTGGGTCCTCCGCGCCGCGGAAGGTGTCACCCAACGGGCCAATTCTGTGTGGCCGCGGACCAGTGCCCAAGCGCCCGGCGATGCGCTCCGCGAAGCGGCGCAGTGGTACCGGGAACGGCGGCTTCCCCTGATCTTCCAGGTCACGGACGCACCCGCCAACGGCGCGTTGAACGACGTCCTGGACGGACACGGCTTCACACGCCAGTCGGAGACACTCATCATGGTTCGGAGCGCGGCGGCCGCACGCGTGCCCGCACGGGGTGCCGTTCCGGTGGAGATAACTGACCGGCCCGACGACGAATGGCTGGCTCTGTGGTGGAGCGTGGACGGCCGCGGCGGCGGGGCAGAGCTGGAGACAGCGCGTGCCATCCTCACCGGCTGCCCCTCGCTGTATGCCTTGGTGAGGGACGACGACGGCCGGCCCGCCGCCGTCGGGCGCCTCGCCCTGGTGGATGAAACCGGCGGGATTTACTGCATGGCCACCTCCCCGTCGCACCGCCGGCGTGGATACGCTTCCGAAGTGCTGCAGGCACTCCTGTCCGAGGGAAACACGCGTGGGATCAAGAGTTTCTGGTTGCTCGTCACCGCCGCCAACGAGGCTGCACAGCAGTTGTACGCCCGGGCGGGATTTACGGAATCCGGCCGCTACCTCTACCGTCAGCAGCGGCCGCGCCGGGCGCTGACGGGCTGCTGAGCCGGGCCTCAGCCGACCGGGGCGTCGGAAACCTGGACGCGAACTGAGCATACGTCAGCGGCGGCTTTCCGCAGCACTGCTGCTTTGGGATCCGGGACATCCAGGTAGGCCAGCCGGGGGAGCGCGGCATAGTCCTTCAGAGCCGGGTGCTGGAGCACAAGCCCCGCCAACGCCCGGTCACCACCGGGAACCACGTATTCAAACTGCCCGCTGGTGAATATCCGCAACGCCTGTTCTGCAACAGTCTGAACCAGCGCGTCCGCCTGGTTGGACCGGCGCCGTGCGAACCGCTGCTGCGACTGGCCGCCTGCCGCAGTCCGGGACTGCACATACGTCGAACCCACCTTCGAGGCCAACAGTGTTCCTTCACTCACTAGTGCCACACCGTATCCACCCCGGCGCACCAGCAACAGCCCAAGACGGCGCGGCTGCGATGCCAGGGAGGCGAGCCTTTCGAGTTCGTCCGCGCCGCGTCCCGGGCGGCCGTCCGCGGGCCAGGGAGCCTGCAGGAGCGCTTCGGCGCCGTCGGACGCCAGCAGGTGCAGCCCGTCGTCGTCATCCTTTACCTGGAACCCGCCGTGCGCCGCCCCGAACCTCTCCGCCCAGCCAGCCAGCCGGCTGCCGGCGATGAAGGCAGTGCGGACGGAGTGTCCGCGCTGTCCTCCTGCGGCGGTACGTGCGGGCATCAGGGCATCCTTGGCTGGGCGGCGGCTTCGGCGGGAAAGCCGACGGACTGGAAGTAGCCTATCTATGTGGATGATCTCTTCGGGCACGGGCCAGGCAATGATGACGACGACGACGCTCCCGTTGCCGCCGTCGGCCGGACTGCCGGGGGAGGAGGCAATGCCTCCCCGCGCGGTCCGCTCGCCGTCCGGATGCGCCCCCGCACCCTGGATGAGGTGGTGGGGCAGCAACATCTCCTGGGCCAAGGGTCACCATTGCGCCAGTTGGCTGCCGGGGCCGGAGCGGACACCTCCGGACCCGCGGGGCCTACGTCGCTGATCCTGTGGGGTCCCCCGGGGACCGGCAAAACAACCCTCGCGCACGTGATCGCCCGCGGACCGGGCCGGAAGTTCGTGGAACTTTCCGCCATCACCGCCGGCGTCAAGGACGTACGGCGCGTCATGGACGACGCCCTCACCGCGCGCGACCTGTACAAAACAACCACCGTCCTGTTCCTGGACGAGATCCACCGCTTCAACAAGGCCCAGCAGGATGCCCTGTTGCCGGGCGTGGAAAACCGGTGGGTGGTACTGGTTGCGGCCACCACGGAGAACCCCTCGTTTTCGGTGGTTTCACCGCTGCTGTCCCGTTCACTCCTGCTGACGCTCCGTCCGCTGACAGATGCGGATATTGAAGGACTATTGCAGCGCGCCGTGACCGATCCCCGCGGCCTGGGCGGGAAAGTGAACCTCACTGCCGAAGCACTCGACCACCTGGTCAGGCTTTCGGGCGGTGACGCCCGCCGTGCCCTGACCGCCCTGGAGGCGGCCGCCGGCGTCGCGTTCGGGGACGCAGATGATGCCGAAGACGGGCCGGTCGCCGTCGATCTGAAGCACACGGAACGCGCGCTGGACGTAGCGGCAGTGCGGTACGACCGTGCCGGAGACCAGCACTACGACGTCATCAGTGCCTTCATCAAGTCCATCCGCGGCTCCGACGTGGACGCCGCCCTCCACTACCTGGCCCGGATGCTCGAAGCGGGGGAGGACCCGCGTTTCGTGGCCCGGAGGATCATGATCTCGGCCGCCGAGGATGTGGGGATGGCTGACCCCACCGCACTTCAGACTGCTGTGGCGGCGGCGCAGGCGGTGCAGCTGATCGGGATGCCGGAGGGGCGCATCATTCTCGCCGAGGCCGTGGTGCACCTGGCCACGGCGCCGAAATCCAACGCCGCGTACATGGGCATTAACAAGGCCACCGCCGACGTCCGGGCGGGCTTGGGGATCGGCATTCCCGCGCATCTGAGGGACGCACACTACCCGGGTTCCAAGCAGCTGGGCCACGGCGTTGGGTACAAATACGCCCACGATGCCCCGCACGGGGTGGCCGCCCAGCAGTACCCGCCGGATGACCTGGTGGGGAAGGACTACTACCAGCCCACCGCCAACGGCGCGGAACGGGACATCGCGGTGCGGCTGGAGCGGCTGCGGAAGATTGTCCGGGGCAAGTAACCCCGTGGTAGGATGGATGTTTGTCTGGCAAGGCGCGGACGCACAATCTCCCCAATTTCACGTTGAGAAGGTTATGCCTGCGCCCAGTAGCAAAAGGCAGCGGTTGGCCGATGCTCTCCATCGTGGAGGCCAGTAACACTGACACACCGCAGATATTGGAAGGACACAAGTGGCTAACAACACTCGTGCTCGCCGTCAGGCCCGCCTCTCGCGGTCCCTCGGCATCGCTCTGACCCCCAAGGCCGCCAAGTACATGGAGCGCCGCCCGTACGGCCCCGGTGAGCATGGCCGTGCCCGCAAGAAGCAGGACTCCGACTACGCCGTACGTCTGCGCGAAAAGCAGCGCCTGCGCGCCCAGTACGGCATCCGCGAAGCACAGATGACCCGTGCCTTCGAAGAGGCCCGCCGCACCAAGGGCCTGACCGGTGAAAACCTCATCGAACTGCTCGAAATGCGCCTTGACGCCCTGGTCCTGCGTGCCGGCTTCGCCCGCACCATCGCCCAGGCCCGCCAGCTGGTTGTGCACCGCCACATCCTGGTTGACGGCATCCGCGTTGACCGCCCGTCGTTCCGCGTCGGCGAAGGCCAGCTGGTCCACGTCCACAGCCGCAGCGAAACCATGGTTCCGCTCCAGGTCGCAGCAGCAGGCGCCCACCGCGACGTCCTGCCCGCCGTTCCGGCTTACCTGGACGTCAAGCTGGAAGCCCTCCAGGCACGCCTGGTCCGCCGCCCCAAGCGGTCCGAGATCCCGGTGACCTGCGAAGAGCAGCTCGTCGTCGAATTCTACGCACGCTAAATCCCAGCAGCGTATCCAAAGAAGCCCGTGGCAAGCGCCGCGGGCTTCTTTGTATGTAAGGTACTTGGGGGACATCTGCGGAAGCGCGCTTTGCGAAGCACCCGCCGATGGCATGAACCACAGAATTTCGAGGAGATGAAACGTCTATGTCTGGTGGCGATATTGCCGGCCTGATCGCTGCCGGAGTGTTCGCGCTCCTGGTGCTGCTGCTGGCAGTGCCCATCCTGAAGCTGGGCAAAGTCCTGGACGAGGTGCGCACATCCATCCGGTCACTGAGCGACGGCGCGACGCCTTTGATGGACGAGGTCACCGCTACCGTGTCCACCACCAACCAGCAGCTGAAGAAGGTGGATGGCATTTCGTCCAACGTCTCGGATGCCTCGGCCAACCTTTCCGCGTTGTCCTCCCTGGTTGCCGCCACCGTCGGCTCGCCGCTGATCAAGGTGGCGGCGTTCAGCTACGGCGTCCGCACCGCGCTGGCCAACCGCAAGAAACCCGCTGCCGGCCGCCGCAGCCGCTGACCTTTCGGAGAACCTGAAATGAAACGACTTGTCTGGATGGGAATCGGCGTGGCCATCGGTGTCATCGCATTCCGCAAAGTGACTGAGGCGCAGGCCAGCATGCAGTCCACCCTCGGTCCGCAGGGCCTGAACCGGGCAGTGGGCCGGCTCACTGATGGAATTTACGACTTTGCCGATGCCCTCCGGGACGGCATGCGCGAACGGGAAACTGACCTCCGCGCCGCCCTCGGAGTGGCCTCGGACGAACTGGTCCGCCGCTGACCCCGGCATCCACCCCAGGCAGCGGCCCGGCCGCAGCACTTTAGAACCAACCGGCAGCAACCGTGCCAACGGAACTGCCACGTGAACGAATTTCCGCGCAGCCGCGCGGACCAAGAAGGGTAAGTAAACAGCTCATGAAGTCGCAGGAGATCACAAAGCGCTGGGTGGACTTTTTTGTCAGCAAGGGCCACACGGCGGTTCCCTCCGCATCGCTGGTCTCCAGCGACCCCTCGCTGCTGTTCACGGTTGCCGGCATGGTTCCGTTCATTCCCTACCTCACGGCCCGCGAGGTGCCGCCCTACTCCCGCGCCACCAGCGTGCAGAAATGCATCCGCACCGGCGACATCGAGGAAGTGGGCAAGACCGCGCGGCACGGCACCTTCTTCCAGATGTGCGGCAACTTCTCCTTCGGCGACTACTTCAAGGAAGACGCCATCAAGTTCGCCTGGGAACTGCTCACCACGAGCGTTGCCGACGGCGGCTACGGCCTTGCGCCCGAACTGCTGTGGGTGACCGTCTACGAAGAGGACGACGAAGCCAAGGACCTCTGGCTGAAGAACACCGGCGTCCCGGCCGAGCGCATCCAGAAGATGGGCAAGTCTGACAACTACTGGCACACCGGCCAGCCCGGTCCCGCCGGTCCCTGCTCCGAGATCTACTATGACCGCGGCCCGGCGTACGGTGTGGAGGGCGGTCCGCTGGCGGACGAGACCCGCTACATCGAGATCTGGAACCTCGTGTTTATGCAGTACCAGATCGAAAACGTCCGTACCAAGGAAGACTTCGATGTGGTGGGCGAGCTGCCCAAGCGCAACATCGACACCGGCCTGGGCATGGAGCGCCTGGCCATGATCCTGCAGGGCGTCGAGAACATGTACGAGACCGACCAGGTCCGTCCCGTCATTGACAAAGCCGCTGAACTTTCCGGCAGGGAATACACCTCCGCCGAGACCCCGGACGATCCCCACCACACGGACGACGTCCGCATGCGTGTGGTGGCCGACCACATCCGCTCGGCCCTGATGCTCATTTCCGACGGCGTCACCCCCTCCAACGAAGGCCGCGGCTACGTTTTGCGCCGCCTCATCCGCCGTGCCGTGCGCTCCATGCGGCTCCTCGGCGTCGAACAGGCCTGCCTGCCCGATCTGCTGCCCGCCTCCCGGGACGCCATGAAGGGCGTCTACCCGGTGGTGGACACAGACTTCGCCCGGATCAGCCGCATTGCCTACGCCGAAGAGAAGGCCTTCCTGCGCACCATCGCCTCCGGCACTGCCCGCCTTGAGGACGCCGTCAGGGAATCCAAAGCTGCCGATAAGCCGCTCTCGGGCGCCGACGCTTTCGCCCTGCACGACACCTACGGGTTCCCGATCGACCTCACGCTGGAAATGGCTGAGGAAGCGGGGCTCAAGGTGGATGAAGCAGCCTTCCGCAGCCTCATGCAGGAGCAGCGCCAGCGTGCCCAGGCCGACGCCAAGGGCAAAAAGGGCGGCCACGCCGACCTCACCGTGTTCCAGGAACTCCTCGGCCAGGGCGAGACCGTTTTCACCGGATACACGGAGCTCGACGGCGAATCACGCGTCCGCGGCATCCTCACTGGAGGGCGGCCGGTACAGCAGGCCTCCACCGGCGACGAAATCGAGCTGGTCCTCGCCGAAACCCCGTTCTATGCCGAAGCCGGCGGCCAGGCCGCCGATACCGGCCTCATCACCGGCGACGGCTTCGTGGTCGAAGTCCTCGATGTCCAGCGCCCGCTGAAGGGCCTGAGTGTGCACAAGGCGATTGTCCGCGAAGGCGAGATCGGCGCCGACTCACTGGTCCGGGCCGCCGTCGACCGGGAACGCCGGCACGCCGCCGAGCAGGCGCACACGGGCACGCACATCGTGCACGCGGCGCTGCACCAGATCCTCGGGCCGGAAGCCACCCAGCGGGGGTCCTTCAACAAGGCAGGCTACCTCCGCTTCGACTTCGCCTGGGGTGAAGGGCTGAGCACCGCAACCCGTTCCGAAATCGAAGAAGTGTCCAACCTTGCCATCCGCAACAACTACTCGGTGGAAACCAAGGTGATGGGACTCGCCGAAGCCAAGGCCCTGGGCGCCATGGCCCTCTTCGGCGAGAACTACGGCAGCGAGGTGCGTGTTGTTGAAATCGACGGCGCGTGGTCCCGCGAACTCTGCGGCGGAACGCACGTGGCCAACACCTCACTGATCGGCAGCCTTTCGCTGTTGGGCGAACAGTCCGTTGGCTCCGGGAACCGCCGCGTGGAGGCCTTCGTGGGCATGGACGCTTTCCGCCATCTTGCCGCCGAGCGCGCCCTCGTGACCGAACTGACGGACATGCTCAAGGTTCCGTCCGGCCAATTGGCCGACAGGATCGCCGCCACCCTCGCTAAGCTCAAGGCCACCGAGAAGGAGCTGGACCGCCTCCGCAAGGAACAGCTGGCTGCTTCGGCCGCCCAGCTGGTGAACAGCGCCAAGGACGCCTCGGGCGTCAGTGTCATTGCGCACGACGCCGGCCAGGTCAGCGGGGCGGACGACCTCCGCGGACTCGCACTCGACCTTCGAAACCGCCTGGGCTCGGCTGCGGCAACCGTGGCCGTGGCCGGTGTTGCCAATGACCGGCCCATGATCCTGGTGGCCACCAACGAGGCAGCGCGGGACGCCGGGGTCAAGGCAGGCGCTCTGGTCCGCGTTGCCGCAGGCATCCTCGGCGGTGGCGGCGGCGGCAAGGACGATGTTGCCCAGGGCGGCGGAACGGACGCAGCCAAGGTAGCTCCAGCCCTGGCAGCCGTTGTGGACGCCATCGCACGGCGATAAAGCACCCATGACCAATCCAACAGCTGCCGGCGGCAGCCCCCAGGGCGTCAAACTGGGGATCGACGTCGGCACCGTCCGGGTCGGTGTGGCCATCTGCGACCGGGACTCGATCCTGGCCACGCCGTACAAGACCCTGGACCGGAATCCGAAGAAAAACTCCGATATCCGGGTCATCGCCAACCTGGTGCAGGAACTCGGCGCGGTACAGGTCATTGTGGGCCTGCCCCGCACCATGAAGGGTGAAGAGCACGCCTCTGCGAAAATGGCCACGGAGTACGCCGGGCTGCTGGCAGCAGAGCTGGCAGCGCGGGATCTGGCCGTCCCGGTAAACCTGGTGGATGAGCGGCTGAGCAGCGTGACTGCGCACCGGAACCTGCATGAAGCTGGCATGAGCAGCAGGGACCACCGTAAAGTAGTTGATCAGGTCGCGGCGGCAGGCATCCTTCAGCACGCCCTCGACATGCAGAAAGCCAGGGGAGCGGATGTGGGCCGACGCGTCGCAGCGCCCTCCCTTTTCGTGGATCCGGGGACAAACGGCGCGGATGAGTCTGTCCGCGCCGCCCCGGAGGCCACAGACCGATCTTCAGATAATGGAAGGCAACAGTGAGCCCTGCCAACATTGACGACGCAACCGGTCCCTGGGACGCCGGGGCAGCGAGGCCGCTGACCCGCAAGGAGCTCCGGGCGCGCGAGAAGACCACCACAGCGCTCCAGGGCACAGTGCCGGAGCAGGCCTACGAAACAGGACATGAGGTGCCGCCAGTGCCTGCCGATCCACCTGCCGTGGCGGCGTCTTCCGCTGCTTCGGTTCCCAACCATCCGGTTCCTGAAGAGCAGCCCGTTCCGGCCGCTCCGGCCGCACCCCCGTCCATCCAGGATCTGCAACAGGAAGAGCCGCAGCCCGAGGCCGCCCCCGAGGCGCACCCCGCTGCGCAGCCCGGCGTCCATCACGCGGCCACCCACGAGCCGGACGCGCCGGCGACCGAGATCCACAACGTCGTTCACCAGGACGATGTCCACGCTTCCTACGAGCCGGCCCTTGCCGGCCACCAGCATGCAGCCGACGGGCATTACGACGGCGACGTGCACTATGCGGAGGGCCACGGCTACCAGGACGCCCTGCACCATGACGGGCCCCTTCATGATGATGGGCACTACGAGCAGGGACACTACGACGATGCGCAGTACGATGACGGGCACCATGATGACGGGCGCCACGACTTCCTGCCCGGCCCTGCCGCAGCAGCCGTAGTGGCCAAGCCATCCAAAAAAGTCCGCCGCCGCCGCAGGTTGCTGGCACTGTTCCTCACCCTTGCTGTTTTTGTCACCGCGGTCGCCGTCGGCGCACAGTTCCTCAAGCCGCTGCTGGGCAACGACAAGCCCAGCGATTTCCCCGGCCCGGGATCGGGCGAGGTTGTGGTGACTGTCCAGAACGGCGAAGGCACGCGTTCCGTGGCCAGCGCCCTGGAGAGCCAGCGGGTGGTGGCGAACGCTGACACCTTCCTGGCCGCATTCACAGCCTCAGGAGGGACCCTGGCGCCGGGCGATTACACGTTCAAGACGGAGATGAAGAACAGCGACGCCGTGAATGTGCTGCTCGGCCAGGACAAAACCAAGGTTATCTACTTTGCGCTCAGTGCCGGGCTTCGCATCGGCGAGTCCCTGCAGGCCATTTCGGAAGGGTCCGGAGTGTCCATCCAGGACCTGAAGGCCCTCAGCGACCAGCCGGCCCAGTTCGGACTGCCCGCCAGTGCGAAGAACCTGGAGGGCTTCCTGGCACCGGGGGAGCACCGCTACCCGCTCGGCACCTCCGCGAAGGACATCCTCCAGTCCCTGGTGAAGACCACCGTGGACGAGCTTGTCTCGCAGGGCATTACCGATCCGGCGAAACAGTACGAAGCTGTGATCGTCGCCAGCATCGTCCAGGCCGAGGGTGGCCAGGCGGACTACGGTGACGTGGCCGGCGCCATCTATAACCGGCTCAAGCCCAATGACCAGACCGGCGGGTTCCTGCAGGTGGATTCAGCCGTGACCTACGGGCTGGGCACCAGGAGCTTCAACTTCACCGACGAGCAGCGGCAGGACAAGTCGAACCCGTACAACACCTACGCCAATCCGGGCCTGCCTCCCGGGCCGATCGGTTCTCCGGGCAAGACGGCCATCGACGCTGCCGCCAAACCGAAGACCAACGATTTCCTGTACTGGGTGACGATCAACCTTGACACCAAGGAGACCAAGTTCTCCCGCACCCTGGCGGAGCACAACGGCTACGTTGAGCAGTACAACGCGTGGTGCACGGCAAACGCCGGCCGCTGCACATGAGCCTCCGGGCAGCCGTCCTGGGCCACCCGATCAGCCACTCCAAATCACCGGCGCTGCACCATGCGGCGTACGGCAGGCTGGGCATCGGCATCAGCTATACGGCCATTGACGTCACAGAGGAGCTGTTGCCCTCGTTGATGCGCCAGGTCCGTGACCAGCCGGGCTGGCGCGGGCTGTCCGTCACCATGCCCTTGAAGGCGGCCATGGTGGGCGAAGTGGATGAGGTCCGCGGCGTGGCCCGGACCCTGGGCGTGGTGAACACTGTGTCCTTCGAGCAGTACGGCGGCGGCTTGCGCACCATCGGTTCGAACACGGATGTGGCAGGAATCGTCAACGCGGTCCGCCACGCTGGCGCCCGCACGCCGTCCGCGCCGGTTGTCCTGGGCGGGGGAGGAACAGCGGCAGCTGCCGTGGCGGCATTGAAAGAACTCGGCGCCGGTTCTGCCCGGATCTTCGTTCGGGACCCTGCGCGCACAGCCGACGTCCGAAGCGCGGCGGACAGCCTTGGCCTGGCTTTGGACGTCCAGCCACTGGCCGAGGCTGCGGCACCCACGGCCGCTGCCGACGTCGTAATATCCACCCTGCCGCCGCGGGCGGCGGACGGACTGGCGGCCGAAATCGCCGCCCTGAAAAGCCCCACACCCGGTGTTTTGCTCGATGTTGCCTACGATCCCTGGCCCAGCCTGATCGCGTCCGTATGGAAGACGGGCGGTGGCGCTGTGGTGCCCGGCCTTGAAATGTTGCTCTACCAGGCCGTGGAGCAGGTACGCCTGTTCAGCCGGCTTGAAGACGAAGTTAATGCATCCGTCATAGATGTGATGTGTGACGCAGTCGGCCTTCCCCGACGGGCGTTGTGACCGCCATACGTGGCAGGATGGAAAATATGTTGCGTTGGTTGACTGCCGGTGAATCCCATGGTCCGGCTCTGATGGGAATTATTGAAGGCGTCCCCGCCGGTGTTGAAATCACCAGCGGGCACATCGCCGATTCACTGGCCCGCCGCCGCCTGGGTTACGGGCGCGGCGCACGTATGAAGTTTGAACAGGACGTGGTGACCATCCTCGGCGGTGTCCGGCACGGCGTCACCCAGGGCGGTCCCGTGGCTATCCAGGTGGGCAACACGGAGTGGCCCAAATGGGAACAGATCATGGCTTCGGACCCGGTTGACCCGGAACTTCTTGCCGACCAGGCCCGCAACGCCCCCCTGACGCGTCCCCGCCCCGGCCACGCTGACTTCACCGGAATGCAGAAGTACGGCTTCGATGAGGCCCGCCCCGTCCTGGAACGCGCCAGTGCCCGTGAAACCGCCACCCGCGTAGCACTTGGTACGGTCGCAGCACAGTTCCTGAAGCACCTGGGGATTGAACTCGTCAGCCACACCGTGTCCATCGCCAGTGTCACGGTCCCGGAGGGGCGGCCGTTGCCCCTGCCTGCCGACGTGCTGGCCCTGGACGCAGACCCGCTGCGCTGCTTCGACCGCGAAACGTCGGACGCGATGGTGGCCGAGGTGGACGCCGCCCACAAGGAGGGCGAAACCTTGGGCGGCGTTGTTGAAGTCCTTGCCTACGGTCTCCCGCCGGGACTGGGAAGCTATGTCCACTGGGACCGCAGGCTCGATGGCAGGCTTGCTGCTGCCCTGATGGGCATCCAGGCAATCAAGGGCGTGGAAGTAGGCGATGGATTCCTCACCGCTGCCCGCCGCGGCTCCGCCGCCCACGACGAAATCGTCAAGGACACTGACGGCCGGATCACCCGGACCAGCAACCGTGCCGGCGGCATTGAGGGCGGCATGAGCATCGGCGACGTGCTCCGCGTCCGCGCGGCCATGAAGCCCATCGCCACCGTCCCCCGCGCCCTGAAGACCATCGACGTCAGCACCGGCGAACCGGCCAAGGCCCACCACCAGCGCTCCGACGTCTGTGCCGTGCCGGCCGCCGGCGTTGTTGCCGAAGCCATGGTGGCGCTGGTCCTGGCCGAAGCTGTCAGCGAAAAGTTCGGCGGCGACTCCGTGGCGGAAACCGCACGCAACATCAAGGGTTACCTGGACAACATTCCGGCGTCCCTGGACTCGATCGGCCGGTAAGTGCCCCACCGCAACAAACCCCTGGCCGTCGGCCGTCCCGTGGTCCTCATCGGGCCCATGGCAGTCGGCAAATCCGCCATCGGCCACCAGCTCGCCCAGCAGCTTGGTGTCCCGTTCGTGGATACCGACGCCGTCATCGTGGCCGCCCACGGGTCCATCGCGGATATCTTCGCAGGGCGTGGCGAGCACGCCTTCCGCGAAATTGAGGCACGGACGGTGGCCGACGTCGTCGAAGCGGCAGAAGGCACCACCACCGTCGTCTCCCTTGGCGGCGGCGCGGTACTTGACTCGGGAACGCAGCAGCTCATTGGCCGCTGCACCGTGGTGTACCTCGAGTGCGATGCCGATACCGTTGCCGGCCGCATCGCCCGGAACTCCGGACGGCCCCTGCTCGCAGGGGATGCGATGGGCCGCTGGACAGCCATGTTCGCCACCCGCAAGCCGGTTTACGAGCGGCTGGCAGATATCACCCTGGACGTGCGCCACGGCTCGGTTTCCGAGCTGGGACGCCGACTGGAAGCAGCACTGCGGGACTACGCAGCTGCCAAACAGGAAGTTGAAAAGTGAGCGCCGAATCAACAATCATCAAGGTCACCGGCGAGTCCGCCGCCAACAACTACGACGTAGTGGTGGGGCGGGGGCTGCTCGGAGACCTTCCCGGCCTGCTCGGTGAGCGGGTCCGGCGGGTCCTGGTCATCCATCCGCGCGCCCTCCGGCTCACCGGCGATACAGTCCGGGACGAGCTGGCCGCGGCTGGTTTCACCTCGCTGACGGCTGAAATTCCCGACGCCGAAGAAGGCAAGCACATCCAGGTGGCCGCCTTCTGCTGGCAGGTCCTCGGGCAAAACGACTTCACACGCTCCGACGCGATTGTCGCCGTCGGGGGAGGGGCCGTCACGGACCTTGCCGGCTTCGTGGCTGCCACCTGGCTGCGCGGCGTCAAGGTCATCCACATGCCCACCAGCCTGCTGGGCATGGTGGACGCCTCCGTGGGCGGAAAAACCGGCATCAACACCGCCGAAGGCAAGAACCTGGTGGGTGCCTTCCACCCGCCGGCCGCCGTCCTGGCCGATCTTGACACGCTGAACACGCTGCCCAAAAACGAGATCATCTCCGGCATGGCGGAAGTCATCAAGTGCGGGTTTATCGCAGATCCCGCCATCCTTGACCTCGTTGAAAAGGACCCGGACGCTGTGGTTGATCCGCAATCAGCCGCCCTCCGCGAGCTCATTGAGCGGGCCATCGCCGTAAAAGCGAAGGTGGTTTCCGAGGACCTCAAGGAGTCCGGCCTGCGCGAGATCCTGAACTACGGCCACACCCTGGGCCACGCGATCGAACTGGTGGAGCGGTACTCCTGGCGCCACGGGGCCGCCGTCTCCGTAGGCATGATGTTCGCCGCCGAGCTCGCCCGCAGCGTGGGCCGGCTCAGCGATACCGACGCCGACAGGCACCGCAGCATCCTGGACGGACTGGGGCTTCCGGTCACCTACCGGAAGGACCGCTGGCAGGGCCTGCTCGACGGAATGCGGCGGGACAAGAAGTCCCGCGGCGACCTGCTGCGGTTCGTGGTCCTCGACGGCGTGGCCAAGCCCGGGATCCTCGATGTGCCGGACACGTCGCTGCTCTTCGCCGCCTACCAGGAAATTGCTTCCTGATGCACGGCGACAGGGAAGGCACAACGGACTGGCCGGAGGCCGGATTCCCGGGTATCCGCATCAACCCGGAATCACTGCTCCCGGAAATTGTCAATGAAGACGCCTGCCGGGAAGCCCTCGCGGTCTCCACCGACCCGGCCGACCACATTTTTGTCCTGCTGGTGGAAGGGCATGCTGCCGAGGCTGCCGAACTGCTGGCAGAAGCCCGCTTCAAGGATCCCGAATCTTTCCGGCTCCGGGCCTTCGAGGCCGAAGTGCTCCGGGTGTCCAACCGCCTGGACAGGGCGGTGGAACTGTTCCGCCAACTGCTTGCGGAAGTACAGGGGACGCCCCGTGAGGCGCTGGTCCTGCAGTTCCTGGGCAAAACACAGTACACGGCAGGCCAGACCTCCGCTGCCGTTGAATCCTTTGCCCGCGCGCTGGATCTGCGGGTGGCCGAGTCGGCGGATGCAGCCTTGATCTACTCCTCCACGGTGGCTCTCCAGCGCGCCCGGGACGTGCTGGACCTGGCCTGCTGACGCCGGACAGCGCACCGTCACGGGAGGCCGTACCGGGGGCACCCCCGATTTACCGGTAGAATGGTATTTGAATTTTTTCGAACTCCGATTTTTGACAAATACGAGCTGGCACGCCGCCTGGCCTGCCTGCCCGGCATACAGCGCCTGACAACGCGACCAGACAGAGAAACCAGAGGATACCAGTGGCAACCACTAACGACATCAAGAACGGAACGGTCCTGAAGCTTGAGGGCCAGCTCTGGAACATTATCGAATTCCAGCACGTCAAGCCGGGCAAGGGCGGCGCCTTTGTGCGGACCAAGATGCGCAACGTGATGTCCGGCAAGGTTGTGGACAAGACGTTCAACGCCGGACTCAAGATCGAAACCGCCACCGTGGACCGCCGCGACTACCAGTACCTGTACCAGGATGGCGCTGACTTCGTGTTCATGGACACCTCCGACTACGACCAGATCACGGTCTCCGGAGCCACCGTTGGCGACGCCACCAACTTCATGCTCGAGAACCAGATGGTCAACATCGCCATCCACGAGGGCACCCCGCTTTACATCGAACTGCCGCCGAGCGTCGTCCTCGAGATCACCTACACGGAGCCGGGCCTGCAGGGCGACCGCTCCTCCGCCGGCACCAAGCCCGCCACCCTGGAAACCGGCTACGAGATCCAGGTCCCGCTGTTCATCGAGAACAACACCAAGGTGAAGGTGGACACCCGCGACGGCAGCTACCTTGGCCGGGTCACCGAGTAGTGAGCGCCCGCGGTAAAGCCCGTAACAGGGCCCTGGATGTACTTTTCGAAGCCGAGCAACGCTCGGTTTCGGCTTTCGACGTGCTCCGGGCACGCCGGGAGAAGACTGACCAGATCATCAACCCCTACACCCTTGAAATCGTTGAAGGCGTGCTCTCGCAGCAAGTCGCCATCGACGAATTCCTCGAAACCTACTCGCAGGGCTGGAGCCTTGAGCGCATGCCGTCGGTTGACCGCATCATCCTCCGCATCGGCACCTGGGAGCTCCTGTACAACGACGACGTCCCTGACGGCGTGGCGGTGAGTGAAGCCGTGGCGCTGGCCAAGACTCTCTCCACCGACGAGTCGCCGCAGTTCATCAACGGCCTCCTCGGCCGCCTGCAGCAGCTGAAGCCTTCTCTGCTGGCATAAGCGCAGCATTTAAAGAGCCCCGACCAGGTCAGCCTGGCCGGGGCTCTTTTGCATCCCCTTAGGTCACGTCACCAGTGCGGGCCGAGGCAGCCCTATAGGATTTACACATGCAGAATGCCCTGGACAGCACCGATGCAGTGCCGCCCGCCCGCCGTTCCGGACGCGCAGTCAGCCGCCAGGTGCTTGCCGACCACGTCTACACCGAACTCCTGACGTCCCTCATGGACGGCCGGCTGGCTCCGGGATCTGTGGTGAGCATTGACGGAACCGCCCGGGATCTTGACGTTTCCCCCACTCCCGTCCGGGAAGCGCTGGCGCGGCTGGAGCACACCGGAATGGTACGCCGCGTGGCACTGAAGGGCTATAGGGTGGCGCCCGTCTTCACCCAAGAGGATTTTGCCGAGTTGATGGAAGCCCGGCTGGCGATCGAACCGGTCAACGCGCGGCTCGCGTGTGAACGCATGGACCAGGGGGGCCTGACCGAGTTGAAGCAGGCGGTGGAGGACCTGAAGTCTGCTCCCCGCGGACCGGCCTTCGCCGAGTTCAAGGAGTACCTTGAGGCGGACGAGCGGTTTCACCAGTTGATCGCGCGGCAGACCGGAAACCAGTTCATGGAGGCCGCCTACTCGGCCCTCGGCGGTCAGATCCAGCGTTTCCGCCTTTTTGGGGGAGTGGGCATTACCGACGCGGAATCCGCCATAGCCGAGCACCAGGCTGTCCTGGACGCTTTTTCGACCGGCGATCCTGGTAAAGCCGAAGCGGCCATGGCTGCCCACATCCAGCAGGTCCGGTCAAGGGCCATCGCTGCAGCACCCGAAAGCTAGTCCCGGCTCGACGGGATCGCATAACCCCTGGCGCCTCTAGCCCGCCGGTTTTCCTGAAAGTGATCTTGACAACATTCCTTGCGATAGTAAATCCTATAGGAAACACGATCTAGGAAAGTGAGACCCGCGTGGTTTACACGGCAGAGAACTGGCCCATCACAGCAGCGTTGCTGCAGTTTCCCGCGACCGATGCCGCAGGAGTGCACATCAACGATGCGGAAGCTTCGGTGTGGGCCGACGTTCTGACGGAAGTGAAAGAGGCCGGCTTCGCGAACGCGGACCTTACCGACAGCTGGGTACGCCCCGGCGACCTGGGCACGAAGCGGCTTGCTGAGTTCAAGCAGACAGCAGAAGAGGTGGGCATCGGCATCCCGGTTATCTCCGCCATCCGCCGCAGCGTCATCGAGGAAGGCAGCTGGGAAGCGAACCTCGCCTACAGCCACCGCACCATAGACGCCGCTGCCGAACTCGGCTGTGAGGTTGTCTCATTCGGGCTGCACCAGGCCATTACCCCCGAGCAGCAGAAGCAGCTGTGGTTCTGGACGGTGGAGGGCTACAAAGACCCCGCGGGTGACGCGGAAGCGTGGAACAACGCGGTGACCCGGCTTCGTGAACTTGGCCGGCACGCAGCCGAAGTTGGTGTGCTGCTCTCGCTCGAGATGTACGAGGACACCTACCTTGGCACTGCCGATTCCTCCGTCCGGCTGGTCCAGGACATCGGCCTGGCCAATGTTGGCCTCAACCCCGATCTCGGGAACCTGATCCGGCTCCACCGGCCCATCGAGGACTGGCGGGACATGGTGGCTAAAACCCTGCCCTACTCCAACTACTGGCACATGAAGAACTACATCCGCGACGAGGACCGTGCCCGCGACATGTACGTCACCATGCCGGCGCCAATGGAAAGCGGCCTGATCAACTACCGCGAGGCTTTCAAAGTGGCACTCTCCGTGGGTTTCCAGGGCATCCTCTGTACCGAGCACTACGGCGGCGACGGGCTGAGCGTGACGGCCAGCAACCAGGACTACCTCCGCCGCCACGTCCTCCCCAAGACCGACGGGTACACACTCGGCAGCAGCCAGGTGGCCCAGGGGCGGCAACAGCCCAGCGCGGCTGAACTCACCAGCGTGTGATCGCTGCCGGCCTTCGAACCGGATAAGAAATTGTCACCAAGGATTCAATGAGGAACCATGACGCAGATTTTTGACAACCCCGCCAACTTTGCAGATGAGGCATTGGACGGCTTTGTGGCAGCCAACCGGGGGTACGTTGCCCGGGTCGACGGCGGCGTTGTCCGCTCCACGGAGGTGCCCGCCGGCCAGGTGGCCCTGGTGGTGGGCGGCGGCTCCGGCCACTACCCGGCCTTCGCCGGCCTGGTGGGACCGGGCCTGGCAGCCGGCTCCGCCTGCGGCAACATGTTTGCATCCCCTTCGGCCGGCCAGGTGTACCGGGTGGCCAAAGCGGCCAACGCCGGCGGGGGTGTGCTGTTGAGCTACGGCAACTACGCCGGCGACGTTCTCCACTTCGGCCAGGCTGAGCTGCGGCTCAAGGCGGAAGGCATCGACACAAGGACCGTCCTGGTCACTGATGACATCGCCAGCGCCCCCATCGACCAGATCGGGAAACGCCGCGGCATCGCGGGCGATCTGACTGTTTTCAAGATTGCCGGTGCCGCCGCCGAAGCGGGCCTGGACCTGGACGCGGTCGAGCAGCTGGCCCGCCGTACGAACTACCGCACCCGTTCCCTGGGCGTGGCCTTTGACGGGTGCACGCTGCCGGGAGCCGGGGAGCCGCTGTTCCACGTGCCGGCCGGCCAGATGTCGCTGGGACTGGGAATCCACGGCGAGCCGGGCATCTCCGAGCATCCGTTGCCCACGGCCTCTGAACTTGCGGAGCTCCTGGTTGCCAGGCTCCTTGAGGACAAGCCAGATGATGCCGGGCACCGTGTGGTGGCCATCGTCAATGGCCTGGGGACCGTCAAGTACGACGAACTGTTCCTGCTTTTCGGCAAAGTCGAGAAGCTCCTCACCGCCGCCGGCCTCACTGTTGTGGAACCCGAGTGCGGCGAACTGGTCACCAGCCTGGACATGTCCGGACTCTCCCTGACCCTGCTGTGGCTGGACGAGGAACTCGAGCGCTACTGGGCAGCTCCGGCGGACACCCCCGCTTTCCGCAAGGGAAACCTGGCACCACGTGCCCGCCGGGAACTGGCCGGGCAGGAGGATGCCGTGGCCGGCGACGAGGAGCTCACGACGGCGGCAGCAGCGTCCTTGGGACGGCTGGCAGCCGTCGTGCTCGCCCAGGTGCGGGACGTCGTCGTCGAACACGAAACGGAACTGGGGAGGCTGGATGCGGTTGCGGGCGACGGCGACCACGGCATCGGCATGCGCCGGGGCGTGGATGCCGCAGCGGCAGCCGCCCTGGACGCAGCGGCGGCGGGAGCTTCCGTACAGCGGGTGCTGATGGCGGCAGGGGAGGCATGGAGTGAACGCGCCGGAGGAACGTCCGGGGCGCTCTGGGGCTCCGCTGTGCTGGCTGCCGGAATGAGTCTCGGCAACAAGGAGTCCTACCGCGACGGGGATGCACCCTCCGCGGTGACCGCGTTCGTAGACGCCATCACCAGCCTTGGCAAGGCAGAACCGGGCGATAAGACCATGGTGGACGCCCTGCTTCCCTTCCGGGACGCCTTCCTGGCCTCCTCCAGCAGCGGTGCTACGGCAGCTGCGGCCTTGGCCGCCGCGGCAGGCGCCGCCCGGAAGGCCGCGGAGGACACAGCATCCCTGCGGCCGCTCAAGGGGCGGGCGCGTCCACTGGCCGAGAAAAGCCTCGGACATCCGGACCCGGGCGCAGTTTCCTTCGGACTGATCGCGGCCCGCGTCTCCGATTACTTCAATTCTGAACTGTCTGACTATTCACTGCTGGCCGGCTCAACGGCCGGAAAAGGGGCACAAGCATGAGCGCACACGAACGTGTCGCAACAGGCTGGCGCATCGTCATCGGAAATGATGAAGCCGGCGTCGAATACAAGGAGGCGCTGAAGGCGCTGCTCGAAGCGGACAGCCGCGTGGCATCTGTACAGGATGTAGGTGTCGGTGCGAACGACGCCACGGCGTACCCGCACGTCGCCGTCGACGCCGCCCGCAAAGTGGCCGGCGGCGAAGCGGACCGTGCCCTGTTGATCTGCGGCACCGGCCTCGGCGTCGCCATCGCAGCCAACAAGGTACCGGGCATCCGCGCCGTCACCGCCCATGACGGCTATTCCGTGGAGCGTTCCGTCCTGAGCAACAACGCCCAGGTCCTCACCATGGGCCAACGGGTCATCGGCCTGGAACTGGCCAAGAAACTGGTGGGCGAATGGCTCGACTACCGCTTCGACGAGACCTCGGCCTCCGCCACCAAAGTGGACGCAATCTGCTCCTACGAACCCGATTACACGAAGGCATTCTGATCATGACCGAAACAGCAAGCACCTCAACCGCGACGGACGCGAACAGCCCCCGGAAGATCGCCGTCGTCGGCTCCGGCTACATGGGTGGAGGGATCGCCCAGGTCCTGGCGCTTGGCGGTGCCCGGGTGGCACTCGCGGACGTGTCCGCGGAGGTGGCACAAAACAACTACGAACGCCTCCTCACCGAGTCGGACCAGTTCGTGGCCGACGGCCTGTTCCCGGAGGGTTCCACCGAAATCCTGAAGCAGAACCTGTGGGCAGCCAAGGACATCGAAGAAGCCGTGGCGGATGCGGACTTTATTGAGGAAGCAGTCCCCGAAGTGATCGCCATCAAGCACCAGACGCTGGCCCGCATCAGCGCCGCCGCCAGGCCGGATGCCATCATCGGCTCCAACACCTCCACCATCTCCATCGCCGAACTGTCAGAGCCGGTTACCAACCCGGACCGGTTCCTGGGCGTGCACTTCTCCAACCCGTCGCCCTTCATCCCCGGCGTGGAAATCATCCCGCACGCCGGCACCGCTGCGGCTGCCGTGGGGGCTGTCCGCGAGCTGGTGCACGCGGCGGGCAAGCAGACCGCAGTGGTTAAGGACGTCACCGGCTTCGTGCTCAACCGCCTGCAGTACGCGCTGTTCCACGAAGCCGCGCAGCTGGTGGAGCAGGGCATAGCGACGGCGGACGATGTGGACACCCTTGTCCGCACCACCTTCGGCTTCCGGCTGCCGTTCTTCGGACCTTTCGCCATAGCGGACATGGCCGGTTTGGACGTCTACAACTTCTGCTACAAGTCCCTGCAAACCGACTTCCCGGAGCGCTTCGCCACCCCGAAAATCCTGAGCGACCTGGTGGACGCCGGAAAGCTGGGCACCAAGACCGGTGCCGGGTTCCTCAATGTCCCGGCCGAGCGTACGCCCGAGCTGATCGCTTACCGCAACAAAGCGTATGTGGCCATGCAGAAGCTCCTCGAAGACCTCGGCCCCGCACCCATCAGCTGATCCAGTCCGCCTTACCCAGGAGCAACCATGAGCAGTTTTCCCGCTGAACGCACCGCCATAATCACCGGAGCCGTCTCGGAACGCGGCATTGGCCGGGCCACCGCCAACTACCTTGCCGCCCAGGGCTGGAACGTCGGCATCATCGACCTCGACGATGCCCTGTGCAAAGCCGCGGCCAAGGAACTCGCTTCCCAGTACGGCATCCGCGCGCACGGCGCGGGCGCCAACGTGGCAGACGAAGCATCAGTCCGGGCCGCCATCGACTCCATCGAGGCGGAACTGCCCCAAATCGTGGCCCTTGCCAACGTGGCGGGCGTCAGTTCCCCCGTTCCATACCTCGAGTTGGACGCGGGGGAATGGGACCGCGTCCTCAATATCAACCTCAATGGCGTCCACTACGCCACCCGCCGGGTGGCCGAGTCCATGGTGAAAAACCGGATCGGACGGATCGTCAACATTTCCTCCGTTTCAGCCCAGCGCGGGGGCGGCACCTACTCCAAGACGCCGTACTCCGTGGCGAAGGCCGGCGTCATCGGACTGACGCGCTCCACCGCCAGGGAATTGGGGGAGTACGACATTACGGTCAACGCCATTTCCCCGGGCCCGATCGATACGGACATCATGGGCGGCACCCTCAGCCAGGAACGCAAGGACGAACTGACCAAGGACCTGGTAGTCAACCGGGTCGGGTCCACGCGGGACATCGCAGCAGCCATCGCCTTCCTCATCAGCGAAGATGCCGGATACATCTCCGGCCAGACGCTGAATGTGGACGGCGGACTCTACATGCATTAAGGAAGGCCGGCAATGGCGCAGAAGAACAAGGCCGCGGTACGGCCAACACCCGCAGCAAGACCACAAGCCGCCGGGCTGGGCTCCTGGACCCGGGCGCGCACCATCTACCTGGCCGCGGGCATCCTCGCCTGCGTCGCAGGGGTCGTGATGATCGTGGCCTCCCGCTGGAACCCCAGCCTGTCTTCAAAGTACTCAAAGAGGAGTTTTGATGTCTTTAGCAGCAACATCCACCAGGGAGCTCCTGGACTCGCCGGTCCTGAAATCGGCGATCTCCAAGGCCTCCCGCCGGCTGATGCCGATGCTCGTCATCCTGTACATCGTGGCGTTCCTTGACCGTACCAATGTGGGCTTTTCCGAAGCCGCGCTGGGCGTGGACAAGGGCATCAGCGCAGGAGCCTTCGCCCTCGGCGCCGGTATCTTCTTTATCGGCTACGCCCTGTTCGAGATCCCCAGCAACCTGCTTCTGACCAGGTTCGGGGCAAAGGTCTGGCTGGCCCGCATTGCCGTCACCTGGGGCATCGTGTCCGCCTGCTTCGCGTTTGTGCAGGGCGAGGCGTCCTTCATCATCCTGCGTTTCCTGCTCGGCGTCACCGAAGCCGGCCTGTTCCCGGGCGTCATCATGTTCCTGGCAGCCTGGTTCCCCAACAAGGTCCGGGTAAAGATGTTCGCCATCTTCTACCTGGCCCAGCCGTTCTCGCAAATGATGGGCGCACCGCTGTCCGGCTGGTTGATCAACATCGGCGACCAGGTGCCCGGCGTCCAGGGCTGGCAGGTGATGTTTTTCGTCGAAGGGATGCTGGCAGTCGTCGCCGGCGTCGCGGCCTACTTCTTCCTGATCAACAGCCCGCAGGACGCCAAGTTCCTGAACGCCGGTGAAAAGAAGGCGCTCCTGGACGTTATGTCACTGGAGGATTCGGTCAAGGAAGAAACAGGCCCGCGCGGCGTCCTTGCGGCCATGAAGAACGGCAAGGTCTGGTACTTCACCGTGATCTACTTCTGCCTGCAGATCGCCGTTTACGGGGTCACCTTCTACCTGCCGCAGCAGGTAGCCCAGCTGACCGGCCAAAAGGTGGGGCTCGCCGTCGGCCTGATGGCAGCCATCCCGTGGTTCTTCGGCATTTTCGCCTGCTACCTCATCGGTAAGGCCGCCAATACGCTGGTCCGCCGCCGGGTGTGGGGGACCGGGCTGTTTGTCTCCACTGGCCTGTGCATCTTCGGCTCGGCTTGGGCCGGCACGAACCACCTCCCGGCGCTTGGCATCGTCTTCATCACCCTGGCCGTGTGCAGCTTCCTCGCCATCGGACCCATCGCCTGGTCCTACCCGACGGCGTTCCTCACCGGAACGGCCGCAGCCGCCGGCATCGGCCTGATCAACTCGCTGGGAAACCTCGGCGGCTTTGTTGCGCCCATCCTGCGCACCACGGTTAACGGGATCGCGGCCGACTCCACCGGCTCCGCAGGCGTCTTCGCCCTGGGCGTGCTCCCTTTCCTGGCAGCCATCATGATGTACGCCACCAAGCGGTTCCGCAACAAGGCAGATGACCTGCTCAAGACCAAGTGATCGGTTGCCATGCCTGAAACCAGCACCGGAAGGGATTCGGACGTGACCGGCACCGTGTACGTCGGGGTCAGCACCAAGATGTACCTGGGTTACCGCGATTCGCTGGCTTGGCTGAAGCAGGTACGCAATGAAGTGGACTCCCGTCCGGCCCTGGCGGCCGGGCGGGTAGTCCCGTTTGTGGTTCCCACCTTCCCGATACTTCCGGCAGCCGCCTCAATCCTGGCCGGATCACCGGTACGCCTCGGTGCCCAAAACTGTGGATGGGCCGATGGGCCCTGGACAGGCGAGATTTCACCCTCGCTCCTCGCGGAGCTCGAGGTCAGCCTCGTGGAGATTGGGCACGCCGAACGCCGCCGGTATTTCGGCGAAGACAGTGTGCAGATCGCACGAAAGGTCCAGGCAGCGGATGCTGCCGGAGTTACACCGCTGCTGTGCGTGGGTGAGGAAACCTGCACTTCAGGAACTGAAGACGGGGTAACAGCTGCTGCTGCGTTCGTTTTCAGGCAAGTCGCCGACGCGGTGGACGGCGACTGGGCACTGGCATCGCGGCTCATCCTTGCCTACGAGCCTGTCTGGGCAATCGGGGCAGCAGAACCGGCCGGTGCAGCCTACGTTTCCGCTGTAGTCCATGTACTGCGGGCCTTGCTCGACGTCCGCAGCGCGGAGGCAGGCGCAGCGCTGGGGAACCTGCCGATCATCTACGGCGGCTCGGCAAAGCCAGGGCTCCTGCCCACGCTCGACGGCGTGTCCGGGCTCTTCCTAGGCAGGTTTGCCCATGACGCCGCGAACTTCGGCAAAGTGCTGGATGAGGCACTCGAGCTGGCAGATGCCGGTCTTTCTGCAACTCCCTTACGGGGGCAACGCGCTTAACGCGCGACGGCGGCGCGCAGTGCCAGGATGCGCTGCAGCTGCTCCCGCTCCTCGGCCTGGTGGAGCTGGACATCGCGGCCGGTGAGGATCCGCTGGCGGGTGTTGGCCAGTTGGGTGGCGGCTTTCATGAATTCCTTCATGTGCCGCTTCCGGCCGTAGCTGCCGGCCCAGTTCAACGCGGTCCGGCGGCCTCCGAAAGTGGCGAGCAGCTCCACTTCGGCCGGAGTGAACCAGCCTGCGGCGGAGTATTCGAGCAGGCGCTGGCGGGTCAGCCGTTTCTCCGCCACCCGCAGGAGGATGATGCCGCCCACGGCAAGGAAGAAGATGGGAACCTGCACCAGGATGTAGTCGAGCAGGAATCCCTGCCCCATGCTGTTCCACCGGTTGTGCAGGAACATGGCCGGCAGGAGCCCCAGGACAAAGGCTGCCACCGCGACGCCGGTGCCTCCGCGGCGGGCGGCGAACCCCATGACCAGCCCGGTGGTGCCGGTGAAGATCGCATGGGCGAAGGGGGACATCACGCCGCGCAGGAAAAACACCTGGGCGAAATCGCTGGCAGGGTTGGCCGATTCCGCGATGGCCCTGCCGAAGTACAGGATGTTCTCGGTAAAGGCGAAGCCGCCTGCGATCGTGAATGCGAACACCACTCCGTCAACCGGCCCGTCAAAATGCCTTCTGGCCAGTATCAGCAGGAGCAGCAGTCCCAGGGATTTGGCGAACTCCTCCACGATGGGTGCCTGGACCGTGGCCATAAAGGTCTGCAGGTCCGCTTCATCGGAAAACTGGAATCCCAGCACAAAAAACGGTTGGATCAGCAAGGTGACCGCGATGGATACTGCCGCGCCCCACGTAAAGGCAAAGTACAGGAGCCGCTTTGGCTCGGGTTCCCATTTGTCGATGACATAGACCGCCAGGAGGACTGCGGACAGGGGGATCAGGGAGGCCAGGAAACCAATCAGGAACCCCGGCGCACCCGTATTCGACAACAGGAACGGCACCACCAGGAACAGGCTGAGGAAGGCGAGGGCGCTGCCGCCGATGGACAGGGCAACGAGGCTCCCGCCCCGGGCCCGGCCCGCCCGCATCACCGACTCCTGCGGCGGGACCAGGCCCTGCACCGGACGGCCCTGATGGCCCGGTGCCGATTGATAGTTTCCGGGCTGGACCTGGCCCATCCAGGTGGGATTTGCTTCGCGGGGGAGCGGTGTGCCGCCGCTGACGGGATCTTCGGGCGGTCCGGACGCCGGGAAGCGGGGATGCATCGACATATCCGAAAGCCTAGGTGCCTCCCGCCGCACCTCCAAGGATGCAGCCCGGGAGCGGCGGGGAGTGTGACCAGCACCGCCTCCTTCCGGCACGGGTGCCGCCATGCCCGTGTGGTAATTTTGAGACGCACATGATCCTTTTTTAATTCCGTCCTGTGAGGCGGGGAAAGGGGAGACGAGCGTTGACTTCTGTCACCAGCGCACCGGTTCCAGCCAGGGTTGTCCTCAGCCAGGCGGACATTGACCGGGCCCTCACTCGTATCGCCCATGAGATCCTCGAGGCCAACAAGGGCTCCCAGGACCTGGTCCTGCTCGGCATTCCACGCCGTGGTTACCCGCTGGCCGCCCGGCTCGCCCAAAAGATCGCCGCTGCGGATCCCTCCGTGGACGCCGCAGCTATCACCGGCCAGCTCGATGTCACCATGTTCCGTGACGACCTCTCGCACCAGGGCACCCGCCCGCCGTACCCCACCAAGCTGCCGCGCACGGGCATCGACAACAAAGTAGTAGTCCTCATTGACGACGTCCTGTACTCCGGCCGCACCATCCGTGCCGCCCTGGACGCCCTGGTGGACCTGGGCCGGCCCCGCATCGTGCGGCTCGCCGTGCTTATTGACCGCGGCCACCGCGAGCTCCCCATCCGGGCAGACCACGTAGGCAAAAACCTGCCCACCTCCTCCGCGGAGAAAGTCCGCGTCCGGCTCGAGGAAACGGACACGGCCCCCGGCGGCACCCCCGTCAATGAAGTAGTGATCGAGGGCCGCTCGTGAAGCATCTTCTCTCCACCGAAGACCTGAGCCTGGCCAACGCCATCCGCATCCTCGACACCGCCGAGGAAATGGCTGCCGTGGGCGACCGCGAAGTGAAGAAACTGCCTGCACTGCGCGGCCGCACCGTGGTGAACCTCTTCTTCGAGGACTCCACCCGCACGCGCATCTCCTTCGAAGCCGCCGCCAAGCGGCTCTCGGCGGACGTCATCAACTTCGCCGCGAAGGGCTCCTCAGTCTCCAAGGGGGAGTCCCTCAAGGACACAGCCCAGACGCTGTCCGCGATGGGCGCGGACGCCGTCGTCATCCGGCACTGGGCCTCCGGGGCGCCGCACCGGCTGGCCTCAACGGACTGGATCGATGCCGCCGTCATCAACGCCGGCGACGGCACCCACGAACACCCCACCCAGGCGCTGCTCGATGCGTTCACCATGCGCCGGCACTGGGCCCGCCTGGCCGGCACCGGCTCGGAAGGTGCAGACCTCAAGGGAATGCGCGTTGCGATCGCCGGCGACGTCCTGCACTCCCGCGTGGCCCGTTCCAACGTCTGGCTCCTGCGCACCCTCGGCGCCGAGGTCACCCTCGTGGCCCCGCCCACCCTGCTGCCTATCGGCGTCGAAAAATGGCCCTGCAGGGTCAGCTACAACATGGACGAAACCCTCGAGCAAGGCGTCGACGCCGTGATGATGCTCCGCGTGCAGGGCGAACGAATGAACGCCTCCTTCTTCCCCAGCACCCGGGAATACTCGCGCCGGTGGGGCTTCGACGACAACCGGCTTCACGCGCTGGACACCCTGGGCATGAAGGACACCATCATCATGCACCCAGGCCCCATGAACCGGGGCCTGGAAATATCCGCGGCCGCCGCCGATTCCCCCCGCTCCACCGTCCTGGCCCAGGTCCGCAACGGCGTGTCCGTGCGGATGGCCGCCCTGTACCTGCTGCTCTCCGGGGACACCCGCGAACCAGCGGCCCCCGCCCTGGCATATGCCGGCACCCATTCCACCAAGGAGAGCAACTGATGGCAGGCAATACCGGAACCTATCTGATCCGCGGCGCCTCGCTCCTGGGCGGCGAGCCGGCGGACGTCCTGATCCGCGACGGCGTCATCGCCGAAACGGGCACCGGCCTGTCTGCCGAAGGCAGGGACACAGGTGCCACCGTCATCGACGCCGCCGGCCTGGTGGCGCTGCCGGGCATGGTGGACGTGCACACCCACCTCCGCGAGCCCGGCCGCGAGGACGCCGAGACCGTTGAAACCGGAACCCGGGCCGCCGCGCTCGGCGGATACACCGCCGTCCATGCCATGGCCAACAGCACTCCGGTGGCGGATACCGCCGGAGTTGTGGAGCAGGTCTACAGCCTGGGACAGGCAGCCGGCTGGGTGGACGTCCGCCCGGTGGGCGCTGTAACGGTGGGCCTCGCCGGCGAGCAGCTCGCCGAACTGGGAGCTATGGCCGATTCCCGCGCCCGGGTCCGGATGTTCTCCGACGACGGCATCTGTGTCCACGATCCCGTGCTGATGCGCCGTGCGCTGGAGTACGTCAAGGCATTCGACGGCGTGGTGGCCCAGCACGCCCAGGAACCGCGCCTCACGGCCGGTGCCCAGATGAACGAAGGCGAAGTCTCCGCCGTCCTGGGACTCACCGGCTGGCCCGCAGTGGCCGAGGAAAGCATCATCGCCCGCGACGTGCTCCTGGCCCAGCACGTCGGCTCCCGGCTCCACGTCTGCCACGTCTCCACCGCGGGTTCAGTGGAAATCATCCGGTGGGCCAAGCAGCGCGGCATCAACGTCACGGCAGAGGTCACCCCGCACCACCTGCTGCTGACCGATGACCTGGTCCGCAGCTACGACCCCGTGTACAAGGTCAACCCGCCGCTGCGCACCGACGCCGACGTCCAGGCCCTGCGCGCCGGCCTCGCAGACGGAACCATCGACGTCGTCGGTACCGACCACGCACCCCACCCCAGCGAGCACAAGGAATGCGAGTGGGCCCAGGCCGCCATGGGCATGACCGGGCTGGAAACAGCGCTGTCCGTAGTGCAGCACACCATGATCGAAACGGGCCTGATGAGCTGGGCGGACTTCGCCCGGGTCACCTCTGCAGCTGCCGCGAAGATCGGCCGGCTCGAGGACCAGGGCAGGCCGCTGGAAGCGGGGGAGCCCGCCAACATCATCCTGGTGGATCCCGCCGCGCGCTGGACGGTGGAGCCCGCAAAGATGGCCACCATGGGGCGGAACTCCCCGTTCAAGGGCATGGAGCTGCCCGGCAAGGTGGTGGCCACCTTCTTCAAGGGCCACCCCACCGTGCTGGACGGCAAGCTCAACACCCCGTACCCGCACGCCGCGTCCGTGGGCGCCGCCTGATGGACACCCAGCTGCTTTCGCTGGTTATCACGCTGGCCCTCATCGCCGTCGCCTTCGTCCTCATCGGCCTGGGCTGGCGGAACCGCCTAAGGCGCCAGGCCGACGTCGAACAGTTGCCGTTGGTGCCCGAAGCGCCGGGGGAGCCGATCGTCAGTGCCGAGGGGCAGTACGTCGCATCCACCACCGGCGGTGACTGGCTGGACCGGATCGCCGTGCACGGGCTCGGCATCCGGACCAACGCCACGCTGGAGGTCTACCCGCACGGCGTCCTCTTTGACCGGGCAGGGGCGCCGGCGCTGTACATTCCCGCGGCAACCCTCACCGGGGTGCGGCTGGACAGCGGCATGGCCGGCAAGTTCGTGGAGAAGGACGGCCTCCTGGTCCTGGCGTGGAGGCACGGGAGCCACGAGCTGGACACCGGCTTCCGGACCCGCCGCGCAGAGGACAGGAACGTGCTTTTCGCAGCACTTCAGGAATTGATTTCTTCGGCCCCCGCGGCTGATGCCAATAGTGGAAAGTAAGCAAGTGACAACAAACACCGCAGTATCCGCCCCAGTTTCCGCTCCTGCTGCGCTCGTCCTCGAAGACGGCCGCATCTTCCGCGGAAGCAGCTACGGCGCCACCGGCACCGCCCTGGGCGAGGCAGTCTTCGCCACCGGCATGACCGGCTACCAGGAAACCATCACTGACCCCTCCTACGCCCGCCAGCTGGTAGTGCAGACCGCACCGCACATCGGCAACACCGGCGTGAACAATGACGACGCCGAGTCCCGCCGCATCTGGGTGGCCGGCTACATCGTCCGCGACGCCGCCCGCCGCCCGTCCAACTGGCGCTCCGAGCGCTCCCTGGACGAAGAACTCGTGGCCCAGGGCATCGTGGGCATCCAGGGCGTGGACACCCGCGCCATCACCCGCCATCTGCGCGAGCACAAGACCATGCGCGCCGGAATCTTCTCCGGCGAAGCCGCGCAGGCCACGGACAAGGAGCTGCTCGACGCCGTGCTGGCCAGCGCCCCGATGGAAGGCTCCCGCCTGGCCGAGGAAGTCAGCGTGGACGAGGCCTACGTCGTGGAACCGAAGGACCACGGCTGGGACAGCGAACCCCGGTTCAGCATCGCCGCCATCGACCTCGGCATCAAGGCCATGACCCCCGTACGGTTCGCAGAGCGCGGCGTCCGCGTCCATGTGCTCCCCGCCACCGCCACCCTCGAGGACGTCAAGGCCGTCAACCCGGACGGCTTCTTTATGTCCAACGGCCCCGGCGACCCCGCCACCGCCGACACCCAGGTCAAGCTCCTCCGCTCCGTCCTGGACGAAAAGCTGCCGTACTTCGGCATCTGCTTCGGCAACCAGATCCTGGGCCGCGCCCTGGGCTTTGGCACCTACAAGCTGCGCTACGGCCACCGCGGCATCAACCAGCCCGTCATGGACCGCCGCACCGGCAAGGTGGAGATCACCTCGCAGAACCACGGCTTCGCCGTGGACGCACCGCTCGACGGCGCCACCCAGGCTCCCGAGGCACGCTACGGGCGCGTCGAGGTCAGCCACGTCAGCCTGAACGACGACGTCGTGGAAGGCCTGGCCTGCCTGGACATCCCCGCCTTCTCGGTGCAGTACCACCCGGAGGCCGCGGCCGGACCGCACGACGCCGCCTACCTGTTCGACCGCTTCATCGACCTGATGGAGGGCACCCGGGACGGTAAAACCGCCAACCTGTCCAAGGACCCGGTGGACTCCGCACATTCAGCCGGCGCTGAACACAAAAACGACAACAAGACTGAGGACAAGAAGTAATGCCGAAACGTACAGATCTCAAGAGCGTCCTCGTCATTGGTTCCGGCCCGATCGTCATCGGCCAGGCCGCCGAATTCGACTACTCCGGCACGCAGGCGCTGCGCGTCCTCAAGGAGGAAGGCCTGCGGGTCATCCTGGTCAACTCCAACCCGGCCACCATCATGACCGACCCTGAGTTCGCCGACGCCACCTACGTTGAGCCCATCACCCCCGAGGTCGTGGAGAAGATCATCGCCAAGGAGCGCCCGGACGCCGTGCTGCCCACCCTGGGCGGCCAGACGGCCCTGAACACCGCCATCGCGCTGGACAAGAACGGTGTGCTCGAGAAGTACAACGTGGAGCTCATCGGCGCCAACATCGCCGCCATTGAACTCGGTGAGGACCGCGAAAAGTTCAAGGGCGTGGTGGAACGCTGCGGTGCCGAATCCGCCCGCAGCCACATCATCCACAGCATGGACGAGGCCCTCAAGGCCGCCGACGACCTCGGCTACCCCATGGTGGTCCGCCCGTCCTTCACCATGGGCGGCCTCGGCTCAGGCCTTGCCTACAACGAGGACGACCTCCGCCGCATCGTGGGCCAGGGCCTGCAGTACAGCCCCACGTCCGAGGTGCTGCTCGAAGAGAGCATCCTGGGCTGGAAAGAGTACGAGCTCGAGATGATGCGCGACAAGAACGACAACGTCGTGGTGGTCTGCTCCATCGAGAACTTCGATCCCGTTGGCGTCCACACCGGCGACTCCATCACCGTGGCACCCGCCCTCACCCTGACCGACCGCGAATACCAGCGGCTGCGCGACATCTCCATCGCCGTGATCCGGGAAGTGGGCGTGGACACCGGCGGCTGCAACATCCAGTTCGCCATCGACCCCGCCACCGGCCGGGTGGTGGTCATCGAGATGAACCCCCGGGTGTCCCGTTCCTCGGCGTTGGCGTCCAAGGCCACCGGTTTCGCCATCGCCAAGATCGCCACCAAGCTCTCCTTGGGCTACACGCTGGACGAGATCCCCAACGACATCACGCAGAAGACCCCCGCGTCCTTCGAACCCACCCTCGACTACGTGGTGGTGAAGGTTCCCCGCTTCGCGTTCGAGAAGTTCCCGGCAGCGGACAACACCCTCACCACCACCATGAAGTCCGTGGGCGAAGCCATGGCCATGGGCCGCAACTTCACCGAAGCCCTGCAGAAGGCCCTGCGCTCCCTGGAGCAGAAGGGCTCGCAGCTGGACTTCAGCAGCGTTCCCGAGTGGGAAGTCGCCGAGCTGATCGAAAAGGCCAAGCGTCCCACCACCGAGCGCCTGCACCAGGTCCAGCGCGCGCTCCTCGGCGGTGCCTCGGTGGAGGAACTCTTCGAGGCCACCAAGATTGACCCGTGGTTCCTGGACCAGCTCCAGCTCCTCAACGAGATCTCCCGCGAAATCCGCCAGGCCGGCGCGCTCACGGCTGAGATGCTCAAGCGCGCCAAGCGGCACGGCTTCTCGGACGAGCAGATCGGTGCGCTCACGCACAACTCCGAGGCCGTGGTCCGCGGCGTCCGCCAGGCACTGGGCATCCGCCCCGTCTACAAGACCGTGGACACCTGCGCCGCGGAATTCGCCGCGTACACCCCGTACCACTACTCGGCTTATGACGAGGAGGACGAGGTAGCGCTGCACGCCAAGCCCTCGATCCTGATCCTCGGCTCCGGCCCCAACCGCATCGGCCAGGGCATCGAGTTCGACTACTCCTGCGTCCACGCCTCCATGGCACTGCGCAAGGCCGGCTACGAGACGGTCATGGTCAACTGCAACCCCGAGACCGTGTCCACTGACTACGACGTCTCCACCCGCCTGTACTTCGAGCCGCTGACGCTCGAGGACGTGCTGGAGGTCATCGCGGCCGAAGAGCGCACCGGCGGCGTGATGGGCGTTTTCGTCCAGCTCGGCGGCCAGACACCGCTCAAGCTCGCCCAGCAGCTCGCCGACGCCGGTGTGCCCATCCTGGGAACGTCCCCGGAAGCCATCGATCTCGCCGAGCACCGCGGCATGTTCTCCCGGGTCCTGGACAAGGCAGGGCTGGTCTCGCCGAAGAACGGCACGGCCGTCTCCTTCGAGGATGCCAAGAAGATCGCGGACGAGATCGGCTACCCGGTCCTGGTCCGCCCCTCCTACGTTCTGGGCGGACGCGGCATGGAGATTGTCTACGACGAGCCCAACCTGTCCCGCTACATCGCCAACGCCACGGAAATCACCCCGGACCACCCGGTGCTGATCGACCGCTTCCTGGAGGACGCCGTCGAAATCGACGTCGACGCCCTCTTCGACGGCACCGACATGTACCTTGGCGGCATCATGGAGCACATCGAGGAAGCCGGCATCCACTCCGGCGACTCCGCCTGCGTCCTGCCGCCCATCACCCTGGGCGCCAACGTCCTGGAGCGGGTACGCACTGCAACCCGGGCCATCGCCGAAGGCGTGGGCGTCCGCGGCCTCATCAACATCCAGTTCGCCCTGGCCTCGGACGTGCTCTACGTCCTCGAAGCCAACCCGCGCGCATCCCGGACCGTGCCGTTCGTCTCCAAGGCCACCGGCGTGCAGATGGCCAAGGCCGCGGCCCTGATCGGCACCGGCGTGACCATCAACCAGCTCCGCAGCGCCTACAAGATGCTGCCGGAGGTGGGCGACGGCTCCACCCTGCCCCTGGACGCTCCGGTGTCCGTCAAGGAGGCAGTCCTGCCGTTCAGCCGCTTCCGCACCCTCGAAGGCAAGGTGGTGGACTCCCTGCTTGGCCCCGAGATGCGCTCCACCGGCGAGGTCATGGGCATCGACAAGCACTTCGACACCGCGTTTGCCAAGAGCCAGGCCGCGGCCAACAACGCGCTGCCCACCGAAGGCAAGATCTTCGTCTCCGTGGCCAACCGCGACAAGCGCTCAGTGATCATGGGCGTCAAGCGGCTCTCGGACCTCGGCTTCGAGATCGTCTCCACCGGCGGCACGGCGGACGTCCTGCGCCGCAACGGCATCCAGGCCACCCCGGTCCGCAAGGTCGCTGAAGGCAGCAGCGCCGAAGGCGAAGGCACCATCGCGGACCTCGTCATCGCCGGCGAGATCGACATGGTCTTCAACACCCCTTCCGGCGGCGAAGCCCGCAGCGACGGCTACGAACTTCGCGCCGCCGCCACCTCCATCGGCATCCCCTGCATCACCACGGTGGCCGAATTCAACGCCGCCGTCCAGGCGATCGAGGCCATGCGTACCTACGAGTGGTCCGTCACCAGCCTGCAGGAGCACGCGGCAGCCCTCGCCGAGTCCCAGAAGGCGGCCCTGCAGCATGCCTGAGCAGGCAGCAGGCAACAGCCCGGTATCCGCCGCCGGCCGGGAGTCCTTCGGCTCCCGGCTCGGCGCCGCCATGGCCGCCCGCGGCCCGCTGTGCGTTGGAATTGATCCGCACCCGTCCCTGCTGTCCGCCTGGGGGCTGAAGGACGACGTCGACGGCCTCCGTGCGTTTTCCCTGACGGTCCTGGAAGCGGTGGCTTCCCTCGCTGCCGCGGTCAAGCCGCAGGTGGCGCTCTACGAGCGCCATGGATCCGCCGGGATTGCCGTCCTGGAGGAAGTCCTTGCCGTTGCCCGGGATGAGTCCGTGCTGACCATCGCCGACGCCAAGCGGGGCGACATCGGATCCACCATGGCTGCCTACGCCGACGCCTGGCTCCGGGATGGTTCCCCGCTGGCCGCCGACTCGGTAACCCTGAGCCCCTATTTGGGCTTCGAATCATTGCGTCCGGCCCTGGACCTCGCGGCCGAAACCGGCCGCGGCGTGTTTGTCCTGGCTCTGACCTCCAACCCCGAAGGGCCGTCGGTCCAGCACGTCGGGGGAGCGGATTCGGTGGCCCGCCGCATTGCCCAGGCAGCCGGCGGGGAAAACCGCCGTTACCCCGGCGATCTGGGTTCTGTGGGACTGGTTGTCGGCGCGACGGTAGGCTCCGCCCTGGCGGACCTTGACGTGGACCTCGCGGCCATGCGTGGACCCATCCTGGCGCCGGGCCTCGGCGCACAGGGCGCCACGCCGGCCCATCTGCGCGCCACCTTCGGCAACGCCTATGGCCAGGTATTGGGAACGTCCAGCCGGGAGATCCTCTCGGCCGGCCCCAAACGGCAGGAACTGCGGGACGCCGCCCAGCGGACCCTCGACGGATTGCGCGGCGAATAGGGGAGCCGTTTCCCCTGATCCATTGATTCGAGCAGCACCAAAGGGTAGTTTCAGGACAAGTCCAAGGGCGGCCGCCCCTGGACGTAACCGCCGAGATCCGGGGGTGCCACCCATGGTGCTTCGACCCTTATCCGCGTCCGAGCGTACAGACGCCCTGAACAAAGCGGCGGCAGCCAGGGCCACCCGCGCGGCGGCCAAGGAAAGCCTGAAGAACCGCGAGCGGTCCGCGGCCGAGATCATCAACTCGGCCATGGAAGACGAAGCCATGGCGCGGATGAAGGTCTCGGAGTTGCTGGAGGCTTTGCCCGGCATCGGCAAAGTCCGGGCCGCCGCCATCATGAAGCAACTGGGCATTGCGGCTTCCCGCAGGCTCCGCGGCCTCGGCATCCACCAGCGCCGGGCGCTGGTAGATTTTATAGACGAGAACTAGGGCTGGCTCCGGCCGCCTTCCCTGAAATCCGGCATAAAGGAATACGTGAGCAAAAAACCTGGACTGACAGTCCTCGCAGGTCCGACGGCTGTTGGCAAAGGCACCGTGTCCACCTTCATCCGGGACAACTACCCGGAGGTTTGGTTGTCCGTATCAGCCACCACCCGGGCCCCCCGGCCGGGCGAAATCGACGGTGTCCACTACTTCTTCAAATCCAAAGAGGAGTTCGAGCGGCTCGTGGCGGACGGCGAGCTCCTGGAGTGGGCAGTGGTCCATGGCCAGAACACATACGGCACCCTGAAAAGCACCGTGAACCAGGCCATCGCCGAGGGACGCTCCGTGCTGCTGGAGATCGACCTGCAGGGTGCGCGCCAGGTCAAGGCCGCCGTTCCGGACGCCCAGTTCGTTTTCCTCGCGCCCCCCACATGGGACGAAATGGTCCGCCGGCTGGTGGGCCGCGGCACCGAAACCCCCGAGGAACAGCAGCGCCGGCTGGAAACCGCTAAACTGGAGCTTGCTGCTGAACCGGAGTTCGACCATACCGTCATCAATGACGACGTTCGCCGGGCGGCGGACGAGCTTGTTTCACTCATGGGGCTGACCCCGCATCCGCATGGAGCGCGGGAAGCGTCAGCCCGCTAGGAATTTGGAGAATTCGTGTCCACGAACCTTGAAGGCATCATCAACCCGCCGATCGACTCGCTGCTCGAGGCAGCCGATTCCAAGTACGGCCTGGTGATCTTCGGTGCCAAGCGTGCTCGTCAGATCAACGCCTACTACGCCCAGCTGCACGAGGGCCTCTTCGAGTACGTCGGCCCGCTGGTTGACACCAAGCTGAACGAAAAGTCGCTGTCGATCGCCCTGCGCGAGATCAACGAAGGCAAGCTGGTTTCCACGCCGATCGAAGCCGCGGAGTAATTCTGCCGCCTGAGGTGCTGTTGACGGAGGTCACGTGCGCATAGTCCTCGGAGTCGGGGGAGGGATTGCCGCCTACAAGGTGGCATCACTCCTCCGGCTTTTTACTGAAGCCGGCCATCACGTCACGGTGATTCCCACGGAGGCTGCCACCCGCTTTGTGGGCACCGCCACCTGGGAGGCGTTGTCCGGGAACCCTGTGAGCAACAGTGTTTTCGACGACGTCCACCAGGTCAACCATGTCCGTCTGGGCCATGAAGCCGATCTGGTGGTCATCGCCCCGGCAACTGCCGACCTCCTGGCCAAAGCGGCGACCGGCCAGGCCGGCGACCTCCTGACCAACACCCTGCTGATGGCCCACGGGCCAGTGCTGTTCGCTCCTGCCATGCACACCGAGATGTGGCAGCACGCGGCCACCCGCGCCAATGTGGAAACACTGCGCAGCCGCGGCGTTGCGGTCCTCGAACCGGCTACCGGCCGGCTGACAGGATCCGACTCCGGACCGGGCAGGCTGCCCGAACCCGAAGTGATATTCGACGCCGCCATGGCCCTGGTCGAGGGGCAGTCGGACTACCAGTTGCCGCTGGCAGGCAAGACCGTGACCATCAGTGCCGGGGGAACCCGCGAACCCCTGGATCCTGTCCGGTTCCTCGGCAACCGTTCTTCCGGCAAGCAGGGTGTCGCGCTGGCCGTCGCCGCCCGGAACGCCGGGGCAACGGTCCGGCTGCTCGCGGCCCACATGGAAGTCCCGCCCCCGGCCGGGGTGGAAGTGGTCCAGGTGGAGACTGCCCTGCAATTGCGGGAGGCCGCGCTGGCAGCCGCTGCCGATTCCGACGTCGTGATTATGTCCGCCGCGGTGGCCGACTTCCGTCCGGCAGAGGTCTCCAGCACCAAAATCAAAAAACGCGACGACACCGCCGATCCCGTGATCACGCTGGTCCGCAATCCTGACATCCTGCACGAACTCGTGGAGCGCCGGAACAGCTCCGGATCCGCGGAAGGCGAGCAACTGATCGTAGGATTTGCCGCGGAAACCGGGGACAGCCACGGCGATGTGCTGGCCTACGCGGAAGCCAAGCTGCAGCGCAAGGGCTGCGACCTGTTGGTGGTCAACCACGTCGGCGCGGACAAAGTCTTCGGCCAGGACACCAACTCCGTGGTCATCCTGGCCCGCTCCGGCTCCGAACCACAGGAGGCGTCCGGAACCAAGACCCAGGTTTCGGCCGCCATCATCAGCCGGATCGGCTTCGAACTGAACCACGTATCGCCCCGCACCTGACCGTTCCGCGGGCAGGCCCGCTGAACAGAGTGACATCGCATGACGTCCCGTCGGGGCAGTCCGGATTCCAACAAGTAAGGTAATTGAGTGACTTTACCGCTGCACCTTCCCCAGTCCCATGGGGCCACGCCCTCCGCCCTCCGGCTCTTCACCTCCGAGTCCGTCACCGAGGGCCATCCGGACAAGATCTGCGACCAGATCAGCGACGCCATCCTGGACGCACTGCTCGCAGCCGACCCCGAATCGCGGGTAGCCGTGGAGACCATGGCCACCACCGGCCTGGTCCACGTGGCCGGCGAAGTCACCACCGACGCCTACGTCGAAATCCCGCAGATTGTCCGCGAAACCATTCTGGGCATCGGCTACGACTCCTCAGCCAACGGGTTCGACGGCGCCCGCTGCGGGGTCTCCGTATCCATCGGTCAGCAGTCAAACGACATCGCCGGGGGAGTCTTCAACTCCCTCGAAGCCCGCGAAGGACGCCAGGAAGACGACTACGACCTCCAGGGCGCCGGCGACCAAGGCCTGATGTTCGGCTACGCCAGCGACGAGACCCCGTCCTACATGCCCACACCCATCTGGCTGGCGCACCGGCTGTCCGAGCGGCTCACCGAAGTCCGCAAGTCAGGCCAGCTGCCCTACCTCCGCCCGGACGGCAAGACGCAGGTGACCGTAGGCTACGACAAGGACCTGCCCGTCTCCGTCGAAACCGTTGTGATCTCCAGCCAGCACGCCGAAGGCGCCAGCCTGGCGCAGCTCCGCGCGGACCTCGCCTCCATCGTCATCGAGCCCGTCCTCGCCGGCGCCAACCTGGACATCTCCCGTGCTGCCAACATCCTGAATCCGGCCGGCGAATTCGTCATCGGCGGACCTGTCGGCGACGCCGGCCTCACCGGCCGGAAAATCATCGTCGACACCTACGGCGGCATGGCCCGCCACGGCGGCGGCGCCTTCTCCGGCAAGGACCCCTCCAAGGTTGACCGCTCGGCCGCCTACGCCATGCGCTGGGTCGCGAAGAACGTGGTGGCAGCAGGACTGGCCAAACGTGCCGAGATCCAGATTGCCTACGCCATCGGCCAGGCCCGCCCCGTGGGAACCTACGTTGAAACCTTCGGCACCGAAACGGTTGATCCCGCCCGTATCAGTGCCGCCATCGCGGAGATCTTCGACCTTCGTCCCCGCGCCATCATCGACGCCCTGGACCTTAAGCGGCCCATCTACGCCAAGACCGCAGCGCACGGCCACTTCGGTCGCGACGATCCGGACTTCACCTGGGAGCGCCTGGACCGCGTGGATGACCTGAAGGCGTTCTTCAACGCCTAGCAGAACCGGTGTGCCCTGCCGGCGGCGATGCCGATGCGCCGGAATGTCTGTGCCTGGTGGTTTGCTGGCTCTGTCCACATAGGTGATGCTGAACGGAGGTGGCCGCAGTGGTTGCTGATGATGCGGCGCAACCGTTGCTGGACCTGCCGGCAGCCGTGCAGCCGTCCCTGCTGCAGGGGTTCCCGGACCGGAAACAGCAGTCCGGGCCGAAGTTCGCAGGCTACCTGCCCGTGGCCCGCGTCCTGGTGGAGTCGTCCCTGCCCCATCTGGACAGGCCGTTTGATTACGGGGTCCCGGCAAGCCTCGACAATGAGGCGCAGCCCGGGGTCCGGGTCAAGGTCAAGTTCAACGGCCAGGACCTCAGCGGCTTCATCATCGAGCGGGTGGCGGAATCCGACGCCGGCCACAGCCTCCTGCCGCTGGCCAAGGTGGTTTCCCCGGTTCCCGTCCTCACGCCGGAAATACGGGACCTCGCCACCGCTGTTGCTGCGCGTTATGCCGGAACGGTATCTGATGTCCTGCGTGTCGCAGTCCCGCCCCGGGTCGCCCGGCTGGAGAAGACCTTTCCTGCCGCTGGGGAATCCGGAGGCGCCCAGGAACCAGCGGCTGAGGCGGCCGTGCGCCAGCCAGGTAACACCCGTGCAGACGTTACCGGCCACTCCGCCTGGGCTGACTACCGCAACGGCCCGGCATTCCTGCGCCACCTGAGTGAAGGTGGTGCGCCCCGGGCTGTATTGAATCCGCTCCGGGGCTTCGGCACCTCCGGCTGGCCCCACTTGCTGGCCCAGGCCGTAGCCGCAGCCTTTGAATCCGGCCGGGGCGCCCTGGTAGTGGTGCCGGACAACCGCGACCTTGACCTGCTGGAGGACGCGGTGAAGGGCCTGCTGCCCGAAGATGCCGTAGCCCGCCTGACGGCAGAGGACGGACCCACGCCCCGCTACCAGAATTTCCTTCACCTCCTTGCCGGTACGGCCCGCGTGGCCATCGGCACCAGGTCGGCTGCCTATGCGCCGGTAAAGGACCTGGGGCTCGTTGTCTGCTGGGACGACGGCGACGACCTCCATATCGAGCAACGCGCACCCTATGCCCATGCCCGTGAAGTCCTGCTCCTGCGCGCCGAGCAGGCAGGTGCGGCGTGCCTCCTGGCCGGCCATACCCGGAGCACTGAAGTCCAGCGGCTGGTGGAAACGGGCTGGGTGCTTCCTGTCGAGGCTGACCGGAACGTTGTCCGCCGGACGGTCCCAAGGGTTGTGAACACCGCGGACAGCTTCGAACAGGAACGGGACCCGCTGGCAAGGATTGCCCGGCTGCCGGGCGCTGCCTGGCGCGCGGCCAAGGAAGGACTCGAACGCGGGCCTGTCCTGGTCCAGGTGGCCCGTGCAGGCTACGTGCCCTCGCTCGTGTGCGAAACCTGCCGGGAGCCCGCCCGTTGCGGAACCTGCCAAGGGCCGCTGGCCCTTGCCGCCGGCAGTTCAGCGGTGCCGCAGTGCCGCTGGTGCTCCACCCCGGCACTGGAGTGGGGCTGCTCCCATTGCGGTGGGCGGAGGCTGCGCAAGGGTGCTACCGGTGTGATGCGGACGGCCGAGGAACTGGGCCGCGGTTTCCCTGGTAAAACGGTGATCACGTCCTCCGGGGACCACGTCAAGGCAAGCGTAGGCCCGGGTAAGTCCCTGGTAGTGGCTACCGTGGGCGCCGAGCCGGTAGCCGAGGGAGGGTACGCGGCCGCTCTGCTTTTGGACGGCGACTCGCTGCTGCGGCGGGAAAACCTGCGCGCCGGTGAGGACACGGTGCGCCGCTGGTTCAACGCCGCAGCCCTGGTACGGCCTGCGTCCGATCACGGCCTCGTGGTCATCACGGCCACGGAGACCTCCGCGGTGGGTGCCCTGCTCCGGTGGGATCCTCCTGGTTACGCCGGGCGGGAGCTGTCCCTTCGCACGGAACTCCAACTGCCGCCCGCGGTGCGGATCGCCTCGGTCACCGGCCCCCGGGCCGCCGTCGAACACTTCACCGCTGCGGCGTCGGCGCACCTGCAACCTGCGGGAATCAGCCTGCGCACCGCCGGACCTGCCCCTGTGCTCCTTAGCGGTCCCCCCTCGTCACGCCGGGTGGGGGAGGACGTGCGCACCCTGCTGTTTTTCCCGTACGCCCAGGCAGCAGCCGTAACGCGCGTCCTGCGTGCAACCAGGGCAGCGACGGCCGCAAAGCGGAGCGCGGAACCTGTCCAGCTTCGACTCGACGGCGTGGACGTGCTGTAGCAGCGGCGCTGCTACTTCCCGCGGTGGCGTCGTTACTTTCCGCCGCGGCGCTGTTAGTTCTTGCCGCGGCGCAGTTACATTTTGCCGCGGCGCAATTACATCTTGCCGCGGCGCTGGGCGACGATGTCGTGGGCCACGTCCACCAGCTGGCGGGCAGAGGCGTCCCACGTGAACTCTGCCGCACGGGCCAGGGAGCGCCGCGAGGCTTCCTCCCACCGTTCCCGGTCCCGCAGTCCCATGACCGCCGCCGCGAACTGCTCCGGCGAGGCCGGATCAACATAGCTGGCGGCGTCACCGCCAACTTCCCGGAAAATGGGGATGTCACTGGCGATGACGGGTGTGCCCAGGGCCATGGCTTCTACCAGCGGCAGGCCGTACCCCTCAGCCCGGGAGAGGCTCACCAGCGCAGTGGCAGTGGACAGGAACTTCGCGTATTCCTCGTCCGTCACACCGTTGTGGAACACCACGTCTGCCCCGGCCGGAACGAGCTTTTCCAACTCACCGCGGCGTTGCGGGGTGATCCGGCTGAGCAGGTGAAGAGTGTAGCCGGGAAGGGCAGCCATCCCGGCCACCATGGTCTCCACATTTTTGTAGGGCATAAACGACCCCATGTAGACAATTGACGGTTCGGCGCCCGCTTCCGGTGCGCGTGGTTCCGCGGCCGGCTGCGGTGCGTTGCCGATGATCCTGACCGGACGCCGCGTCAGCCGGTATTTGGCCATCAGGGCTTCGGTGGTCCGGCTGACGGTGGCCACTGCATCGGCCCGGTTGAGGAGGAGCCGCTGCGGCCAGAAGGCCTTGTGGTAGAGCCGCCACAGCACCCGGACCGGGGCGGGCAGGAAACCCGGCGGTGCAGGGTGCTCATAGTAGATGAGGTCATGCAGCGTCAGGACCAGCCCATATTTCCGGCCCCACGTGCCCATTGTCTGCATCGGGCAGACCACAACGTCCGCGCCCAGCGGGTTCACCTTGCGGGCCACAAACAGTTCGGCGGGGGAGAGCGGACTGTTGATCAGCGTGTAGGGAACATCCGGCAGGAGGGCGAGCTGCCGGAGGTCAGAGACCAGCATGGAAACGTCCGCGATTTTGGCCGTCGCCTCAATCAGGCTGGCGCCGTAGCGGCTGATGCCGTCGTGGTGGTCGGTCCTGGTGAAACGAGCATCAATGAGTATCTTCACGCGGGATGGTCCTTCAGGAAGCTGCGGATGTACCGGGCGGCGGGCTCCGGCGTTTCGTAGTGGATCAGATGGCCGACCCCCGCGATGACCTCAAGTTTGCCGCTGGGCAGCAGCTCAAGAAGCCGGTGCTGGTCAGGAAGTGTTGCAATTTCATCTTTTTCACCGGCGATGAGAAGCACGGGAAGCTGCAGGCGGGAGGCTACCTCCGCCACATGGCTGCTGACCGATGCCGTGAAAGACTCCAGGAGGCTGTCCCGGCTGGCGAACGCGCTGAAGTACGCGTGGTGCTGGCCGTGGATAAACCGCCGCAGTTCCCGGTCCCTCGTCTTGGCCATGGCCTCACTCATCACCCGGACAATCACCGGACTGCGCAGCAGGGCCTGCCCCAACGGGCGGGGAAGCCGGGCGGCGAGCTTGTAGTACAGCACGGCCAGCCTGGTCATGATGCCTTTTGGACCCTCAAGGGCCGGGGCGGCAATCGGATTGATGAGGATCAGGGGATGGACTGCGTTGGGATGGGCTGCGACGAAGTGCGCTGTGATGATGGATCCGAAAGAGTGGCCCAGGAGCACGGTGTCCGGTCCCAGGCCCAGGGCGGCCATAAACTCCTTGATGAACGCCCCATAGCCGGCTACGGTGTGGCCGCCCGGCCCAAAGGCCTCTGAGCTGCCGAAACCGGGCAGGTCCGGCATGATGATGCGCATATCGGGCAGCAGGTCGGCCACTCGCAGGAGTCCGTGGTGGTCACCGCGGAACCCGTGGATCACCAGGATGGTCCGGGTGTCCGGCAGCTCCTGTACGGGTTCATACGTCCAGAAAGCCACTTTCCCGCCGGCCAGCTGCACGGACGAGGCGCGGGTGCGTCCGGCCAGATGCGGGCTGAAGTAGGCGGGCGCGGCGGACTGCCCTGAGTGTGTTGTTTTCATGCAGGTCCTAGTTGACGTTGTCCGGGTGGGAGCCGGTGCGCTGTCCCCGGTCGAGGCCGGCGAGCGCTTCCATGTCCCGATCCGAAAGCTCAAAGCGGAAGATGTCCAGGTTCTCGCGGATGCGCGCCTCTGAACTGGCTTTGGGGATTGCGATGTTGCCCAGCTGGATGTGCCAGCGGAGGATCACCTGGGCGGCTGTCCGGTCATGTTCAGCGGCGCAGGCCTGGACCACGGGGTCGGCAAGCACATGGCCGCGCCCCAACGGGCTCCACGCTTCGGTCCGGATGCCCAGGTCGTCGTGGATTTTCCGGAGCTCCTGCTGCTGAAGCCAGGGGTGAAGCTCGATCTGGTTGACTGCGGGGGTTACTTCCGCCGTCTGCATCAGCCGGTCAAGGTGGGAAGGCTGGAAATTGCTGACGCCGATGGCCCGGACCTTTCCTTCCCGGTAGAGCGTCTCAAGTGCCCGGTATGTTTCCGGAAACAGTCCGCGCCTGGGGCAGGGCCAGTGGATGAGGTACATGTCCACGTAGTCCAGGCCCAGGTTGACCATTGAGTCATCGAAGGCCCGGAGGGCCGCATCGTAGCCGTGGTGGTCGTTCCACACCTTGGTGGTGACGAAGAGGTCTTCCCTGGCGGGGGCGGGAAAGAGCTCCCCGGAGCCGCCGCTGCCCGCCGACGCACCCAACAGGGAGCTGAGGCCGCGGGCCACACCGGATTCGTTGCCGTACATGGCGGCCGTGTCGAAATGCCTGTAGCCGGCATCGAGGGCCGTCGCTACGAGTCCCGCGGCGTCTGACGGCGGCACCTTATACAAGCCAAAGCCCAGCTGGTCGATCAGCACGCCGTTGTTCAGGCTGATCCGCGGTGAGGTCCTCATAACCTTGACTCTACCTACTCGACGTCGCCATGCCCTCCAGGTCCACGAGGCGGCGCGCGGTTGCCTCATCGAGGATCAGGTCCGTCGCGAGGCCGGCTGCGAGGGCGCCTTTGAGGCCATTGATTTTGGACACCCCTGAAACCACGCAGATCCTGCGCCGGACCTGCCGGAGTTCGGAAAGGGCAGGCCCCGTAGACCGCTCATTCAGGACAATGCCGTCTGATGAACCGTCGCTGCGGAAGAAGACCGTGGCCACATCGCCCACCACATCGGAACCGGCCAGGATCTTGAGGTCGTTCTCGTCCAGGTAGCCGCCGGCGTAGACGTGGCTCGGGTAGTCCGCGTCAACCGAGCCCACGCCGAAGATCGCGATGCTCATCTTGGCCTGGAGTTCGAGGATGCGCTGCACGCTGCGTTCATTCCACATCGCGGTTTTTGTGGCCGCGTGGTCAAAGAAGGCGGGAACCGGAAACTGTTCCACCCGGGCTCCGTAGGCGCTGCCGAACCGGCGCATGATGTCGCTGGCATAGGTGATGCCCGTCGTGTGCATATTGCCTGCGCCGTTCAGCTGCACAATCACGCTGTCGTGCGTGATCTTCCTGGTCAGGTGCCGGCTCACGGCGCTGAGCGTGGAGCCCCAGGCGACACCGATGATCGCGTTGGAATCCACCAGGGGCCCGAACGTCCGCGCGGCCTGCATCGCCACGCGGTCCAGGGTTTCGGCTTCATTGAGGGTTTCCACCACCGGGACAACGTGCACGTCAACCCCGTACCGGCGGCGGATCAAGCCTTCCAGTTCCGGCGCAGTGTCCAGCGGATTGCGGATCTGGACCTGGACCAGGCCCGAATCCCGGGCCGAGGACAACAGCCGGGAAACCGTGGACCGGGAGGTCCGCAGCTCCCGGGCGATGGCGTCCATCGTGAGGTCCTGCAGGTAATACATTTGTGCAGCCCGCAAAGCGTCCGCATGCCGGGAAGGATCCACCCCGACCTCCCTTCTGCACGTTTGTGCATAGTGCTTGACTCCATTTTCCATTACTCCAAACAATAGATGAGAACGGCGGCGCACCCAGGGGTGGCCGCGACACACAAAGCCCCAAGGGAGTTGTTTTGGGACCCAAGGATTCACCTGTCCATCCCTCCGCGTCGAAGCCTGGCAGCGAACGCGCATCGGTTCACAACCTGAGGCGGCGGCCCCACGCAAAAGTGCTGGTGGTAGGCGGCGGGATCAACGGCGTCGGAACTTTCCGGGACCTCGCACTGCAGGGCGTGGACGTGGCACTCGTGGAGCGCGGGGACTACTGCCAGGGGGCCAGCGGGGCGTCCTCACACATGATCCATGGCGGCATCCGCTACCTGGAAAACGGTGAATTCCGGCTGGTGCGGGAATCTGTCGTGGAGCGCAACCGTCTGCTTCGGATCGCCCCCCACTACGTCAAGCCGCTGCAGACCACCATCCCCATCCTCAGCACCTTCTCCGGAATCCTCGCTGCTCCGCTGCGGTTCCTGACCCACAAGCAGCAAGGCAAGCCCAAGGAACGCGGTGCATTCCTGATCAAGGTTGGCCTCAGCCTCTACGACTCCTTCTCCCGGGACGGCGGTTCCGTGCCGCGGCACCAGTTCCGGGGCCGCAAACGCGCCCTGGCCGAACTGCCCGCCCTGCGCCCGGACCTTAAGTACGCGGCAACGTACTTTGATGCCTCGGTGCACAACCCGGAACGGCTCACCCTTGACGTCCTGCAGGATGGCGAGAAAGCAGGGCAGGTGCCCGGGGCCTCCATGACCCAGGGCAGCACCGCCCGGGCCAGCAACTACCTTTCGCTGAAGTCCATGACCAGTGAGCCCAACCGCGGCACCGGCACAGGCGGCACCGTCCGGCTGCGCGATGAGCTGACAGGTGAGGAGTTCGACTTCACTGCTGATGTCATTGTCAACACCACGGGAGCGTGGGTGGATCTGACCAACGAGGCCATGGGAACCGCCTCTGCCTTTATGGGCGGCACGAAGGGATCGCACATTGTCCTGGACCATCCAGTACTCCTGGACGCCTGCCGTGGACGCGAAATCTTCTTCGAGCACACCGATGGCCGGATCGTCCTCATTTACCCGATGGGGGACCGCGTCCTGGTCGGAACCACCGACGTGGATGCGGACATGCGCCAGGACGCCGTCTGCACCGATGAAGAGATCGAATACTTCTTCGAACTGATCGGCCACGTGTTTCCGGACATTCCCGTCAGCCATGAACAGATCGTCTACACCTTCTCAGGTGTGCGGCCCCTGCCCCGGCACGATGCGACCCAGCCCGGGTTCGTTTCGCGGGACTACCGGATTGAGCGCCGCGGCGCGGCCGGGCCGGAATCCGGTGCGGGCGCCGTCGTGCTCAGTCTCGTGGGTGGAAAATGGACCACCTTCCGGGCCCTCGCGGAGCACCTGACCAACGATGTCCTCGCCGAGCTCGGCATGCAGCGCAAGGTATCGACGGTGCAACTGGCCATCGGCGGCGGCGCAGGCTTCCCCGCTGACGACGCCGGCGTGCAGACGTGGATCAAGCAGCACATGGTTCCCGGCCGGGATGCAGACCGCACGGCCGGCCTGCTGACCCGCTACGGGACCCGGGCCGAAGAAGTGATCGCCTACCTCGACGCCGAACCTGACCACGCGCTGCGATCCACGCGGGAACTCAGCGTCCGCGAACTGGAATTCATGGCGGCCCATGAGCAGGTGGGGCACCTGGTGGACGTCCTGATCCGGCGTACCTCCCTGGCCTTCCGCGGGCTGGTTACCGGAGAACTTCTCAATGAAGTGGCGGAAGTTCTGTCCGTCCCGCTCAAGTGGGACGCCACAGCCCGCGCCGCCGAGATACGGCACGCGCAGGACGTGCTGCAGCGGTTCCACCGAGTGGAAATCAACAGCCTGGTCGCTTAAGGCCCGGCGTCCGGCCGGGGCCATAACCCGCCCCGGCAAACGGTCCTTCAACCCGCGAAGGACTGACAACAGAAAATAAGGAGAGTCAAAGATGTCTCTTGGAATTGTTTTCCTTTCCGAAGTATTCGGAACGGCGATGCTCACCCTGCTCGGTTGCGGTGTCGTGGCCAACGTCGCCCTGCGGGGCACCAAAGGCAATAGCGGCGGGTTCCTGATGGTCACGTGGGGATGGGGTGTTGCTGTCTTCGCGGGCGTCTATGTGGCCGCGAAGTCCGGGGCACACCTGAACCCCGCCGTGACACTCGGCTTCCTGGCCAAGGGCAACACGGAATACGCGAAGGGCGTCCCCGTTGATATCGTCTCAACCCTGACCTATTTTGGCGGTGAAATGCTCGGCGCCTTCCTCGGCGCAGTGCTCTGCTGGCTGGCCTACAAGCAGCACTTCGACGCCGAAGAGGCAGTGGCTGCCAAGCTGGGCGTCTTCTCCACCGGCCCGGCCATCCGGTCCAGTTCCTGGAATCTGGTCACTGAGATCATCGGCACCTTTGTCCTGGTGTTCGTCATCCTGGCCTTCGGAGGGACCCCTTCGGGCCTGGGCCCACTCGCTGTGGCACTCCTGGTCGTCGGCATCGGCGTATCCCTGGGCGGCCCCACCGGCTACGCCATCAACCCTGCCCGCGACCTCGGCCCGCGCATCGCCCACGCCCTGCTTCCCATCAAGGGCAAAGGCTCCAGCGACTGGGGCTACTCGTGGATCCCCGTGGTGGGACCGCTCGTCGGCGGCGCTCTGGGCGGGCTCGTCGCCCGGCTGGTCCCGATCATCGCCGCAGCCGCCTGACCCATTACCCAGCCACCCACCCAACTCAAGACAAGGACGTCACCATGAACCAGTACGTAATCGCCATCGACCAGGGAACCACCAGTACCCGCGCCATCATTTTCAACCACAGCGGCGCCATCGTCTCGTCCGGACAGATGGAGCACGAACAGATCTTCCCGAAGGCCGGGTGGGTGGAGCACAACCCGGCCGAAATCTGGAACAACACCCGTGAGGTCATCGCCTCCGCCCTCTCCAAGGCGAACCTGACACGGCACGATATTGCCGCCGTCGGAATCACCAACCAGCGCGAAACCGCCGTGGTGTGGGACAAAACCACCGGCGAGGCTGTGTACAACGCCATCGTCTGGCAGGACACGCGGACCCAGGACATCGTGGACGAGCTGGCCAGGGACGGCGGCGCGGACCGCTTCAAGCAGAAAGTGGGCCTGCCGCTGGCAACCTATTTCTCGGGAACCAAGATCAAGTGGATCCTGGACAACGTGGACGGCGCCAGGGAGAAAGCCGAAGCGGGGAACCTGGTGTTCGGCAACACCGACGCCTGGGTCCTCTGGAACCTCACCGGCGGCGTGGACGGCGGCGTCCACGTCACCGATGTCACCAATGCCTCCCGCACCCTGTTTATGGATCTGGAGACCCTCCAGTGGGATGACGAAATATTGGGGATCTTCGGCGTTCCGCGGTCCATGATGCCGGACATCAGGTCCTCCTCGGAGGTCTACGGCACGGTCCACACCTCGCAGCTGCTGCGCGAGGTCCCCGTGGCCGGCATCCTCGGCGACCAGCAGGCAGCAACCTTCGGCCAGGCGGCATTTCAAACCGGCGAAGCGAAGAACACCTACGGGACGGGCTGCTTCCTGATCTTCAACACCGGCGAGGAGATCGTGCACTCGAAGAACGGGCTGCTGACAACGGTCGGCTACAAGCTCGGCGATGCTGCACCGCACTACGCCCTGGAAGGCTCCATCGCCGTCACCGGCTCGCTGATCCAATGGCTGCGCGACAACCTGGGCATGATCAGCAGCGCGCCCGAAGTCGAAACCCTTGCCGCATCCGTGAAGGACAACGGCGGCGTGTATATCGTCCCGGCCTTCTCCGGGCTCTTCGCGCCGTACTGGCGATCGGACGCCCGGGGTGCCATCGTGGGCCTCACCCGGTTCGTCAACAAGAACCACATCGCCCGGGCCGCGCTCGAAGCCACCGCCTTCCAGACCCGGGAGGTGCTTGACGCCGTCAACGCAGACTCCGGAGTTCCGCTCTCCGAGTTGAAGGTCGACGGCGGCATGGTGGCCAACGACGCCCTCATGCAGTTCCAGGCGGACATCCTTGGCGTCCCGGTGATCCGGCCGAAGGTGGTCGAAACCACCGCCCTCGGCGCCGCCTACGCTGCCGGCCTTGCCGTGGGCTTCTGGAAGGACCTCGGCGAGCTGTCGGCCAACTGGTCCGAGGACAAGCGCTGGGAGCCACAGATGGACCAGGCTGAGCAGGACCGCCAGATGCGGCTCTGGAAGAAAGCAGTGACCAAGTCCATGGACTGGGTGGACGCGGACGTGCGGTAATCTCCATCCGTCGCGGGCCGCCCTGCCAATCCGGCAGGGCGGCCCATGCCGTCTCCAGCCCATGCCCGGCAAGGCGCCGGGCGTCCCAGGTTCCTGGTGTCCCGGATGCACAGGGGTCAGGAGGTGGGCCGTGGCGGCAGATCCTCTGTGGCCGGTCCCTGGATGACCTTGCCAGACGCGTCGAACCGGGATCCGTGGCAGGGGCAATCCCAGGTGCGCTCTCCCCGGTTGAAAGCAACGGTGCAGCCCAGATGGGTGCAGATCGCGGACACGGCGTGGATTTCTCCTGCTTGATCCCGGTAATACGCCGTGCTGGTCCCGGCGGATTCAATCACCGTGCCGTCACCGGGAGCGAGATCCGCTACCTGCCCTGCAGCGCCCTCAGTGCGATTCTCCGCCCGGTCCACAGAACCCGCCGGCGTCGATTCCGTGGGTCCTTCTGACCTGCTCCCCATCCGTGCGGGCGCCCGGTTGCTGTCAAACAAGGGCGCCCAGCCGTTGGGTGTGCCATTGAGCAGGTTTGCCAGCATCAGGGCGGCGGCAGTCCCATTCGTCAATCCCCATTTCCGCAGGCCCGTGATGACGAAGGCGTGCCGGCTGTCCGGATTCAGCGGCCCGGCGTACGGCAGCCCGTCCAGGGGCATCGCATCCTGGGTGGACCAGCGGTACGCGACGGGCCCGGCGCCGAAATGGCTGCGCGCATACGCGGCCAGGCTGGCATGGCGCGACGCCGAATCCACCCGTTCCGCGGCAGGGTGGCCCTCCCCGCCCGCCAGCAGGTAAGTCATCCCGTTGAGCCGGACCGTCAACACCGACCGCATGGGCTCATCCGCGCTGATAAAAGTGGCGTCCAGGGGAGGTGTATCCACCGTCGCGGCAACGATGTAGGAGCGGTGCGGCGGGCACAATGCTTCAAACCGGCCATGGTCTCCGAAGGGAACATTCGTGGCCACTATGGCGTCAGCGGCCAGCACTGTACCGTTCCGGCCGGCTACTTTCACCGGCGTCCCCTCCTGCAGTTCAGTCGCGCGGGTGCCCTCGAACACGAAACTTCCGTCCCCCTCCACCCTGGCAGCCAGTCCCTGGAGGTACTGCACGGAGTGAATCTGGGCCTGCCCGTCGAACCGGACGGCGCCCGCCACAGGGAACGGCAGGGGTACCTCGGCCGTGAATGTGGCCGGAAGACCCAGCTTGGAAGCGAGTTCGGCTTCTGCACGCAGCTGCGGCAGGGTGTCCCCACTTACGGCGAAGGTGTAGTTTGCAACGCAGCGGAAACCGCAGGTGATGTTTTCCGCGGCCACCACGTGCGCGATGTGTTCCACGGCAGCCTGGTTGGCGAGCCCGTAGGTTCCGGCGGCGCTGCTGCCGTGAGTCCGGGCGAGATCCGTGTAGGCCAGGCGGTGCAGCGACGTCACCTTGCCGGTGGTGTGGCCGGTAACACCTGTGCCGATCCGGGCCGCCTCAAGGACGGCCACCGAGCGGCCCGAACGTTTCAGGGCCAGTGCTGCCGTCAGCCCGGCGACGCCGCCGCCGATGATGGCCACGTCCACTTCCACCGTGCCGCGCAGCTCCGGGAAGGAGGTGGCGCCGGCGGTTGCAAGCCACAGGGAAAGGGGCTCACCCTCAGCGGACCCGGCGGTGGTTGAATCCGGCATCATGCTCACCCCTCCCAACGTCGTGGGATGATCATGTCCCCTCACACCGGGTAATGCAACGAACCGCATCCTGGCTGCGGCAGCCTGCGTGCCGGTGCGCTAAAGTAGATCCATGCGTGCGATCCTTCTGCTTAGTTAGCCGCCCGGCGTCCGGAACAACGGATATCGGTGCGGCAGCCCCTCCCTGGCGAGGGGCTTTTGTGTGTCCGGGCGTGTTTGCCGGGCCGGCAGCAGGAGGATCAGGCCGTTATGGCAGCACAGATGCCGTAACAGAACAGAAGAGGGCAGCAGTGGGCGTTCAGCCGGAGACAGAGACCGGAACAGCAACAACAGTATCGGCGGAGCCTGAAGAGGGCACCTACAGTTTCACCGCCATGGAGGCCAAATGGCCCCAGGTGTGGGAGGACCTCAAGGTCTTCACCCCGGTGGATGACGGGTCCCGGGAGCGCCGCTACGTGCTGGACATGTTCCCGTACCCATCCGGCGACCTGCACATGGGCCACGCAGAGGCGTTCGCCATGGGCGACGTGGTGGCACGCTACCTGCGCCAGAAGGGGTACGACGTCCTGCACCCCATCGGTTGGGACTCCTTTGGCCTGCCCGCGGAAAACGCCGCGATCAAGCGCAACGCCCACCCCAGCGAGTGGACCTACGCCAACATCGACACCCAGGCAGCGTCCTTCAAGCGGTACGCCATTTCCGCTGACTGGTCGCGCCGCCTGCACACCTCGGACCCCGAGTACTACCGCTGGACCCAGTGGCTGTTCAAGCGCTTCTACGAGCGCGGCCTGGCCTACCGGAAGAACTCCCCGGTCAACTGGTGCCCCAAGGACCAGACTGTCCTGGCGAATGAGCAGGTAGTCAACGGTGCCTGCGAGCGCTGCGGCACCACCGTCACCAAGAAGTCCCTCAACCAGTGGTACTTCAAGATCACCGAATACGCCGACCGGCTGCTGGACGATATGGAGCAGCTGCGCGGCCACTGGCCCGAGCGTGTCCTGGCGATGCAGAAGAATTGGATCGGACGGTCCGAGGGCGCACACGTCAACTTTGTGATCGAGGCCGACGGCGGCAAGCCCGCCAAAGAGGTCACCGTCTTCACCACCCGCCCCGACACCCTGTACGGCGCAACGTTCTTTGTGGTGGCAGCGGACGCGCCGCTCGCCGTCGAACTCGTCACCGAGGAGCACACCACTGCCCTGGACGAATACCGCGAGCAGGTCAAAGCACTCTCGGAAATCGAACGGCAGTCCACCGAGCGTGAGAAGACCGGTGTCTTCACCGGCCGGTACGCGATCAACCCGCTGAACGGGGAGAAGCTGCCGGTCTGGGCCGCGGACTACGTCCTGGCCGATTACGGCACCGGCGCGATCATGGCCGTCCCCGCCCACGACCAGCGGGACCTGGACTTCGCCCGCACCTTCGACCTTCCCGTCCGGGCTGTCCTGGACACGGGCGAGGAAGACCCTGCAGTGTCCGGCACCGCAACCGCGGGGGAGGGGACACTGATCAACTCCGGCGACCTGGATGGCCTGCCCAAGGCCGAAGCCATCCCCGCTGCAATCGCCATCCTGGAGCGCCAGGGCACCGGTGAGAAGTTTGTGAACTTCCGCCTGCGTGACTGGCTGCTCAGCCGCCAGCGCTTCTGGGGCACTCCCATCCCGATCATCCACTGCCCGTCCTGCGGCGAGGTTCCCGTTCCTGACGAGCAGCTGCCCGTCACGCTGCCCTCCGACCTGCGCGGCGAGGACCTCTCGCCGAAGGGCACCTCGCCGCTGGCTGCGGCCGAAGCCTGGGTCAACGTCGAATGCCCCTCCTGCCACGGTCCGGCCAAGCGGGACACGGACACCATGGACACGTTCGTGGACTCGTCCTGGTACTTTCTGCGGTTCGTCTCGCCGCAGTACACCCAAGGCCCGTTCGACCCCGAAAAGATCAACGACTGGATGCCCGTGGGCCAGTACGTGGGCGGCGTTGAGCACGCCATCCTGCACCTGCTGTACGCCCGGTTCTTCACCAAGGTCATCAACGACCTCGGCATGATCGAGGCCAACGAGCCCTTCAGCGCGCTCCTGAACCAGGGCCAGGTGCTCAATGGCGGCAAGGCCATGAGCAAGTCGCTGGGCAATGGCGTGGACCTCGGCGAGCAGCTGGACAAGTACGGCGTGGACGCGGTCCGGCTGACCATGATCTTCGCCTCCCCGCCCGAGGACGACGTCGACTGGGCAGACGTCTCGCCCTCCGGCTCGGCGAAGTTCCTGGCCCGCGCCTGGCGCCTCGCCCAGGACGTGTCCAGTGCGCCGGGCGTGGACGTCACCACCGGAGACCGCGCCCTGCGGTCAGTCACGCACCGGACTATCGCTGACGCGGCTGAACTGCTGGACGCCAACAAGTTCAACGTGGTGGTGGCCAAGCTGATGGAGCTGGTGAACGCCACCCGGAAGGCCATCGACTCCGGCGCCGGCGGTGCCGACCCGGCAGTCCGGGAAGCCGCAGAAGCTGTTGCCGTCATCCTGAGCCTCTTTGCCCCTTACACGGCCGAGGACATGTGGAACGTCCTGGGACACCCGGCCTCGGTGGCCAACGCCGGCTGGCCTGCCCACGACGCTTCACTCCTGGTGCAGGACACCGTCACGGCTGTCGTCCAGGTCCAGGGCAAGGTGCGGGACCGGCTAGAGGTCTCCCCGGATGTTTCCGAGGACCAGTTGCGGGAACTGGCGCTGGCCTCGGACAACGTCCAGCGCGCCCTCGACGGCCGGGGCATCCGCACGGTCATCGTCCGCGCCCCTAAACTGGTCAACATCGTCCCGGCTTAGGCTGGACCGGGCCGCCGGAAACCTCCGGCGGCCTGCTTGACCCCAGGAGGCCACCTTGCCCCACCGCGACGCTGCCGCCTGGCCCTGGCTCCGGGCGCGCGTAGCCGCCATGCGCGCAAAGCAGGACGACGCCCGGCGGGGCAGCGCCGCAACCCGGCCGGACGCCGTCGTACGGACTGCCGTGGTGACTGATTCCGCGTCTGCTTTGCCCGCTGACTGGTCAGCAGATCTCACTGGTGACGGACGCCTGACCATCATCCCCATGCCTGTGATGGTGGGTGAGGAGATCTACGGCGAGGGTGAGGACGACATTTCGGAGACCATCGCGCTGGCACTGGCCAGCGGCACCTCCGTAAAAACCTCGCGGCCCTCGCCCGGACAGTTCGAACAGGCGTACCTTGCCGCGCAGCGCCGCGGCTACGAGGCAGTGGTCTCCGTGCATATTTCCGGCGGCCTGTCCGGGACGGCGGACGCGGCGCGCCTGGCGGCGGCCCGCGTGGGCATCCCCGTAGAAGTGGTCGATTCAGCAACAGTGGGCATGGCCCTCGGCATGGCTGTGCAGGCAAGTGTCCGCACGGCGGCGGAAGGCGCAGAAGCCGGGACGGTGGCCGCTGCTGCGGCGGACCAGGCAGCCAGAACCAAGGTCTATTTCTACGTTCCCAGCCTGGAGCAGCTCCGCCGCGGCGGGCGGATCGGAGCGGCAGCTTCGCTCTGGGGCACCATGCTGGCCATCAAACCCATCCTGGCAGTCGACGACGGCAGGATCGTACCGCTGGAAAAAGTCCGGTCCGCTGCCAAGGCGGTCGCGCGCCTCGAGGAAATTGTCGCCGCCGACGCGGCCGCACGGCCGGACGGGGTGCGGTTGGCCGTCCACCACTTCGGAAACCCGGCAGAGGCCCAGAGCCTGGCGGCACGGCTTGAAGCGGCGTTGCCGCAGTGCCCCCCTGCCCAGATCAGTTCCCTTCCCGCCGTACTCGCGGCTCATGCGGGCCTTGGTGTCCTGGCCGTCATTGTGGGCAGCGGCAGCGGTGCGGGTGAGGGCAGCGCTTAAGGTGCCGGCTACGGGCACCCTTTCCACATAGCAGGGCCTTGCCCTGTCGCGGGGTGCGGCATGTCCCTAGCGTGGGGTGCATGTCACGCCGGGATGCTGGAGCCGCAGGTCAGCAGGCGCGTCATGCCAGGAACCGGCTGGAGGCCACGCTGGGCACCAGTACCCGCGGGCTCCTCGTTGAGGAGGACGGGCATGCCTTCGAATACCGGGGCGCGCCTGGTCCCGATGCCGGCGCTGACACCGTCGGCGGTGCACGTCATACCCAGGCCCACGACGTCGGACCGGCCATCCGCTGGCGCCTTGGCCTGCGGCTTGCCGTGCTCCTGGGCATCCTTGCCGTGGCCGGAGGTGCCTGGTTCTGGTGGCAGGCGGCGTCGGGGCGGCCCGAGATCCTTCCCCTGAGCGGGGTTGGTCCGGAGACCACAGCCAAAACTGGTGAGGACGCCCCATCAGGCGAGGACGGCGGTGGCGGGAGCCGGGCCGGTCCATCGCCCGGAGCGACTGCCGGTGCGCTGCCGGGAGCGCAGGAAAGCGCCCCGGCCGGCACCGTAGTGGTCCACGTTGCCGGGGCCGTGGTGCGGCCCGGGGTGGTGCAGTTGCCGGCAGGGAGCCGCGTGCACGATGCCGTCGCGGCGGCCGGAGGAGGAAGTCCCGGCGCCGACCTGGACCGCCTGAACCTTGCCGCAGTGGTGGAGGACGGACAAAAGATCCATGTCCCGCGGCAGGGTGAAGTGGTGCCCGGCAGTGCCGGGGTAGCCGGACCGCCGGATGCTGGAGACTCCCCGGACGGACGCGCAGCGCCGGGTTCAAAGGTGAACCTGAATACGGCCGGAATGGAGGAACTGGACGGTCTGCCGAAGGTCGGCCCCGTGCTTGCCCAGCGCATCGTGGACTGGACGATTATTTCGAAAACGTCCCTTAGCATCTTTACCCATTAGAGACCAACGACGGGTACCGGTACTCGGCCGACTCCTGCAAACTAAGAATCCGCCCCGAGAAAGGAGGCCAGCTTGGTAACCGTTCCTCAAGCCCCGACCTGAGCCCAGCCCACTCAAAGTGAGAGCGAAAACCCCCACCATGAACACACCCAGCGGAAGATGGACGAACTTACACAGCGAGTCCAAGCTAACTGATGAACTCAAACTACTAATCGGAGACGGAGCAAGACCAGAACAACTAGTAGCCCGGAGGCCCCTCAAGAAGGACGAGCATGGCCAACCGATAATTCCGGACGGCTCGCGACCATACAAATACCCGACACTGCGGCTCTTGTACGCACCGGCTCCCGAATCTGGACTAAGCCGGATCGGTGAAGGCGAATATATGCAGTGGAGGCTCCTCGAAGAGCTCAAGAAGGTAGCGACGCCCGGTCCCATCTGGCCAGGTTTTTCAACCCCCAATATTCTGAGCTTCACCGGCATTCTGCTGAAGCTCTTCAACATCGCCCCCGATATAGACGGGGGGAACGCCTTGAGGCGACGCCAGGAAGTGATTGACCACTTCGGCGGTGGATGGTTGGTGGATGGTTGGCGCAAGCCCAACGGCGATGAACGAAAGCTTTGCCGATACGTAGCGCGACGCCTGTTAGAGCAGGCAGAAAGCGACGCAGCGGCAGACGAAGAAGGCAAGGCAGCCTGACAAAGCAAGCAGCTGAGGCCCGCCGTTATAAGAAGATATGTACCCGACTCTCCTCGTCAGCTAAAACGCCGGCGAGGAGTTTCCAATTAAATTCCAATCTAAATCAAAAATAGAACAAACTTCAGCCACATCTCCCACTTCCTCTGGACAAATGAAAAACTGACAACGAATAACTGCGCCTCTCAGACTTAGTTGTATCAACACCGGAATCACACTCCGGTGAACACCAAAGGGAGAGCGGCAATGAGCAACGAAGATTATGACCTCGGCATCGAGCACAAGACCAACGGGCTGGCCCGTCAGCGGAGCTTCCCGGCCGAAATCATCCCCACCTCGACAAGCGCAACCTACGAGCTGAACAGGGCCTGGATCGCCCAGTTCCGGCAGCGGCACGCCCTCAACGTCGCCGTTGAAGGCCTGGAAACCATCGCAGAGTTCGACCGCAAGGTGGAAGAAGCCGTAATGGGCCGGCCGCGGATCGAGCAGGCTGCGCTCCTCATCGAATCCACCCTTATGAGCAACTCAGGTCAGATTTTGGACCGGTACATGAAGGGCTACAGCTGATGTCGGTCATCCCGCTGCTGGCAGTCTTCGCCGTCATCACGCTGGCCGAACGGATGAGCCAGCACATGAACATCGTCGTGCTGATTGCGGTACTGGTCGGGGCGGCCATATTCATGGGGCCGGTGGTGGAGATAGTCGTGGACAAGTACTCGATGCGCTGGGACGAGTACCAGAACCTACGGCGGGCTCGCCGTGAGCTGCGGGAGGCAAGGGAAGAGGCCGAAGCAGCCTTGAAGCTGGTGGTGGATAGCGAGCGTGGTCGAAGGTGAAGTATCTGCGGGAGGTGCGGTCAGCCCTGATAACGGCGGTGCTGGTGTTCGTGGCCATGCAGTTCCTAGTTGCGGCCATGCAGCCCTACCTCCCGCTGGTGCTCATCGGAATCGTGGCGATAACTGTCGGCTGGATGCTCTATGCGAGGGCGACGAGGCTTTGACGGGCTAGTAAGGGACGACCCGGAGGCCAGTAGCATTTACGTCTCTTCAAGACCGCGTGGATTTTTGCTACCGAGACGACTACCCCTTATCAGCCAATCAAATTACTAGCTCATGTGGCGCGGCTTCTATTCGCTGATCTTCGATAGAAGTAGGTCACGCCACAAAAGCAAACAATAAGTTCATAATGCGCTTATGGAAGTTATTTATCCAGTCCAAATCACTTTTACCGATATAGCTATTTCCTTTGCCCAACTCGCAGTCGCCGGGCTTGGCCTGGTAGGAGGTATTGCCCTCATCATGAATGCCGCCCAAAAGCTCGCTGACCGCCAGCGCCGCACTTACGAGCTGTTTTTCCCCTCGACAATGGGCCATGAGCAAGTGATGGCCTTCATCCGGATCATGTCGGGACTGCCCAAGCCCAAGTTCATGCAGCCCATCTACGCGGTCAGCTTCGAGCGCTACGCCGACGAGAAGGGGGAGGGCTACTTCCTCCACACGCCTGGGCGCATAGCCGCTCGCCTGGACGAACTCTTCTACGAGCACATCGACGGCTCCATGGAGAAGGTCGACGACGTAGACGACCCCATAGCCACCATGAGGTGGCAGGCCGCCACGGAGCTGGCCATGCCGGGCACCAGCCTTCTGAAGTCCCTCCGCATCCTGGACATCCAGGGCACCTCGCACAGCATGAACGCCCAATTCAAAAGCCTGAATCCAGGCGAAGCTACCGTCCTACAGTGGTGCATCTTTCCTCAGCGTCCTAGAGCCTCTGAGAGCGCAGATAAGGACAAACTGGCCGACCATACCTTTTCAGCCATTGCGAGGCTTGGAGCGGCCGGAGAATACGCACCAGGCATGGTCAAAGACTTGTCGTCGGTGTTCAAATCGGTAGAAGCTCCGCAAGCTAGATTCATTAAGCGACTCATGCCGAATGTGGGGGAGCGCATCAATCTCCGGGCCAGCACCGGGGGATTCCCTATCCTCATCAACGCCAAAGAGTTCAGCGCTCTCATGGGCTGGCCCTTGAACGGTAGCGGCTCCAAACGCGCCAAGCGCATCGCCCCCCACCGTGGTGCATGATTCCGACGGCATTGTCATTGGCACGAGCAACACCCCGAAGATGCAGAACCGCCGGGTGGCGATACCGGAGAAAGCTCTCACCGTTCATTCTTGGTTGCTCGGGCCGTCAGGTACTGGCAAAAGTACTTTGCTTCACAACATGGCGGCGCAAGTTATAGATCGCAATATGGGGTTGGTTCTCATAGAGCCTGAAACCGATCTTTGCCGAGACGTTTTGAGCTCGCTCCCGCTTCATCGTCTGCATGATGTCATTTGGTTTGACCCATTAGACACCGATAGGCCTATAGGACTGAATGTATTAGGCGGCGGAGACCCAGAACGCACCACCAGTCATGTGGTCGGCCTATTCAAGAACCTTAGTGGTGATACTTGGTCAGCCCAGCTGCAACGTGTGTTGAGTAATGCTGTCATGACCGCCGCCCTGAACAAGCTCACCCTCTACGACGTGAAGCAGCTCCTGGTGTAAGGAGTACCGCAACGCCCAAGTCCGCCGGCTGAACCGCAACACCCATCCGGACACCATCCAGGAATGGCGCTGGCTGGACGACAAAGCGGATATGACAGTGGACAGCGCCGTGAACCGCCTCGATGCTTTCTTGGGCTCCCGCATGATTCGCAACATCGTCAGCCAGAAGGACGGGCTCGACTTTGATGAGATAGTCCGCAAGCGCAAGATTCTCCTAGTGCCGCTGAGCGAGGCCCACATGGGCCAGACAAACGCCTCGGCCTTGGGACAGCTGATATTCGATATGGTCTGGGATGCGACCCTACGACGGCCGCCAGAACATCGTGAGCCCAATGTCCTCATGATTGATGAGGCACAGATGTTCGTGGAGACCTTGAACACGACTAAGGCCGACCCCTTCGCCCTCGCCCGGTCCTACGGACTGGGCCTGATGGTGGCCAACCAATACGCCGACCAACTGCCCAAAGCGGTGCAGCAGACCTTGAGTAAGAACGCCCAGTCGCAGATCGTCTTCCGCCTGGCGAGTGACGACGCCAAGTCGATGCAGTCCACCTTCGGCCCGCTGACCGCCGACGACCTGGCGAACCTCCCGCGCTACACCGTGGCGGCCAAGCTGATGAGCAGCAGCGGCAACGCCCCGGTGGTCACCTTGAAGACTTCACCACCACCGGAAGCAACTGGTGCGGCCGACGAAGCCAAAGCCTATTCAAGAGAGAAATATGGCCGTCCGGTTATGGAAGTGGAAGCAGACCTCTTGACGAGACACAAGGCCCCCGGAGCAGAAGCAACGTCCCAAGATTGGGAGCCTGGAATGACCCCGAACAATCTATTGATTCGTCAGTTTATGGGGGCGTTGATTCAGGTCACACTTGAACACCTTATTTGTGCAGGTCAGTGGCCTAATCACGCGGCGGGCGGTACTTTCTAAATGAATAGTTTTTCTGCTCTATCTCTTACCCAGCGGTCCGTCCTCCAAACCGTCAGGCACTTTCGCCAGCTCACCACCTCCCAACTCCGGCGTATCCACTATCGTTCTGGTACCCCTGACGGCCAGCGTGTCCGCTCTTGTAGGCACCTGAAGCGTCTTACTGAACTGGGCTACCTGAAACGTATGTGGGGGGCTTACAACGGCTCTGCGGAGTACGTCTACCAGCTCGCCTCCACCAAGGCCCGGACTCCCGAACCTCACACCTTGGACATCGCCGAGCTGTACGTGCAGCTTTCACTATCTGACCAAAGTGAAAATCTGGGGGAGCCAGGTTCTCATGCCCGACAACCGCTGACCTTCCTGACCGAGCCCTGGTGCCACACCCGCGTCGGACACGTCCAGCTCAAGCCTGATGCGGCAATCGAAATTGGCGCAGTTTCCTACTGGGTCGAAGTAGATCGCGGTGCCGAGTGGGAGAGCCAGCTGACGGCCAAGATGCGCCGCTACGTCCAGGCGATTGATTCTGGAGCCTGGCCGGCCGACCGTGCGTTCCCACTGGTGCTGTGGCTGGTTCCCGACGAAGCCCGCAAGCGCTACCTGGAAGACATCATTCACAAGCTGGGGGAATCCGAATTATTCGCCGTCGTGCTTTTTGACGATGCAGCACGATTACTCACAGAAAGGAAAGCGGTGACAGATGCCCATGTTTGAGTTCGTCATAGCCGTGACTCCGCCAGGGGGACACACCAAGCGCTATCACCGTGGAACCGTCTACTGCCACACTAACGATGAAGCGGCTGCCGCTGAGAAGGCCATCCAGCTTGCTTCCGAGCGCTTCGGTTTCAACCTGAATCAGAGATACAACTGCGTGATGCTCAAGGTTTCAGAATACGAAGAGTCCTGAAATGGATAGCTACATGGATAGCTACTGCTACGAAGCTGTAGCCTATGACCACGAGATGCAACCTACGCCGACTTCGATGGCGTCTTCAGTATGGAGTCTCGGCGTTCCGTGCGGAATGTATGAAGCGGGCGACCAGCGACGCACGGGAACTTGCTGAAGCGTATGGGTTAGACCCGGACACCGTTACTTGCGTCTCAAGGCGGCCGGTTTCTATTCTTCTTCCACGACGCCCTCAATAATCCTATAGATATATATAGACTTTATTCTCCTTATGCCTTTGTTGCAATAGTCATAAGAAGCTCTGGCTATTGGTCTGAGAATTTGTCACTATAACCGTATCGACAATCGCATCGACGTACCTACCCTCAAAAGAGACAGCACTCGTGCCTCCACCCGGCACAGACATACTCAGCTCCTGAAACGCGATGTCGGAGCTACACCGGTCACCTCCCAGTAGCAGAAAGCAGCCTCACGCTCAATGGCCATTTCTGTTGTCAGGTATTGTCCACCAGTAAAAGGCACCGGCACCGACCGAGGTAGCGTACATTTATAGGTTGACCAGCGGGGTTAGCGGACTGTGAGCCGATAGAGCGTAATGATGGCTGCGCTAGAGATAGCGTGAATGACATAACCGTGAAATGCCATACTGCAAGTCAAACCTTGCCCCCGCTTTGCTGGCCAGTCGATAAACACAAGCGCGTAACGGATAGCACCAGGCTGGACTCCATGCCTACTGCCGCTCGATCCAAGAGAGTCAGATTCACTTGGACGAGTACCGTGCGAACACTAGAGAGTAGCCAACAAGGGGGCGCTGAAGCATAGCTTTCAGCCAGGGAAATATGTATCTTGAGAGCCCCCTAAGCGAAGCGCTTATAGGGGTAAGGGGTCGTTCAAAGGAGAGTTGGCATGGCCAAGTTTGCAACCGTTTCTGCAGATTCCCCTAATGCTCTGTGCGATCAAGTGAGCCAGCTGATCAGATACCACCAGTCCAGCGCTACGAACGTCCAGGTGATCCCCTTGGTGGTAGCAGACCCAAACAGTCCTACCGGCTCCCGAATCGTCTACCAAGCTTTTGTTACTCATCCATAGGTGAACGGAATGCAGTTCAAGGACGTAGCATAGGGCCATCCATAGGCGGCTGGGGCGTCTACCTATAGGAAGAACAGCCATGGAATTCAAGCCACCACTGAAGATTCGACGTATCGCCGCGCCCAATCCGGTTCACGAGGATGTCCAAGCTTTCATCCATGGGATGAGCCCCGATAACACGTTCTGGAGGACCCGCCAGCAGTTCGATAGCGTCCAGTTTCTGACGACCGTCATTCCAGACCCAAAAAACCCTAGCAAGCAAATGCTTATGTACGAGGCCTACGTCCTGTACCACGAGGGCTAGTCCAGTCATTCACCCTGCGCTGGACTCCGCCGCTGCTCCCTCTTCTCCCGCAGTTTGCGGTTATGTTCCTCGTAGGCGGCAAGAGGGGTTTCCACTATGTCGAAGCCCTCGGGCTCCGGTCCAAGCTCGATCAGCTTGCCCTTGGACCAGCGCTCCCAGCGCACGCCAGCGCTGTCGGTAAATGTCGCTCTGGCTTGATGCAGCGGCAACGCCTCATCCAGATACTGGCCGAACCGGTCCGTGACGACGTGCTTCCTGAAGACTTCCAGTACGTCACCCTCGGAGCCGATACAGACTAGCTCCATGTTGTATATCGGGAGCTTGCTACCCGTAGTGATTTCTACCGTGTGGTTGTCGTCGATACCGGCTTTGATTCCGACGTGAACAGTTACTGTCGCTGCTTGGGCACGATGCTGATCGTTGACCTGCCGCGTGAAGGTGATGGCTCCCAGCCAGAGCGCACCCGCCGTACCGAGTGCACCGATGGCACCGGCGATGGCTCCCCAAAATGTTGAGATTGCACTGAGCCATTCTGCGGCGTTAGGGGGATTTGCATCTGTGGGTCCTTGCAGCAGCGATGAGCCCCAAAGAACTATCGCCGCAACTCCTAGGACGATGGCGAGAGTGGCCGTTACAAGCCGCCAGTGCTTGAGCAAATCTCTTCCTTATTTTGGATTGTGTGTGAATAGGACCAGGTACAACCGCCGGAAGAGATTTGGCTTCTTCGGGGTGATTTCCTTCAGCGGGCCGGTGAAATCTCGAACCCAGCGTTTCCCTGAGCTGTCGTAAAACGTAGCGCGGCAACCCATGAAATGAGTGTCCCTGAGAGTGAAACTGGTGATCTTACCTGGTGGCAAGGTAGCAACGAACTCGTTTTGGAAATCTTTTCCGTGGTCAGTTGCGATAAGCACGACTTCAAAGACGGGGAACGGGCTATCGTTTTGTACGCTGAAAACGAGTAGCTCATTGTCGTACTTCCCTTTTTGAACTGCCACCGTGACGGCTGCCGCTTGCTGCCGGTGCTGATCGTTCACTTGGCGGCGAAGTGTCACCGCCCCGACCCAGAGAGCGCCGACGGTTCCAACAGCTGCCGCCACATCCGCACTGGCGCTGATCCAGTCAGTTACCTCAGACATCGCGTTCGTCCACTCCTGACGCTTCCCTTACTTATCAGGTTCCGGGAATCTTGTTGCCGAGTCCGTCATTGCTCAGGAAGACCGTCCAGCTCGTGCCGCTGCCCTTCTTCGACGAGCACTTGAACTGCATCGGGATGGTATTTCCTGCGGGAGCGTCGGTGTAAGCGCCGGTGGTGTCGAAGCTGCCATCGGATGCCTTGTAGGTCGATTTGGTTTTGCCGGCCTGGACAGTGGCTGTCGGGTGTACCTTCAGCAGCCGCTGTTCGCAGACGTAGTTGGCGTCTTTGGCATCCTCGGCCAACTGGTCGTCGATGACTTTTTGAGCGGCATCGGCGGCCTTGAGCATCGCCGCCGCGCTGGCCTCAGCCTTGGCCTTGGCCTCGGCTTCCTGGCCGGCTCGGATTGCCTGGGATGACACGGCGATGGCGATGATAACCAGGAGCACGACGATGGCTCCGCCGATGATGATGAGCAGTTTGTTGCGGTTCGCCGGCGGCTTTACTTCAGGCGTGACTTCAGCAGACATGGTGCTTCTTTCGGGTGCGGGCTGAGTGTCAGGAGCCCAGCTAGCTTCCCCCAGCAGCGCACCTTTGGTTGAAGGTTATACGACCGGCGTCTGTGGAAGGTAGTTCGTTTCTTCGCCCGAGGCTTTTAGGCAGCCTTCGCTCCGACCAAGCCCACAAGTGATCCAAAGCCCATTTTCCATAGGGTGGACATCGTGGCCATCACGTCCTTTTGAGGATCGGTAGGAGTAGGAATGCCCAAGGCCATCCACAGGTTCCCAACACCACAGGCGACAGTGACAAAGAAGATGATAATCACGATCATCTTGAAGTTGGCGGACACCGTCTCGCCGAGCGTATTTGCGACGGGGGGATTATCCCCTTTACCACTCACAGCGTGTCATCCTCGGGCCAGCGGTTACTGCCCTTGCGGCCCATCTTGGGTAGGGCGGCCACGTCGATAACTTCAACTTCCCCATCGGGCCGGTGAATCACCACGCTGTCCTGCTTGGGGCGGCGGAAGATGGAACTAACAACCGCTCGGATGCCCCGACTGCCTATAAGGCCCGTTGCCGCGCTAACCGCAGCCACGATGGCAGCAATTGCGTCTATGTCCATGACCATGGCTCGCTTTGTATCGGAAGTGCAGGATGGATTACTACTATAGCCGACTGCCCACTTCTAGTCATGACACAAAAAACCACCCGACGAAGATAGGCGATCAAACCAACTTTGCCGGGTGGTTTTCTTTACTTTAGCATATTCGGCTTTATTGGAGAATCGCCAGTGCATAAGTGGTCGGCATATCTGGGAAATAAAAGTATTGACGGCTCATAGCGCTTGGCTCATAATGAGGACACTAAATAAGGCGATCAACCAATGTCCAAATTCCCCCCCTATATAAATTCCCCTTCTTGGCGCTCTGCCCGAAATGAGCTAATCGCCACTCTGGCGGGATTCACTTTACTGGCTCTGTTCCTCATCGGCCTCACTTGGCTGGCATTGGAACTGACGGGAGGTGCCCGATGAACCTCGTAGATATGGTCTGGACGGTCAAGCTCAAGTATCGAATCGGGCAGCTCAGCTATGACCAATTCATCGGCATCCTAGGAGCGTTTTACATAGAAGCCAGGGCGCAGGAGGTGTTGCGCACCGAGGTGAGCAATGGCTAACCAGCGCGAGAAGATACTCAAGATGCTCGAAGCCGCCGGCGAGCAGGGCGTTACCAATATCCAGATGAACAAGACTGCCTACAGGTACGGCGGACGATTGTTTGAGCTTCGCCAGGACGGCTACAGAATCCGCTCCGGCCACGTCAAAGGTTCAGTCTGGCGCTTCACCCTGCTGCCCCAGGACAAGGCCAACCCCGGCTCCATGCAAGTAGCGGCGGAGCTGGATGAACCGCAGTACCAGGACTTCCTGGAACTGCTGCGGCCCAGCCCATGCTGCTGGGAGATAGCCGTGGACGGCATGTGTGGAGGCTGCCGTGAACATATCTAGAGTCCGCTGCTGCTACTGCGGTCAGCCTCGCGACTTTTCAACCGGCTGGCATGACTGCGATCAGGCGCAAGAGGCTAAGGCCCGCTTAGAAAGCTTGGTCGACAACATCAAGACCATGCATGAGGCAGCAACCGCCGTAAGTCTTGTACGCCTCAAGCGCAAGCGCGAGATAGCTCAGAACATCAAAGCAATTGGAGGTGGCGTGAAGCCACAGATCTGTAATGGCAACAATTGACCCAAAAGACATCTGGTCTGAATTACGAAAGCCCTTCCCCGCGGGTACTGTCGGCAAGCTGCCTAAACCCTTCAAAAAGGACAGTCCCAAAGGTAATTGCTCGGAGTGCGGAAAGTACCACGGCCTACCCGCCGCCCATCTGGATTACGTAGGTCATGCAGCCGTAACTGACCGGCTCAACACTGTAGACCCAACTTGGACATGGGAGCCCGTGGCGCTCAACGAGCAAGGACTACCCGCCTATGACCAGGCCGGCGGCCTCTGGATACGCCTGACAGTCGGGGGAGTGACACGCCTAGGATACGGCGATGGTCCCGATCCGAAGGAACGTGTTGGTGACGCTCTCCGCAACGCCGCCATGCGTTTCGGTGTGGCCCTCGACCTGTGGAGCAAGGATGAGCTGGAAAGTAACACCGGAACTGTCGAAACCCCCGGCGTCTCGCTCAAGGGCGAAACACCGGAGCGAGAACGGTTCAGTACTACCCCCGCCCCTAGCGGAGAACCGAAAGACTGGATACCAGAATTTAAAAAGCGGCTAAGGTTTGGTGGTCTGCGAGGTGTCCTTGATGAGATTTATCCTCACAAGCCCCGGTGTCAGAAGCAAATGGAACTATACGACCGTGGGTGTGAGTGCGGAACCTTGGAGCGCCATGTAAAAATTCTGCTGGCTGCTGACTACGACATGGCAGCGAAAGCCCCCGCCCAACCCCTACCCAGTGAAGAACCGAAAATGCTACGGCCGTGTCCAAATCCCCACCATGTAAATTGTGTCGGTACTGGGCTAGAACACTCTTATAAGCCAGAGGAACCGCTGCCAACCTCACCCAGTGAAGCCGGGGAGTACGAAGTTCAACCTACCGACAAAATCGTCCTCACTGGTAAGGAATACCTAGAAGCCCTGGCCACCGAATATGAACGCAGCAAGCGCGAGGGGGTTACTTAGAGGTAGGTTGCTTTCTGAATCCGAACGCCGGCCACCCCGCCCTTAGCTTGCCACTTTTGTCCTTATTCCAACGGTTGCCGTCCGCATCTCGGAAGGCAAGGCACGGCATGTTGGCGTGGTTCCAGTCCCCGGTACGGATGGTCCACTCATCACCAGGCAGCAAAGCTACATCGCTCTTCATTTTTCGATCTTCAATGTTGACCGGATGATAGAGAAAGACGCTGTAGATTGCATTATCGCTGTAATTGTGAACGCTATAAATATAGTCATCGCGGGGGTTATCTCGCAGGCTGGCGGGGTCCGCTATCTGGACGTAGTACGATATACGGCTCGCTTGGTCCCGCCGCCGGCGTTTGATGTCTCCGCCAATAACGAAAGCAGTGATTGCAAAGGCAGCGGCTGTGCCTAGACCACCAACCCAATCGGCGACGGTGCCCCAGGTGTCAGGATTGAAGTCCATTAGGCGGCCCAGTCGATTCCCAAGTCCTGAGTGATGCGCAGCTCCATCAGTGCCATGTGCTCCTGGAAATCATCGAGGGCTTCGCTGTACTTCTTTTGTGCTTCGGGCTTCGCCTCCAGGATGTCCCCGAGCACCGCCGTTATTGCGTGGAGGGATTTGGTCACTTCCATCGCTGACTGATTCAGCAGTCGGGGACAGAGCACCCGGACCGAGTGAGCAAGTTTGGCGAGTCGCCGAATCATTTCAAAAATTGGCTTCACGTCAGTCTGCACACCTACCTTCACCTCTCCCAGCGAGTCTCGGACGTTGTGCGCTAGTTCCACGTATTCGGTGTACAGCTCCACCTTCCGATCACGCAGCCAGCGCTCGTGCTCCATGTCCCGGTCGGCTTCCCGCTGGGTCTCTGCAGCGAGTCTTGCTGCCTCTATGCCCGCTATAGTGTTCCGGCTGTTGAAAGCCCCAGCAACTATCTGAGCGAACAGTGCGGCTGCTATTGTCCCCAAGGCCACGACGACAAGCCGTGTAGTTTCCCCATCCATTAGGCAATCGTACTTAAGGATGAGTCGTCCACACGCCGTTTTCGAGGCTCTTAAAAAACGCATAGATGGTGAAGCCGCAAGCGATGCCAAATATGAGCCAGCCCCAGAATCCCCACCGGGACAGCTCCTCCGGTATGCCCGTAAGAACGATGCCGGAGACAATGGGCCGCAGCCCGTTGCCATCTATCTGTACGGTTTCGCGCTCTTTGTTGTCTAGCTGGCGCTGCAGATCTGCAATGGTCTGGAAAACTCGATTGCTTAGGTCTCGGAGCTCGGACCTCAGCCCGCCTATCACTTTCTCGTTGTTCTCAAACTGGCCGACGAAGCGATCTTCTACACGCCGCAGCTCCCCTCGTATCCAGTCGTGTTGCTCCTCTGTTGAACCGTTTGCTGGCCAGGCGGAGGTGGTAGTGACCGTTGGGGGGTGGCCCATAGCAAACGCCGAGCCAATACCGCTCAACTCGACGTTTGCAGATTTGGTCCGCCCCAACTTACTTGCCACGGCTTGCCAGGTCTTCCTAGCAACGGTCACGACAGGATGCAGAAGATGGCGGACTGCCTGGGGTACGGCCAGCAATGCGCCGATGATGGCCATGCTGACGCCGCCCCATTTGTTGAAGGCTTCGAGCATTGCCGCATCATTCCAAAGGTTGTCGAGGAGCAACTGCCCGACAGTCATGCTCATGTGTACCGCCCCGAATGTTCGGTTTCTGCTGTTTCGACACCATGCCAAGGACGGTCCGCCGTGTCAAGGTTTTACGGCGAAATTATGTTCTAATATGCATTGCATAATTATGGCCGCCAAAATCTCGTCAAGGGTTAGGTTCGGTACCGGCGCAGGACTACGCCGCCAAATCAACATTTTACGACCCGAACAAAAGACCATGGTCAATCACTGCAAGATAATTCTGTCAACTACCAGGGGTGTTGATAAAGAGAGGCTTGCATTTCTATAGCGCTTGGCTCATAATACGGGCAAGTAAATAGGCGATCAATAAATGAATAACTTTGAAGACAAAATTTTAGATGCGATAGTTCGCCAGTGGTTTGACTCGACTGTGCAGGTCGACCAGTACGGAAACACGATACACACGCCCGACCCGCTACAATTGTTGCCGCTGAGCTGCTGCGCTCGAAGGAAAGTGAAATCGCCAAAGCGATTGTCGCCAAGCTTGATATGGACAAGTTGGTGAAGGAAGCAGCCGACATCTTCTTCAAGAGGACTGTCAACCCAGAACGCTGGGACATGACGCATGCCGATACGTTCCAGAAACTTGTATCTGAAAAAGTAGCAACAATGATGGCTGAGAAAATTATGGCCAAGCAGGAGGAGGCGAAGCAATGAAACGCTCCCTCCTAATCTCCGGCGTCCTGGCCACCGTCGTCACCGCCTTCGGCCTCTCCGGCGTCAGCTCCAGTGAGCTAGACCTTCCCGGCCTGAACCAGCGCATCGACAACATCGACGCGCGCACCACCAATAATGAGCAGGACATCCAGGCGCTCCAGCAGTCCACCGGTACAGCTCCGGCCGATCACGTCGTCGTGCCAGCCCCAGTGACCGTCAAGGTAGTCCCGCCGCCGGCAGACCCCACGCCTGCACCAGCTTTCGTTGAGCCAACCCCGGCAACTCCTGCTCCCACGCCTACCCCTTGCATCGTGCCGGTGGTATCTAACGCACCAGGTACGAGCATCGTAGTGATCGGGGGATGCCGGTAATGGAACACAATTGGATTCCATTGTGCAGCGATATAAACGTCAGTTGGTACGACGCAGTCAAGTGGTGGCGATGCTCCAACTGCCGACATGAGACCACCCATACCAAAAAGGACCAAGCAAAGCCGCCCATCGAAGGTTGTACAGCGAAGGAGGCGGGCAGCATCTTCCCGATGGCATCAATATGAATGTTGGTTCTCTAGAACTATGCAAAGAGTTGTATGAGCTAAGTGGGTGGGACGACACAGGCTTTTGGCATGACGATGCAGGTCTATTCATGAGCACGAAGCGACCTTTCCCTGCGGTCCCCGCCTATGACCTCGGCTATCTGCTGCGGAAGCTGCCAGACGGTCAGAGGATTATCAAGGCAAGCCCCGACTACTACGTGGTCAACAATATCGATGGCGTAACCGACGTAAATGAAGACGGCAAGACCCCAGAGGACGCCTTATGCAGCTTTGCAATTTACCTATTTAAGCAGGGCCTGATGAAACGGTGGGCAAAGTAGTGGGCAAGAACCTACCGACGCACACGCTCAATCAAATGAAGCAGATACTGGCTGATTACGAGCCCATCCGACTCCTACCCGGCCAAGTGGTCTACAACCACCCTGACGGCCAGGCAGAAAAAGAGGAGCGACGTAAGCGGCTGGCTACTCCACATACTTGGCAACGAGTGGATTCACTGTTCGACTTGCCAGGCTTCAAGGCGGTGAAGCGATGAGCAAAGTCACGGTAGATGTGAGCGGCTATAGCCTGACCATTTTTGGCCGAGTTCTTGTCATAGCTTTTGGTTCCACCAAAGTCCCGAGTTCTACCGTCGAACTGCCCCGGTCACCACAGCAATCAGACCCACCGCAATCAGCACGCAAATCATAGATAGCACGAAGGCCCACACCGGAGTCTGAGAGCTGGCTGCCACTCCGGATGAAGCAATCAGACCCACTATCAGGCCGATCAGGATGCCACGCCTACGGTCCATCACGCACACCTCATCGGGAAGTTGAAGAGCAAGCTCAGGTAGATTCTCAGTCTATTCGGACAGTAGCCGTTGGTCGCTATGTAGAACGCCGCACCAGTCAGGATGAAAGCCGAGAATGGGCAGACCCAGCCGGCGGTGTGGAGGCAGATCGTCCCGGCGATCGCCGCCGCATAACCGGAAGCCACCGCCCCTTGGTCAGTCCGGTCCAGGTCGACGTAACCGCCGAGCCACCAGTAGTCGTAATCAAGCCCGCCGACGGAGACAGCGGGGACGGCTTGAGGAACGGCAGCCTGGGCGACAGCAGCGGTGCCGGCCGTCAGACCCAAGGCGAGTAACAGCACCAAAAGTATCTTCTTCACCATGAATTGAGCGTGGCACTGGGGGAGATACGAGGGCAAAAAAGAAATCAGGGCCAGAACTTAATTCAGTTCCAACCCTGGTTCTTTATTTGTCCCCAGATAATCCACAGCTAACAGTGGAAAACTAGTGAGCGGCCTGGTACTTCTCCAGGATGTCCTGCTGGATACGACCACGAGTGTTCACTTTGAAGCCGTTGTCGAGAGCCCAAAGGCGGACAGCCTTGGTATCTACACCGCTGCCGCTAGATTTGCGACCGGCCGGGCGACCGCGGCCACCAGATACCTTACGGCCCGCATTGGTAAAGCGCTCCAGAGCGCTGCGGAGTTCATTCGCGTGGTCGTTATTCAAATCGATTTCGTATTCAGCGCCGTCGAGGGAAAAAGATACCGACTCGCTCGCCTCCGAGCCGTCAAGGTCATCTTCGAGGATTGTTACTGTGCGTTTCATAGTAAGCAAGCTTACGCTATTTGCCCGCAGTTTATGACTTCGAGAAGTCAATGGGAACGAAAATCAGGATGGTCAGGATCAGAAAGGCTGCAGAGCAAGCTATACCAGCAATGCGGTTTGATCGTTTGTCCCAGCTTGCCTGGCCCGCCTGCACCAGGAAGTAGATGCCCGCAATCAGGAACAGCAAGTCGAACAGTACGATGGTGGCAGTGAAGGGAAATAAGCTCTGGTTCGTCAGAAGGCCGGTTCTAATCATGACGTGCCCCGTCCGGTAAGGCGACTCCCCAGCCGTTTCGCGGTGTCCCTCAACGCTAAGGGACAGCCGCAGGGTGTTTCCAGCCGATTTTGGTCAAAGTTTGGTTGATAACTTTTTCAGCGATAGTTCAAAGCAGCCTGCATCACCTCTTCAACGAAGGCCGCGCTGAGTCGGTATCCTTCAGCCTTCTTAGCCAAGAACTTAGTAACAGCGTCTCGCATTTTGGCCTGGTTGCTGGCGGTACGCCATTCCGGGCGGGCCAGGAGCTCGGCAGCCAATTCCCGAATCTGAGGTCGAAGCCGTTGTTCGTGCTCCAAGACGTTGCGATCGACTAATGCACCCGCTTCTCGCAGAATCCGTGAGAAGTCGCCACTGCCAGTAACGTCGCCAGCAATTTTGACTGCCATGGTTTCGGCTATGGCCCGTCGGCTTCTAGGCTTGGCGAATCTGAACTCCTGGGACCCGGCCAGCCGGTCCGCAAGCTCCTTCATCTGAGCTAATTGCATCGCCCACTCGTCGTGGACCTCTTGATGCTCTTGAAGGTCGACCATTGCCTTGGCGTGGGCAAGTGTCTCCCAAAAGCCGGGATGCCAGTCGGCGAAAGCCGACCATTCGAAAATCATGCCTTGGGCAGTCCAGTGAATTGTCACTTCCTCGACTTCGCCCTCATGGAGTCGGGCGGCTGAAATGACACTCGCCAGCTCTTCGGGTATGTGGCCGTCTTCATCCTTTAGCTCATCGGCCAACTGCTCACCGTCGAACTTTTCCACCTGAAGCGAAACAAAAGGGGCCTGGACAGCAATGGCTAAGGCGGTATCAAGAGTGACTGTTTCACCGCTGAACACTACGTCCGGTTCTCTATTGAATTCTGCTTCCTCGATGAACAGCAGTCCGCTGGCACGGGCTTTGGCGGGCAGCTGCTCCACCATGGATGCTAGTTCGTCCGAAGTGTAAGTCGTCATGATGAGGACTATATGGGAAAGCTGGGACAAACTGTCTGGCACGATGACAGATATGAACAATGTGCCCATCATGTTTTTCCAGGTCTCCGCCACAGCGATACCGACACTCTTGATCGCAGTAGCAGTAGGTATCAAACAGGGGCAAACCTTCGCCGGATTTTACGAACGGGCGGTGACTGGACGGCACAAGCGTGTACTGCTGGTGATGACCATCGTCTTGCCGCTGATAATCATTCTGGGTGAACTGTGCGCCCTTCGAGCTGTGCTGCGTGGCGCGGGTAACGAGCTTGAATTGCTCCTGGTGTGGGGCGCTTACTTCAACTGCCTACTGCTCATATTCTTAGAGTTCATCGTTCCCATCGGGTACAAATTGAAGTTCAAGGGCTTCGGCAAACTGATGAACGGCGTTTCCATTGGCGGGGGAATGCTCGGCCTATATATGCTCCTGATTGCAGCGGGCGTGATACCGCTCTAGCTATTCACAGCGCTTGCGCTTTAGTTCATAATGCCAGTAATAACTGGGACACCAATCAATGGAGAGCGAATTACAAGCAACCGATAGCCTGGCCGTCGGTATTGGCCGTGGGTTAGAGGAGGGGCTGAAGTTCCTCACCAATATGCACCTAGTACTGCGGGACAAAGACGGCAACATCAAGCAGGAAGAGCGGGTTCACAACACCGTCACCACCGCCGGTAAGAATGGCATCGCCGATCAAATCCTGGCCTCACCTTCCTTGGTAAAGATGGGCTGGATGGCCGTTGGAACCGGTAGCCCCGCCGCCACCCTCCTGGGAACTGAGACTGCCCGCGTCGCCTTTACTTCCAAGACCCGTTCCACCAACGTCATCACAGTCGTAGGCGACTTCCCGGCTGGAACGGCCACTGGCCTTCTCGGACTTCTCGACGTAGCCGTGTTTGGAAGCCAGAAGAAGCTTGGCGATGACGGGCACTTGTAACCCGGCGGATAACTGGGTCAAGGACACGTTCTACACGCCATGGATAAAAGGCACGCTGCCAGCCGACTTCGCATTCATTCCTTCACTGCCAAAAGACAATCCCCACAACTCCCAGGACTATCAGGACGCCCTGGACAGGATGCCGCCGCAATTCAAGAAGCGTTACGTCGAAGGCAACTGGGACTACGTCGACGATTCCAATGCCCTGTTCCCGAACCACGTCATCGACCGGATGCTGGTTGAGAATCTGCCGAAGTCCGGCCTGAAGACTATCGGCGTGGACGTGAGCCGTGAGGGCTCGGATAAGACCGTGTTCAGCCTGTTTATCGGCGATACCTTGAGCGACCTGCTTGAGCCCGACGTGGACCGCACCGACAAGGCCCCTATCTCAGACCTCATAGCAGACGAGCTCATTCTGTACATGAAGAAGAACGAGGTGGGCTATCAGCAGGTCTGGATTGATGCCGTCGGCAACGGCGGGGGAGTAGTGGACTCCATGCGCCGCCGCGGCTACTACGTGAACAGCTTCAAGTCCGGCGAGAAGACCACCGACCTGCACGAGGACGGCACACCGAAGTACGACATGCTGCGGAGTGAGCGCTACTACAAGATGGCCCAGGCCGGCCAGCAGGGGACGCTGAAGATATGGAAGCACGTTCCGTTCCTGGAAGACCTGCGCCGCGACCTATTGGCCCACACCTACGAGGTGACGGATAAGCAATTCATCGTGGAATCTAAATCCAAGATGAAGAAGCGCTTGGGTCGCAGTCCTGACTTCTCTGATGCCGTGGTAATGGGTTGGCGCGGAGCTGTACCAGAAGGTGCAAACGAAATCAGTACCGGCGGTAGTTGGGATGACCTTTATAAAGACAGTGACGAAGACTTCTAAAACATATACAGTAAAGCTAAACAGGAATTCACCTCATTGGGTTTATTTGGCCTTACTAGAAAATCCGTCAATTTATCAACAACCGGCATTCCGTCTGGCGGTGCTGCTGAAGTCGGAGTAACCGGCGAATCGATAATGGGCGGATATGCGGACACCGAAGTCCGCGTCGACAAACTAGAGGTCAAGGACTACGTCGCCGCCCGTCAGAATGATGACACTCTGGCATCGCTGTACAACATCCTCACCCTGCCTATATTGGCGAGTGGTTCTGAGATTGAAGCTGACGAAGCAGATACCGATGGCGAGCAAGCTGATTTCATCAAGAAAGCCCTACTTAGCCCTGTCCACAAAGGTGGCATGGAAATACCCATGCCCATCATCCTGGCCGACATGCTCCGTGGTGTTCTTGAGGGCTTCCGGCTCTTTGAGAAGGTCTACAAAATCAATCAAGACGGCCGCATCATCTACAAGAAACTGGCCAGCCGCGATTCGCAGACCATCATGCTCAAGCGGGGTAAGGATGGGGGCTACGACGGGGCTCAACAACGCACCAACTACCAGGGTGATTCCATTGATGTAGTGATACCGGCCTGGAAGACATTCCTCTACACCTACGGCAAAGACAAGAACTTCCTTTACGGTGAATCAGCTTTTAAGCCGGCCATGTATCACTACAACATGGTTCACAAGCTCTACTACCTCGCGAACCTGTCGGCTCAGACGGGAGCCGTGCCCCCGAAAGTGGCTCTTCGCGGTTGATGGGGAATGAGTTCGTGTCGTTGAAGACAAGGGGGCCCGTGGCCCTGCTGGGATGAGTGTGTCTAGCATTCAACCTGGAACAGGACCACGAGCCCTTGAACGAGCCTACCGGGGTCGCAGCCGACGCTGCCACCATCCTCTTCAACCTGCCCGACTACCACGTCATCTCCACCGCCATCGCTGCCGGCCGGCGGCAGGTCATCATCGAAACCGACCAGCCGCCGGCTGCCGAAGCTGCGGAGTCATCGCATCCCGGCGGAAGGAACGACGCTTCCAACGGCTCAAAGACGTTCCTGTGGCCGGGCCGGTGGAGGTGCTCTGGTCCAAGTACCGCTGGTACTGCGAAGAGATCGCATGCGACCGGCTATCGTTCTTCGAATCCACCCCGCGGGTCCGGCGCCGGGCCCGCTCCACAAGCCGGCTCCGGGACCAGCTCGTGGACGCCGTGATCCGGTCAGGCAGGGCCGTCTCTGAGACAGCCCTCGTCTTCGCCGTGTCCTGGTGGATGGTCCGCGCCGCCGTCACCGAAGCGTACCTGCTGAAGCTGCCCGATGTGGACGAGCTCAGCCCGCGGATGCTGGGCATTGATGAGCACCGGTTCCGGTCCGTGCGCTACTTCCAGGACCCGGGAACGAAGACCTGGACCCGGTTCCTGAATGACCACCATCGTCGATCTGGACACCGGGCAGGTCCTTGGCGTGGTCGACGGGCGAGACCACAAGGGCGTCGGGGACTGGCTATTCGCCCGGCCCTTGGAGTGGCGGCTGGCCGTGCAGGTCGTGGCGATCGACCCCTCCGCGGCATTCAGAAAAGCCTTGCGGATGTGGCTTCCCCGCACCGCGGTCGCTGTCGATCACTTCCACCTGATCTCGCTGGCCAACCAGGCCATGACTGAGACCCGGCAGAACCTCTCCCAGCAGGTCAAGGGCCGCCGCGGCCGTGCCATCGACAAGGCCTGGGCGCACCGGATGCTCCTGCTGCGCGGCGGCGACACACTCAGCTGCCGGGCGGCGCTCCGGCTCGAGGAAGTCTTCGCCGTCGACGATCCAACCGGCACCTTCCAGGCGGTCTGGCAGGTCAAAGAACAGCTCAGGGCATTGCTCCGCACCGGCTCCCTGGAAGACGCCGCAGCAGCGAAAACAAAGCTCGAAGAACTCGTGAAGAAAGCAGCACGGCCCGAGACCAACAGGCTCTACCGAACAGTCTGCCGGTGGTGGGAAGAGATCGAGGTGCTGATCATCACCGGCGCCACGACAGGCAAGGTCGAGGCCAACAACACCGCGATAAAAAATATCAAACGCACCGCCCGCGGCTACCGCAACCCTGCCAATTACAAATCGTTATTCTCTTGAGAAGTGCCGTCCGGACGGCGGCATGATACTTATCTCAGGGACCCGTTTCCCCACGAACCGCGAAGAGCCCCGAAAGTCCTGTCCGGCCCGGCGGACTACGGCAAGGCGGAGAAGAGTGCCGCCATGAAGGCCATCAACCTGTTGAGCGGTATCCGCACGACGGCCTACATTCCCGACAAGCTAACGCTGACCCCTTACGACAGCTCGACCGGCCGCATCGACCCGCTGCCCCTTATCGAGCATCACAAGATTGAGATGGCCCGGTCAGTCCTGGCGCAGAGCCTCATGCTCGGCGGCACAGGTGCGTCGAAGGGCGGCAGCTACGCCCTGAGCAAGGACCACACCGACATCCTCATGATTGCCATCGAAGGTGTGAAGCGGGGAATTGAAGACCACATCAACCACTACTTGATTCCGATTTGATTGACCTCAACTTCGCCAATCCCGCCTACCCAGAGTGGCACTTCGAAGACATGTCATCGGACGCCAAAGACCTGGTCACCACCGCCTTTACGCAGCTGGTTACCAGCGGCGCAATTGACCCTGCTATCCAGCGCGGCATCGAAGACCGGGTGGCCGAAACCCTGGACATCGACCGCGAGGCCATCCAGAAAGAGCTCGATAAGGAAACAGCTAAGAAGGTGGCTGATGCGAAAGCCGCTGGCGTGGAAGTAGACGCCCAGGGCAACCCGCTGCCACCGAAGCCAGTAGTTACTGACAAGCCCAAGCCTCAGCTATCGGACCGGGGTTCCGACTCCGACCCAAAAGGCTCAGCGACAGTCAGTGGCACCGAGCACGCCGGCAGAAAAGCGAGTCAATTTTGCGGGACTACAGCGTCGGATCAATCATCTAGAAGCTGAGTTCGTTTCCCAGACCGGCGCGATCTACGACAAGGTCAAAGCTGGTGCTGTTGCCCGCCTGACCAAGATTCTGGAAGCCCACGACATCAAGGCACTCAACGAGTTCACCCTGAACTTCGGCAACGAGTACCGGGCCATCATCGCCGCCCAAATGCGCCAAGCGTACGACTTCGCCAAGAACGGCGCGGCGGACGAGCTGAAGGTACCGGCCCCCTCGACCAACCGCGACACCACCGCTCTCATCAACCAGAGCGCCCAGGCCGTGGTCGATGAGCAGTTCGGCGACCTGTTGTTCATTATCAAGTCCGAGGTGCTGAAGGAGTTGCGCAAGAACGCCCTGTCGGAAACCAACCTGGGACTGTCGGACATCCTGGGAGCTATCGGGGACGCCTTCAATTCGTTCTTCGATTCAAAGCTCAGCCTGACTGGAGCGATCGTTGTCTCCCAGGCCGTGAATAGAGGCCGCCAGGGCGTGTTTGAGAACTATCGGGCAAAGATATCGGTTTACCAGTACAGCGCGATTCTGGACGACCGTACGTGCCCTATATGCGAAGACCTAGATGGGGCTGCAGTGGACTACGCCAGCTACCGGGCCAGCAAGTGGGAGCCGCCGGTACATGGGAACTGCCGCTGCCTATGGATGGGCGTGGGGTCGGAACAGACCGAACAGCCGGACGTTACTGGCTTCCCGCAAGCGCCTGGTGGAATCAGTAATCCCCAGCTTTAAGTCATCAGCCACAAGAAAGCACCAGCCGGAAAGAGCATCATAAATAATATTGCGATGAAGATCAGGAACCGGTTCCACATACGAGGTGGGTGATTCTTTCTTAGAGGAGGGAACACAACAGCAGCACATAGAACCATAAGTTGAAATACAATGACGGCTCCGATGAAGATGGCATAGTTGAGTTCAGTTTCGTTCGTGGCGAGAACCGCTAAAGACACCATCTCGGCAGTGGCGCAGGCACCCACAAAAACTGTGGCAAAACCGATTTCTAAGGGACCGTACTTGCCGAACAGCTCATCGTAGTCAGAATTTATTCCGCGAGAAGTAAAAGCCATGGCAATGAATAGTGTAGGAATCGCTGTGGCCGTGGCTTGGAAGAAATGTATATCAACCATTATTCCTCCAAAACATTGACGCTTCACTTGAAGCTATTCATAGTGAAAGCATGAGTGAATTTATCACCAATCCAAATTCGATGGGCGACTTGATTGCACATACTACAGGCGACCTGAAAGAAGCTGTAGGGCGGACGCGAGTTAGTGGTCGATAAAGTCGTCTACCAGCTCCCCTCCGAGGGCGGCTTCCACGTCGTAGAGTTGGACGATGGTCGCCGCTACCGCAAGCAGCTGGTGAAGTTCGGTGCCTGGGTAAACCCGCACGATCCCCGCAAGAAGATGGTGCTGGATAAGTCCTGGGCGGCCCAAGTCGTGCAGAACTTCAAAGACAAGGTGCTGAACAAAGTCCCCGTAGTTGAGGGCCACCCCAAGAGCAGCGGCGACCTCCTGGCTGCGACCCGCGGCTGGCTGGGCGGCCTGTCCATCGAGGATGACGGCCTTTATGGCGAGTTGGACATCACCGCCTGGGACACGACGCAGAAAATCGACGACGGTCTCTACGATGACGTTTCCATTTCTTTCGACCCTGATTATTTGGACAAGCTCAAAGGTGACAAGGTCGGCCCGGCTCTATTGCATGTCGGCATTGTGAATGACCCTTACATAAAAGGCATGAAACCATTTATGGCATTGGCGGATAAGACTAAAGTAATTATGCTAAGTGAAAGCAAGGAGTTAGAAGTGTCGAAAGTAAAGAATGACTGTGAGGTCCCGATAGAAGTGAAATTCACCGAAGAAGGTGAAGAGAAAACCGCCACCATTGCCGCTGGCGAGGAAATCGAAGTTCCCGAAGATGCAGCTGAGGCCGTGACCGGCCAAATCAAGGAAGCTACCGCTCCTGAGAAGACCGACGACGAGAAGGCCGCCGAAGAAGCCGCCGCTAAGGAAGCGGCAGACAAAGAGGCTGCTGATAAGGAAGCCGCTGAGAAAGAGGCCGCTGACAAAGCTGCTGCCGAAAAGGCTGAGGCTGAGAAGTCCGAGCTTGAGAAGACCAAGGAAGCCTTGGCCGACGCCAAGAAGCAGATTGCTCTGGGCGAAGCCGAAGCGAACTACAAGGCGCTGATGGCCGAAGGCAAGATCGTTCCCGCCCAGAAGGACGCCTTCATTTCCCTATCCACCGCCCCAGACTCAACCATTTCCCTGGCGGATGGAGCTACTACGTCATTGTCCGACCTGCTGACAGACCTATTCAAAGCTGCCCCCAAGCGCATCAGCTTTGGCGAGGAAGGCGCAAGTGGCGATGATGCCGAAAAGACCCCGTACGACGAGTTGAGCGATGAGGCAAAGAAGGGCAACGAACTTCTAGGAGTCTCACGAGACGAGTACAACGAGGTCAACGGCGGTAAATCAACCAAGAAAGAGGAGGCCAAATAATGGCTAACTTAACTGCAGACCGCAATGCTCTGCGCCAGGATGGCGTACTCATCTCGATGCCTCTTGCGGCCGTAAAGGTCTTCAAGGGCTCGCTGCTCGCTAACAACACTTCCGGCTACGTCACCAAGGCCGCCGACACCGCTAACTTCACGCTGGCCGGCATCGCTTACGAGCAGGTCGATAACAGCGCTGGCGCAGCCGGCGACAAGTCCGTCCGCGTCGAGCGCAAGGGTGTGTTCGAACTGAACTTCAGTGGCACCGCCACCCAGGCCACCGTTGGCTTGCCGGTCTGCATGGTCGACGACAACACTGTCGCCCTGGCCGCTACCACCACTAACGATGTGCTCGTCGGTCGCGTCGCTTCTTTTGTCACAGCAACTAAAGTGCGCGTCGAACTCTCGGCCGTCTAAGGAAACCTATAGATGGGACAAATTGTCACCTCAGATATAGCTCGTAACCTCGCACCGGGATTGAAGACCATCTTCATGAACGGCTGGAAGGGCGTTGAGCTGCCTTTCAAAGAATTAGTAACTGAAGTCGATTCCACTCTGCATAGCGAAACCTACGGCTGGTTGGGTCAGCTGCCGGCAGTCCGTGAATGGACTGACGAGCGGATTCCGAAGGGCCTGTCGGAGTACGGCTACACGATCCGCAACAAGAAGTGGGAGGTAAGCGTCAAGGTTGATGCTGAAACTCTCGAAGATGAGCAGTACGGACAGGTCAAGCAGCGCGTCGCCGCTAGGCTTGGTCAAGTCGCTAAGCACCAGAACAAGCTCGTCTTCGCGCAGTTTGAGGCTGGTAACAGCACCGCCTGCTACGACGGGGCCAACTTTCGCTCTCACGAATGTAATGACCGTTATGTACATGTATCAGCGGGCTTTGGAAGGTAACTTCTTGAGTTGATACCGGAGGCGGCATCTTGGCCGTCATTGTGGGCAGCGGCAGCGGTGCGGGTGAGGACAGCGCTTAAGGTGCCGGCTACGGGCACCCTTTCCACATAGCAGGGCCCCGCCCTGTTGCGGGGTGCGGCATGTCCCTAGCGTGGGGTGCATGTCACCCCGGGATGCTGGAGCCGCAGGTCAGCAGGCGCGCCATGCCAGGAACCGGCTGGAGGCCGCGCTGGGCACCAGTACCCGCGGGCTCCTCCTTGAGGAGGACGGGCATGCCTTCGAATACCGGGGCACACCTGGTCCCGATGCCGGCGCTGACACCGTCGGCGGTGCACGTCATACCCAAGCCCACGACGCCGGACCGGCCATCCGCTGGCGCCTTGGCCTGCGGCTTGCCGTGCTCCTGGGCATCCTCGCCGTAGCCGGAGGTGCCTGGTTCTGGTGGCAGGCGGCGTCGGGGCGGCCCGAGATCCTTCCCCTGAGCGGGGTTGGTCCAGAGACCACAGCCAAAAATGGTGAGGACGCCGCATCAGGCGAGGACGGCGGTGGCGGGAGCCGGGCCGGTCCATCGCCCGGAGCCCCTGCCGGCGCGCTGCCGGGAGCGCAGGAAAGCGCCCCGGCCGGCACGGCACTGGTCCACGTTGCTGGGGCCGTGGTGCGGCCCGGGGTGGTGCAGTTGCCGGCAGGGAGCCGCGTGCATGATGCCGTCGCGGCGGCAGGAGGAGGAAGTCCCGGCGCCGACCTGGACCGCCTGAACCTTGCTGCAGTGGTGGAGGACGGACAAAAGATCCATGTCCCGCGGCAGGGCGAAGTGGTGCCCGGCAGTGCCGGGGAAGCCGGAGCGCCGGATGCGGGAGACTCCCCGGAGGGACGCACGGCCGCGGGTTCAAAGGTGAACCTGAATACGGCCGGAGTGGAGGAACTGGACGGTCTGCCGAAGGTCGGCCCCGTGCTGGCCCAGCGCATCGTGGACTGGCGCAAGGAACACGGGCCCTTCAAAGCAGTGGAGGAACTTGATGCCATTGACGGCGTCGGCCCAAAGATGCTTGAGGCCCTGCTCCCGCTGGTGAGCATATGAGGCGAAGGGAAGATGCGGTGACGACGTCGATGGCCTGCCGCTGTTATGGGTAACCGGACGCCGGGGACGGGGTCCAGCCCGTGGAGCCGGTATGTGGAGTCAGCCGTCCGGGGGTATGCGACGCCACCGGATGGTGATGGGCGCCCGGGACCGGGGGAGGCCGCGCATGAAGCCCGCGGGGCTACGGGACAGGAGCCCATGGCGGCGGGCAGGCCGGGCTTCCGGACGTTGCCTCGGGGCCGGGGCCCCACCGGATTTATACGGAAATACTGGACCGCGCAGTCCGCCCGGTTTGCCGCCGGCAACAAGAAGGCGGCCCAGGACGCGGATTCGGTGGAGGAAGCACCCCGACGGCGGACCGACGTGCGGCTGGCACTGCCTGCGGCCTTCGTCTGGGCCGCGTCGATTGCGGGGCTCTGGCTGCCGCCCGGTGCACTGGCGGGCCTCTGCTGCATATTGCTGCTGCTTTCGGCCATGCTGCTGCAGAAGACCTGGCGTGTCCGCAGGATGAGGCCGGTCACTGGCGGCCCGCGGAAACCCGCTGGGCGGAGTTTCCTGACCACCACAGCGATTGCGCTCCTGCTGGCCGCCACCGCGGCAGCGCACTCGGCGGTGGCGTCCACCCAGCGTCATGAAGGCCCGCTGGCAGCTGCGGTTTCGTCAGGCAGGTCGGTGGTGGCGGTCGTGGAAGTGGCAGGAACGCCGCGGGCCTTGAACCCGCCGAACCAGGCAGGTACGCCCTCGCGCTGGTCGGTCGCTGTATGGACCCGGGACGTCAGTACGGGAGGCGTGCTGCTGCGCACCCGGGCCCAACTCTTGATAACAGGCGGCGGCGCCTGGGGAAACGTGGTGCCCGGACAACTGGTCCGCGCAACGGGGAAGCTCCGGCCCCCGGATCCCGGACGGGAGGAAGCCGGCATGCTGACGGCGTCCTCGGGACCGGGAAAGCCCACCGGTTCGCCGTTCCTGCAGGAATCCGCGAAGGAATTGAGGGAACGCTTTGTCTCGGCGGCCTCGTTCCTCGCCCCGGATCCACAGGGCCTGCTTCCCGGGATGGTCACCGGGGACACCAGCGCCCTGGATGAGGGCCTGGAGACCGCAATGAAGACCGTGGGTATGACCCACCTGACCGCTGTCAGCGGGGCCAACTGCAGCCTGGTGCTCGGCGCCCTGCTGCTGGCCTGCCGGCGGCTCCGCCTGCCCCGGGTGCCTGCGGCGGCACTCGCTGTGGCAGGCCTTGGACTGTTTGTCCTGCTGGTGGGTCCGGACGCAAGTGTCCTGCGGGCAGCCCTGATGGGAGCTGTTGCAGTGGCTTCCCTGGCGGGTGGACGTACCGGCCGGGGGCTGAGCTTCCTGTGCTTGGCCGTGATCGGCCTGTTGCTGGCGGACCCGGGGCTGGGGTCGAGTTTCGGCTTCCTCCTGTCGGTGCTGGCAACGCTCGGGATCATCATCCTGGGCCGGCACATCATGGACTGGATCCCGGCACTGATACCGCGCTGGGCAGCAGCGGCGGTTGCTGTTCCCTTGTCCGCGCAACTGCTGTGCGGGCCGGTGACCGTGGTGCTTCAGCCGCAGTTTTCAACGTACTCGCTGCTGGCCAACGTCCTGGCCGCACCATTGGTAGCGCCGGTGACACTGCTGGGAACCGCTGCCGTTCCCCTGGTGGTGCTGGTCCCGTGGGCGGGTACTGCGCTGATCGCGGTGGCAGGCACCTTCAGTGCGGGAGTAGCAGCCACAGCGAGGTTTGCGGCGCAGCTTCCGGGGGCGGCCCTGCCGTGGCCCGAAGGCGCTCCCGGACTGCTGACCATGCTGTTCCTGTCCGTGTTGACCTACGGGGCTTTGTGGGCGGCAGCCCGCCCACACCGGCTCCGCCGCGGAGTCAGTGCTGCCCACGCGCAGACCGTTACCCTGATTGAACGGCTGGAGGGATACGCGGCCCGGACACTGCGAAAAACCCACGGCAGGCCGCTGCCCGGGCCTGGACGGGGATCACGGCAGGTGCGCCGCGGGGCCGGCTTGGACCGGGCCGCGGGACATGGCAGGCTGGGATACTCCACCAAAATTTCCGGAAGGAAGCCCCGATGGCCGCTGCGCAAAAGCGTGCAACCCGTTCCCCGGCACCGAACGGCCCCACCTGGCGGGATGTAACTCCAGCCGGCGTAGTCCTGGTGGGCGGCCCGGAAGAGTACTTGGGCATCAGGGCCATGGACCGGGTCCGCGCCCAGGTGCGGGCAGCTACCCCTGATGTCGAAGTGAGCCGCATCAATGCCTCGTCGTACGAGGCCGGGACCTTGCTGATGCAGGTCAGCCCCTCCCTCTTCGGCGAAAGCAAACTCATCGAGGTCGAAGCCGTTGAAGCGATGAATGACGCTTTCCTGGCGGATGCGCTGGCCTACCTCGCCCACCCGGAGCCCGATGCTGTCCTGGTGCTGCGCCACGGCGGAGGGGCCCGGGGCAAGAAACTGCTCGACGCCATCAAAAAGGGCGGGTGGCCGGTAGTGGATTGCCAGCCCCTGAAAAAGGACGCGGACAAGGTGGCGTTCGTGGCGGCCGAGTTCAAGGCCGGGGGACGGCGGATCGAACCGGACGCGGTGCAGGCGCTGGTTAACGCCGTCGGGGCGAATCTCTCCGAGCTGGCCGCCGCCTGCAGCCAGCTCATCGCCGACGCCGCCACCACGGTCACCACTGACGTCGTGGACCGTTACTACGGCGGCCGGATCGAGGCAACGGCCTTCAAGGTGGCAGATGCCGCCATGGCAGGAAACGGGCCTCTGGCACTGTCCACCCTCCGCCACGCACTGGCCACGGGAGCAGATCCCGTTCCGCTGGTCGCCGCCCTGGCGGCCAAGCTCCGGACCGTGGCCCGCGTGGCCGGCGCTTCCGGTTCGTCAGCGCAGATCGCGGCAGAACTCGGAATGCAGCCATGGCTGGTGGAACAGGCACAGCGCGATGTCCGGCGATGGACCCCGGAAGGCCTGGTGCGCTCCATCCAGGCGACTGCTGAGGCCGACGCCCAAGTCAAGGGATTGGCCAGGGACCCCGTGTATGCGGTGGAAAATGCGGTGCGGATCATTGCGATGTCAGTCCAGGGCAGGTAGGCCGCCGGTACCTCGCCGGGCCGGAACTCCCGGAGCGGTCGGCATTCAGGTATAGGGTCGGCGTTATGGCGTTGCGACTTGTTCAAGTGAACTTCAAAGCGGGGGACGACTCAGCGCTCGGCCGGTTCTGGGCGGACGCGCTCGGCTGGGGCGTATCGAGCGAAGGGCCCGGCGTGACCAACGTGGAACCGCTGGACTTCGTCTGGCCGGACCCCGTGGCCGTCTGCGTCGATGTGGTCAGCGTCCCTGACCCGGAGACGGTGAAGTACAACGCGCACCTGGATCTGAACAGCACCTCCGCAGCCCATCAAGCCGAACTGGTGGCGCACCTGCTGCAACTCGGGGCGACGCCCGCGGGCGTGGGCCAGTCCGATGTGCCCTGGACCTTGCTGGCAGATCCGGAGGGCAACCTCTTCCGCGTCCTGGAACCCCGCCCGGTCTACCGGGACGCCGGACCGATCGCCGCCGTGGTGGTCAGCTGCAGGGATCCGCAGGAGATGGTCCGGTTCTGGGGTGGAGCAATGGACTGGACCCTGCATGAGTCAACCGCCCACTATGCCAGGCTTCGTTCATCCAGGGGCGTGGGGCCGTATCTTGAGTTTCATCGCCAGCCGGCAGGAGAGCCCGGATGGGGCCGGGTCCACCTGGACCTGATGCCGTACCCCGGCGATGATCAGGCGGTGGAGGTGGGCCGGCTGCGAACGCTGGGTGCCACCCATGTGGACCTGGGCCAGGGCGACGTGCCGTGGGTCTGCCTCGCCGACCCGGAAGGCAACGATTTCTGCGTCCTTACCCCGGGCTGATTCAGTGGCGGGCGCGAGCCCTCCCGCAAAATGGATTCTTGTTAAAGATGTGTGGCCGGTACCAAGCGGTACCGGCCACAACCATCAGTTCAAGCGAACTGGAAACCTTACAGTGCGTTGACCTTCTTGGAGATCGCCGACTTGCGGTTCGCTGCGTTGTTCTTGTGCAGAACACCCTTGCTAACAGCCTTGTCCAGCTTGCGGCTGGCAGCAACCAGGGCCGTAGCAGCGGCATCCTTGTCCGAGGACTCAACGGCGGTGTTGACGGCGCGGATGGCCGTCTTCAGCTCGGACTTGACTGCGTTGTTACGCAGGCGTGCCTTCTCGTTGGTGAGGATGCGCTTCTTCTGGGACTTGATATTCGCCACGTGTGAACTCTCTTTTTAATGCGGAAATGGTCTAGAGGGCTTTCAGATTGGCCATTGACTGAGCGGCGTGGGGATACCTATGGCGGCCAACCATCAGTGGCCGTCGACCTGCACGGACACACAGCTATAAAGAATAGCAGGTCAGGCGGGGGGCTGGCCATTTTGCCGCCTAGTCCCAGCCGTGTCGCCGCCGGAGTGCTGCTGCCACCTTTTCAAAACGCTTCCGGTCCAGCACTGAGCCTTCCCTGCGGATGCTGTCCTGCCGCAACTGCACCGATGCGGTCCACCCGAGCCTCACTGGGGCGTCCCTGCCGGTCCCAGGCGCCAGGTCCAAGGTCCACGTAGTCCTTTGATGCTGTCGACGCCGGGACGTGGTCTTTGCTGGTCAGCATCAGTCCCAGCAGGTAGCCGCCGCTTCTGCCCACCACGAGCACCGGCCGGTCCTTGCCCCGGTTGAAGTCCTCCTCATACGGGACCCAGGCCCACACCACTTCGCCCGGATCGGGTGCACCATCGGGTTGGGGCGCGTACCGGACAGAAATGCTGCCCCGATAATCGCCCGGATACAGGGTGTCGAACCGCGCTCCGCCCTGGTCCTTCGCGGGGATGGAGTTGCTCCGGCCGGGCATGCCGCTCCGGGCCGGGCGGTCCACGCCTGCAGGTCTGCCTCTGCCTGCGTTTCGAAGGATGCGCAGGCCGGCTTTGACGGCGCTTGCAAGGGAATGGAGGTTGATGGCCATCCGGCAACCCTATCCGCGGCAGCCTCCCCGCCGGCGGAACGTCAACGGGACCGGGGAATGCGGTGACACGGGCGTGGACGTGGGACACTGGAGGTTCCAAGATGTGCGGCTGACCGCTGGGGCCTTCGTTGTGCCCTGCCGGCGGAACCGCGTGAATGCCAACAGTAAGGACCCTGCGTGTCTCCCATGGCCCGCACCGCCCCGGTGCCCGCCGCGACAGATCCGGCTATTATTCGGAACTTCTGCATCATCGCGCACATTGACCACGGCAAGTCCACCCTGGCGGACCGCATGCTGCAGTTCACCGGGGTCGTCCAAAGCCGCGACATGAAGGCCCAGTACCTGGACCGCATGGACATCGAACGCGAGCGGGGCATCACCATCAAGTCCCAGGCTGTCCGTATGCCCTGGGAACTCGACGGCACCAGCTACGCGCTGAATATGATCGACACCCCAGGCCACGTGGACTTCACCTACGAGGTCTCCCGCTCCCTCGCGGCCTGCGAAGGCGCAATCCTGCTGGTTGACGCAGCGCAGGGCATTGAGGCCCAGACACTCGCCAACCTTTACCTGGCGATGGAAAACAACCTCACCATCATTCCGGTCCTGAACAAGATCGACCTCCCGGCGGCCCAGCCCGAGAAGTACGCGGCAGAACTTGCCAGCCTGATCGGCGGCGACCCCGAGGACGTGCTCCGCGTTTCGGGGAAGACCGGAATGGGCGTTGAGGCGCTGCTGGACAAGATCGTCCGCGACCTGCCCGCCCCCGAGGGCGACGCAAATGCTCCTGCCCGAGCCATGATCTTCGACTCCGTCTATGACACGTACCGCGGCGTGGTCACCTACGTCCGCGTCGTGGACGGCATGCTGCACCCGCGCGAACGCATCCAGATGATGTCCACCCGGGCCACGCACGAACTCCTGGAGATCGGGGTAAGCTCCCCGGAGCCCACCCCCTCCAAGGGCCTGGGCGTCGGTGAAGTGGGCTACCTCATCACGGGTGTTAAGGATGTCAGGCTGTCCAAGGTCGGTGATACCGTCACCAACCTTGCCAAACCGGCCGCTGACTCGCTGCCCGGCTATGCCGATGCCAAGCCGATGGTCTTCTCCGGACTGTATCCCCTGGACGGCACTGACTACCCCGTGCTTCGCGACGCACTGGAGAAACTGATGCTCAACGATGCCGCGCTCGTATATGAGCCGGAAACGTCTGCTGCACTGGGCTTCGGTTTCCGCGTGGGCTTCCTCGGGCTGCTCCACCTGGAGATCACGCGTGAACGGCTCGAACGCGAATACAACCTGGACCTCATCTCCACCGCTCCCAACGTGGAATACGAGGTAACGCTGGAAGACAAAAAGGTGGTCCACGTGACCAATCCCAGCGAGTATCCTTCCGGCAAAATCTCCGAGGTCCGCGAGCCGATGGTGTCCGCCACCATCCTGGCGCCGAATGAATTCGTCGGCGCCATTATGGAACTGTGCCAGAGCCGCCGCGGTGTTATGGGCGGCATGGACTACCTGTCCGAGGACAGGGTGGAGATCCGGTACCGGCTGCCGCTGGCCGAGATCGTCTTCGACTTCTTCGACATCCTGAAGTCCAAGACCCGCGGCTACGGCTCGCTGGACTGGAAGGCCGACGGCGACCAGGTGGCCGACCTCGTCAAGGTGGACATCATGCTCCAGGGCGAGCAGGTGGATGCCTTCTCCGCCATCACCCACCGCGACAAGGCGTACTCCTACGGCGTCATGATGACCACCAAACTGCGCGAGCTCATTCCGCGCCAGCAGTTCGAGGTGCCCATCCAGGCTGCCATCGGCTCCAGGATCATCGCCCGCGAAAGCATCCGCGCCATCCGCAAGGACGTCCTGGCCAAATGCTACGGCGGCGACATCTCCCGCAAGCGCAAGCTGCTGGAGAAGCAGAAGGAAGGCAAGAAGCGCATGAAGATGGTGGGCCGCGTGGAGGTCCCCCAGGAAGCGTTTATTGCCGCCCTCACCACTGACGAATCCAAGGACAAGGCCAAGAAGTAGTGAACACCGCGTCCGGCAACACCGGAGGCCCCCGCAATGCCTAGTACTCTTCCCCTCGGCGACCCGGCGCCGTCGGACGGCCTGCTGCCTGCCCAGGCAGCGGACGGTGCGGCGGAGCGGGCGTTCGGGCTGTACGTCCACATACCGTTCTGTGCGGTGCGCTGCGGCTATTGCGACTTCAACACCTACACCGCAACGGAACTGGGCGGCGGCGCCTCCCAGGATGCATACGCCCAGACTGCCGCCTCGGAGGTGACGCTGGCAGCGAAGGTCCTCTCGGCGTCGGGCCTGCCTCCGCGCAAGCTGGGCACGGTGTTCTTCGGCGGCGGCACTCCCACGCTGCTGCCCGCCGCAGACCTGGCCCTGATCCTCCGCGGGGCCATCGACCAGTGGGGCATCGAAGAGGGCGCCGAGGTCACGACTGAGGCCAATCCGGACTCGGTAACGCCGGAATCCCTCGCGGTCCTGAAAGAGGCAGGGTTCACCAGGGTCTCCTTCGGCATGCAGTCCGCCGTCCCGCACGTCCTGAAGGTTCTGGACCGGACGCACACCCCAAGCCGCGTTCCACAGGTGGTGCAATGGGCACGCGAAGCGGGACTTGCAGTGAGCCTGGACCTGATTTACGGGACGCCGGGGGAGTCGCTCGCCGACTGGCGCCACTCCCTGGAAACCGCGCTGTCCTACGAGCCCGACCACATCAGCGCCTACGCGCTGATCGTTGAGGACGGGACCAAGCTTGCGGCCCAGATCCGCCGTGGCGAAGTTCCAGGTATTGACGACGACGATCACGCCGACAAGTATGAGCTGGCCGATCAGCTGATCACCGAAGCCGGCCTGGGCTGGTATGAAGTCAGCAACTGGGCCCGCACGCCGGAGCAGGCCTGCCGCCACAACCTCGCCTACTGGCGCGGGGATGACTGGTGGGGGATCGGGCCGGGTGCGCACTCCCACGTGGGCGGCGTCCGCTGGTGGAACGTCAAACACCCCACGGCCTACGCAGGCCGCATGGTCCAGGGCCTCTCGCCTGCCGCCGGCCGGGAAACCCTGGACCCGGAAACCCGGAACGTGGAGCGGGTGATGCTTGAGGCACGGCTGCAGTCAGGGCTGGCTGTCTCCACCCTCGGTGCAGACGGCAGGCACGAAGTGGCCGGCCTGATCGCGGACGGCCTGGTGGAGCCGGCGGCAGCCTTCCGGGGCCGGCTGGTCCTCACTCTCAAGGGCAGGCTCCTGGCCGATGCGGTGGTGCGCCGGGTCCTCCCGGACTAGATCCGCCAACAGCAACACGGGGTCACTCGCTGCCCAAAAACGCCTGGTTATTGGGCAGGGAGTGACCCCGTGTTGCTGGAACGCTACTTGATCCAGCGGAGGTTGTACTGGTAGCGGTGCGGCTGGCCACGGTTCACGTGGATTCCGGCCGCCACCGAGAAACACGTCAGGGCAATCCAGATCAGGGTGGCGATGACGGCGAAGATGTTGCCCACGACCGGCACAAACACCAGGATGTTGGCAAGCACGGCGGCGATGGTTGGGGGCAGGCTGAAGTTCAGCGCCTCCTTGGACTCCTGCGCGGTGAAGGGACCCCGGTCACGGAAGATCAGGTAGATCAGGAGTGCAGGGACGCAGCCCAGGATCCCGCCGAAATGCGAGAGCGTAGCCCACTGCCTGTCTTCGCTGGCCGTCAGGGGCAGCGCATTCGCGGGGACGCCATGGTACTCCGAACGGCCCTCGCCGCCCTGGCTGTCCCTGTGATCTTGTGCGTTTTCTGCCACAGTCTGTTCCTTCGAAAGTGCAATGGTGCTTGGTAAGAATGCCAATATCTGCTGAGGTAATGCCAGAAGCAGACACCGCAATACCAAGAATACTTGGTGAAGCCGCCCGCTCAGACGTCCTGCCGCTGGATCCTGTCAGTTCAGGGGACAGTGAGGAAGTCAATTACTTCCTCCACCCTGCCCAGCAGGGATGCTTCCAGGTCCGCGTAGGTGCGCACTGCGCCCAGCAGTTTCTGCCAGCCCAGCCCGATGTCCTCCTTGGTGGCGTGCGGCCGCCCGAACGCCTTGAGGATGCCGGTCTTCCAGTCCTGCCCGCGCGGCACTTCGGGCCACTTTTCAATGCCCAGGACGGACGGGCGGATCGCCTGCCAGACGTCGACATAGGGGTGGCCAACGATCAGCACGTTGCCGGCGGCTCCGGGGGAGGCCATGACCGCATCCGCGATCCGTGACTCCTTCGAATCGGGCACCAAATGGTCCACGAGCACGCCCAGGCGCCGACCGGGACCGGGCCTGAAACCGGCAACCGCCGCCGCCAGGTCATCAATGCCGTGCAGGGGTTCGACGACGATGCCCTCCACCCGGAGGTCGTCGCCCCATACTTTCTCCACCAGTTCGGCGTCGTGCTTTCCTTCCACCCAGATGCGGCTCGCCTTGGCCACCTGTGCCCGTTGGCCCGCCACCCGCACCGAACCGGATGCTGTCCGGCCGCCGGCCGGGCCCCCGGCCGGGGTTTGCTTGGGTACCGGTGGCATCAGCCGGATGGGCTGGCCTTCCAGGAGGAAACCGAAACCCAGCCGGAAGGACCTGGACTTGCCCCGGCGGTCCTCCAGGGCCACCACGTGCATGCCGCCTGATTTTTCCACCCGCGTCACTGCGCCTACCCAGCCGGACTGGACCTCCTCCAGTACCATGCCGCGCTCCACCGGCACTTCAAGCAGTTGCGATCTTGCAGGTGCCGTCAGGTCCTGGGCTCCCCAGTTCTGGTATTGCATGGATGAACTCCGCTTCGTGCTGGATCCGGGCCCGGAATTTCGCCCGGAGCGGTACCAATGCTAACAACGGGGCGAATCATAATAGACTGTTAGCACTTAGGCATGTCGAGTGCTAACCCCTGTGAGGTACGGTGCGGGCGGAACGGCTGCCCTGATCCCTGGATGGAGGTGGAGTGTGAGCGAACCGCGCAAGCTTGAAGTACTGCGGGCCATCGTGGAGGACTATGTCCACTCGCGCGAGCCCGTCGGGTCCAAGGCCCTGGTGGAACGGCACCATCTTGGTGTCTCCAGCGCCACCATTCGCAATGATATGGCCGCACTTGAGGACGAAGGGCTGATCACAGCCCCGCACACAAGCGCAGGCCGCATTCCCACGGACAAGGGCTACCGGCTCTTTGTGGACCAAATTTCTGCGGTCAAGCCGCTGTCGCAGGCCGAACGCCGGGCCATTCAGTCCCTGCTGGAAGGGGCAGACGACCTCGACGACGTCCTGGAGCGCACCGTCCGGCTGCTGTCCCAGCTGACCAACCAGGTGGCAGTGGTCCAATATCCGCACCTCAACCGCGCCCTGGTCCGGCATATCGAATTCGTCCTCCTGGCACCGCGGAAGGTGCTGGTGGTGCTGATCGCCAACAGCGGCAAGGTGGAGCAGCGGGTCATCGACGTCGGGCAGGACCTTGGCGACGACGTCCTCGGTACTTTACGCACGCATTTCCTGGCATCCCTTGGCGGGACTGCCCTGAGCCAGCTGACGCAGTCGCTGCCCGCAGTGGTGTCCGGCGTCGCCCCCGCACAGCGGCAGGCAGCCCAGGCATTGGCGCACGGGCTGGAAGCCCTGGCCCACAGCAGCCGGGAGGACCGCATGGTGATGGCCGGGACAGCCAACCTTGCCCGTTCCAACGTGGATTTTCCGCTCAGCATCGGCCCCGTGCTGGAGGCGCTGGAGGAACAGGTGGTGATGCTGCGGCTCCTGAGCGAGATGGCGCAGGACCACCGTGGGGTGGCCGTCAGCATCGGCCGCGAGAACCCGTACGACGGCCTGGCGGAGGCATCGGTGGTGGCCACCGGGTACGGGCCGGACAGTGTCGCGAAGATTGGCATCCTGGGCCCCACGAGGATGGACTACCCCACCACCATGGCCGCGGTCAGGGCCGTCGCCCGGTACCTGTCACGGATTTTAGGTCCCTGACCCGAACCGTCCGGCGGCCAGGCACGAACAGTAGCGCCCGCAGTACAACTGCAGGCAAAACAACAAGGAAGAGATACGAACTTTGAGCAGCCACTACGAAGTCCTTGGAGTCTCACCGGATGCAACCGGGGAAGAGATCAAGAAGGCCTACCGCAAGCTGGCCCGCACCCTTCACCCGGACGTTAACCCCGGCGAAGATGTGGCAGACCGCTTCAAGGCCGTGACCCACGCCTACGAAGTTCTCTCCGATCCCCAGAAACGCCGGGTGTACGACACCACCGGCAACGAGAACGGCACGGACAACGGGTTCGGCGGGGGAGCCTACGCCGGCCAGGGCTTCGCCTTCCAGGACATCTTCGATACGTTCTTTGGCGCCGGCGGTTCCTCCGGGCCCGCATCGCGTGTCCGGCGCGGCCAGGACGCCCTCATCAGCGTCCGGATCGAACTTCGCGACGCCGTTTTCGGCGTCAACAGGAAGCTCGAAGTGGATACGGCAGTGGTCTGCCCAACGTGCGAAGGCTCGTGCTGCCGGCCGGGCACCCACCCGGAGCGCTGCGACATCTGCGGCGGCAGCGGCCAGGTCCAGCGGGCGGTCCGGTCCATCCTGGGCCAGGTCATGACCGCAGCTCCGTGCGGCACCTGCGAAGGCTTCGGCACCGTCATCAAGGACCCCTGCAACGAGTGCAGCGGGCAGGGCCGCATCCGCAGCCGGCGTTCGCTGACCATCAAGGTTCCCGCCGGCGTTGCCACAGGCACCCGCATCCAGCTCTCCGGCCAGGGCGAGGCCGGTCCTGCCGGCGGCCCCGCCGGAGACCTGTACGTTGAAATCCGCGTCAACAACGACGCCACCTATGTCCGGGAGGGCGACGACCTCCACGCCACCCTGAACATCCCCATGACCGCAGCCGCGCTGGGAACAGACGTCACCCTGGAAACCTTTGACGGTCCCCAGGAGATCGATGTGAAGGCAGGAACGCAGTCCGGCGAGATCATCACCTTGCGCGGGCTGGGTGTCACGCACCTGCGCGGATACGGCCGGGGTGACTTGAAGGTCCATCTGCAGGTGGAGACGCCGGCGAGACTGGACGCGGCGCAGGAGGACCTGCTGCGTCAGCTCGCCAAGTTGCGCGGCGAACAGATCACGGAGGGCAAGCTGGCCGCCAGCGGCGGTATGTTCGCCAAGCTCCGGGACCGGTTCGGTAACCTGTAGCGGTGAGCAACCCCGTCTTTTTCACGGCGTCCGGGTCCTTGGACCAGATGGCACCCGAAGGGCGTTTTGTCCTGGCGGGACCCGAGGCCCGGCATGCGGTGACCGTCAAACGCCTGGCTCCCGGCGAGCCCGTGGACATCGTTGACGGCGCCGGCACCCGGATGAGCGGGAAAGTGCTGGCAGCCTCCCCGGCCGGGCTCGAGGTCGAATGCACCTCCGTGGTGGTCGAGGACCGGCCTGGGGTCAGGCTGGTGCTGGTCCAGGCCCTTGCCAAAGGCGACCGGGATGAGCTGGCCATCGAAACCGCCACCGAACTGGGGATCGACGCCGTTATACCGTGGCAGTCCGAACGGTCCATCGTGCGCTGGAAGGGGGACCGGGCGGCCAAGGCCCATGCAAAGTGGCAGTCTGTAGTTACCGCCGCTGCCAAGCAGGCCCGGCGGGCCTGGATCCCGGAGGTGCGTGCCGCCGTCGACACTGCCGGTCTCGCTGCTGCTGCCGGGGCGGCCGACCTCGCCGTTATCCTGCACGAGGACGCCGTGCGTCCACTGCGGTTGGTCCTGGAATCGTGGCTCTCGAATGATGCTGTAGAAGGGCCGCGGGAAATATTCCTGATTGTCGGCCCCGAAGGGGGCATCAGCCAGCGCGAGGTGACGAAACTGTGCGGCCAGGGAGCCGTGACTGCCCTGCTGGGACACCATGTGCTGCGTTCATCAACCGCCGGTCCCGCCGCCGTCGTGCTTGCCAGCGATGTCCTGGGCCGCTGGGCGGCGCCCGCAGCCTGAACGGCCACGGCTTACCGTACTTTGAATCCCCGGGTATCTTCGGTGCCGTTTTGCTGGCTATCGGGGTTGGACGTTTGCCCGACCCGGAGCTCGTAGTCGCCGGCGGGCAGGGTCAGGGCCAGCGTAAAGACTCCCGCCTGGGCAGGGTCCGCCGCGGCGGTGGTCTCGCCGGTCAGGAATGGTGTCTTGTTCCCGTTCTCCTCCGACCGTAGGATCTGCCAGCGGAGCTTGCCGCCCGCGGCCGTGCTCCGGCCGGTGATCTTGACGCTGCCGTCCGCCACCTCAACGTTTTCCTGCGGGTCGATGATCCACACCGGAGCCACGAGCCCGGCCGTGCGGGCCATGAGGGACCCCAGTTGCACGTGGTTGAACGCCACGTAATCTGTGTGCCCGTCCACCAGGATGCGCACGCGGATCTGCTGGCCGGAGTCAATCAGGCCGGAACTCGCCGCAGCCGCGGTGGCCGTATAGACCAGCTGCTGGATGGCCCGGGCCGCCATATCGGCGTCCAGGTTGCTGTTGAAGGCGTCCTCCGACACGTCAACGGTGATGATGTCCTTGCCGGAAATCGAGGTTGCCAGCTGTTTGGGGTTCTGCCAGGGGGTGAAGAAGTCCGGATCCAGGGGCTTTTCGGACATCATGGCGCGCAGGGCCCGCGTCACTGGATTTTCCTGCTCGGGAACATCCCTGAACTCGCGGTACAGGAATACGTTGCTGTTGCTGCGGCCAATCCAGTAAACCGGGGCCTTGTTGGAGGACTGCGTGGTTTCCAGGGGTGCGCTGGTGGCGGGCGCACCAGAGACACTGCCGGTGGCGGCGGGACTCGAGGCCAGGAGGCCCGTGGGTGACGGGCCCGGTTCGGCGATGCAGCCGGTCAGGGCAGGGATGGCAACCAGCAGCCCGGCAAGAACCATTGAACGGGCGCCGTTCAGTGTTCTTCCGGCCCGGTGGGGCCCTGCGGTTTCCGGCACCGTAATTGCCTGTCCTTCCCTGGTTGGATTGGCCGATCCCCGGTCAGCCTGGGCGCTTCCGTAGCACCCTGGATTTCCAGCATTACACAGCGCCGGCGGGCAAAAGCCGCCGGATGCGCCCAGCGGCCCAACTGCAACGTGAACGATATGAGGCCGATATGAAGTTGATACCTAATGACGGACAGCCGGAACCGGAACAGTATCGGCGGCCAGGGCCAAGCACCCCGCGCCCGTACCGGGGCGGGCATCGGGCCAGGGCTGCCCTCTGGCGTAAGATGGAAGGTACCGCTGAGACGCAACGGGGACAGCCCGCCGCCGATCAGCCAGCAGCCACTTTTTCGAGATCGAGGGGATCACGGGCCCGCGGGCCAACACCATGACTGAATCAGCTAACGGAAAGCGCAGGCTTGTCACCGGCGAAGGCGCCGCGGGGGAATTTCCCCACACACTCCCTGGCGTCCGCACCGAAGTGGTCCTCTTCGACAGCTCCGACCAGATGGTTCAATCCCTCGGCAGCCATGATGAAGCGTTGCGGTTCATTGAAGAGCAGTTCCCTGACGTGAACTTCCACGTCCGCGGCAACGAGCTTTCCATTAGCGGACCGGCTACGGACGTGCCGCGGATCATGCGGCTCCTCCACGAGGTCCGGGGACTGGTGGCACGCGGAACCGTCATCAGCCCGGCCGTGCTGCAGCAACTCGTTGCCCTGCTCCGTACCCAGTCCCTGCAGAACCCGGTGGATGTGCTGACCCATGACATCCTGTCCAGCCGCGGCAAAACGATCCGCCCCAAGACGCTGAACCAGAAGAACTACGTTGACGCCATTGACGCCAACACCGTCATTTTCGGGATCGGTCCGGCCGGTACCGGCAAGACCTACCTCGCCATGGCCAAGGCCGTCCAGGCCCTGCAGCAAAAAGAGGTCAGCCGCATCATCCTGACCCGCCCGGCAGTGGAAGCAGGGGAGCGGCTTGGCTTCCTCCCCGGCACCTTGAGCGACAAAATCGATCCGTACCTGCGTCCGCTGTATGACGCCCTGCACGACATGATGGACCCGGAGTCGATTCCGAGGCTCATGGCAGCAGGAACCATTGAGGTGGCGCCGCTGGCCTACATGCGCGGCCGCACCCTCAATGACGCCTTCATCATCCTCGACGAGGCCCAAAACACCACGCCGGAGCAGATGAAGATGTTCCTCACCAGGCTGGGATTCGGGTCCAAGATGGTGGTCACGGGCGATATCACCCAGGTGGACCTGCCGTTCGGCACGCGCTCGGGGCTGCGGATCGTGGAGGAAATCCTGCATGGCATTGACGATGTGAACTTCTCCGTCCTGGATGCCGCAGACGTGGTCCGGCACCGGCTGGTGGGTGACATCGTTAACGCCTACAGCATCTGGGACGACGCCCAGCGGAACAGGGTGAAGCATTCGGCAAGCCGGGAAAAACGGGGGGAACGCGCGTGAGTATCGAGGTGAACAACGAGTCCGGCGTCCAGGTGGACGAATCTGAACTCGTTGCCCTGTCCAGGTACATCTTCGAGCAGCTGTACATCCACCCGCAGGCCGAACTGTCCATCCTCCTGGTGGACGAGCCGGCCATGGAGAAGCTTCACATCGAACTGATGGACGAGCCCGGCGCCACGGACGTCCTGTCAGTGCCCATGGATGAACTGACCCCGGGGACCCCGGACCGGCCCACGCCGCAGGGCATGCTTGGGGACATCGCCGTTTGCCCGCAGGTGGCCGTTGTCCAGGCCAAGAATGCCGGCCACTCGCTGCAGGATGAAATGCTGTTGCTGACCACGCACGGCATCCTGCACCTGTTGGGCTATGACCATGCCGAACCTGAGGAGAAGGCCGAGATGTTCGGCCTCCAGCGCGAACTCCTGTCCGGCTTCACCGGTAAAGAAGCGCCCGCCGAGACTACCCAGTGACGCCTTTGCTCCTGGTCGCGATGGCCCTGGCTTTCCTGGGTATCGCGGCAGTACTGACCGCGGCCGAAGCCGCCTTCAATTTCCTCCCGCGCCACGATGCGGAAGAAGCGCTCCTGAAAAGCCGCGGCACTGCCATGCGGCGGATCCTGGCCCAGCCGGTGGCCCATATCCGGGCCCTGCGGTTCTGGCGTATCTGGTTCGAGATGGCCTCGGCGGTTGCCGTCGCCGTCCTCCTCTACAGCCTGCTGGACAATATATGGTTTGCGGGCCTGGCTGCCACAGGCATTATGGCCCTGCTGGGATTTGTGATTGTGGGCGTATCACCACGCCAGCTCGGCAGGCTGCATTCGGCTGCGGTGGTGCGGTTCACCGCGCCCATGATCCGCTTCCTCACCTGGGTCCTGGGGCCCATCCCGGGCTGGCTCGTGGCGGTGGGAAGCGCGGCGGCCCCCGGGGCGCCCACCGGTGATGAGGCGTTCTTCAGCGAGCAGGAATTCCGCGAGCTGGTGGACCGGGCCAGCGAATCGGACATGATCGAGGACACCGAGGCGGAGATGATCCAGTCCGTCTTCGACTTCGGCGACACCCTGGTCCGGGCCGTTATGGTGCCCCGGACCGACATCCTCAGCGTTGAAGCAGGCTCCAGCCTCCGCCGGGCCATGTCACTCTTCCTCCGTTCGGGTTACTCCAGGATGCCGGTGATCGGCGAAGACAGCGACCACATCCTGGGCATTGTCTACCTCAAGGACGTGGCGGCCGTCCTCCATGAGCTGGCACCGGATGAGGAACCGCCCCTGGTGGACTCCCTGGTCCGTGAAGTCCGGTATGTCCCCGAATCAAAGCCGGTCAGCGACCTGCTCCGGGAACTGCAGAAAGAATCCACGCACGTTGCCATTGTGATCGATGAATACGGCGGCACCGCGGGGCTCGTCACCCTCGAGGACCTGATTGAGGAAATCGTGGGCGAAATCGTGGACGAGTACGACACCGAAAGTGCCGAGGCCGTGGAGCTCGGCGACGGCTCCTACCGCGTCAGCGCCCGCATGAGCATCGACGACCTCGGTGAGCTTTTTGACATCGAGCTCGACGACGACGAAGTGGACACCGTGGGCGGCCTGCTGGCCAAAGCGCTGGGCCGCGTTCCCATCGTCGGCAGCCATGTGGAAGTGGACGGGGTGTCGCTGCGCGCCGACCGGCTCGAAGGACGCCGGAACCGTGTCAGCCACATCATTGCGGCGCCCGTTCCAAAAGTAGACACTGACCTTGAAGACCTCTTCCAAGAGGCGGAAGCAACCCAGCAGGGAGTTCCACGTGAGCAAGAAAAATAAGGCCGCCGGCGAAGAAGATTTCGGCGGTTTCCGCGCAGGGTTTTCGGTCCTGGTGGGCCGTCCCAATGCAGGAAAATCCACCCTGACCAACGCGCTGGTGGGCAAGAAGGTGGCCATTACCTCCGCCAAGCCGCAAACCACCCGCCACACCATCCGCGGCATCGTCCACCGGGAGGACGCGCAGCTGATCCTGGTGGACACTCCCGGCCTGCACCGGCCCCGCACCCTGCTCGGCAAGCGCCTGAACGATCTTGTGGCCGACACCCTGGCCGAGGTGGATGCCATCGGCTTCTGCCTTCCCGCCAACGAAAAAATCGGCCCGGGCGACAAATTCATCGCGGCGCAGCTCGCCGCCGTCGGCCGCAAGCCCGTCATCGCCATCGTCACCAAGGCGGACCTGGTGGACAGGCAGGCCCTGACGGAACAGCTCCTGGCCGTGGCCGCGCTCGGACGCGAAGTGCTGGGGGAGGAAGGCTGGAAGGATATCGTCCCTGTGTCCGCCACGGACGGCTTCCAGGTGGAAACCGTAGCCGATGTGCTGATCAGCCACATGCCGCCGTCGCCCCCGCTCTACCCGGATGGGGAGCTGACCGATGAACCGGAAGCCGTGATGGTCGCCGAGCTCATCCGGGAAGCGGCGCTGGAAGGGGTCCGGGACGAGCTGCCGCACTCGCTCGCGGTGGTTGTGGAAGAGATCGTTCCACGGGAGGACCGTCCAGACGATAACCCCCTCCTGGACGTGCGCGTGAACCTCTATGTGGAGCGGCCGTCACAGAAGGCCATCATCATTGGCAAGGGCGGCAGCCGGCTGCGCGAAGTGGGCACCAACGCACGCAAGGGCATCGAGGCGCTCCTGGGGACGCGCATCTACCTGGACCTGCATGTCAAAGTTGCCAAGGACTGGCAGCGGGACCCGAAACAGCTGGTCAAGCTGGGCTTCTGAGCCCGCCTGCCGGTGCCGCAAAGGGCAGCCCGGCAATTTCCCAGACTGGGCCACTAAAATGGACCGGATTCAGAATCTAGAGGAAGGTTCATTACGTGGGGCGAGGCCGCGAAAAGCGCGATAACGGAGCTGACGTGTCAGCCGGGGGACCAAGGTCCAGGCACGCGGAAGCCGGCACCGTTGGAGCCGCGCGCCACCTGGGCCCCGAGCGGGGAATGCCGGTGTGGTTGAAGATCGTCACCGGTATCCTGTCGCTGGTGATGATCGGCGCCCTTGCGTTCGCCGGATTTTGGTTCGTGCGGCTGCAAAGCAACATCTCCAAGGCCCCGCTGAACGCCGGCGGGGGCGGCACTGACGCTCCAGTGAGTGACGCCACCGGGCGGATGCAGATCCTGATCCTGGGCTCGGACACCCGCGACGGCCTGAACGGCGAGTACGGAACTTCTGATGATTCAAAGGGCTATGGCAAGTCCGACGTCATGATGCTGATGGATATTTCCGAGGACAACAAGCGCGTCAGCGTGATCAGCTTTCCGCGCGACCTCCTGGTTGATATTCCGGAGTGCAAGGACGAGAAGACCAAGCAGACCTTCCCTGCCCGCAGTGGTGTGATGATCAACGAGGCCATGGGTGAGGCGGGCATCGGCTGCGCCGTGGATACCGTCAACAAGTTGACCGGGTTGACGGTGGACCACTTCATGATGGCGGACTTCAACGCGGTGAAGGAACTGTCCAATGCCGTGGGAGGCGTGGACGTCTGCATCAGCGACGCCGTCTACGACCCCGATTCACGGCTTCGGCTGCCCAAGGGGACCTCCGCCGTCCAGGGTGAAATGGCCCTCGCCTTCCTGCGCACCCGCCATGCATTTGCCGACGGCGGCGACCTCGGCCGCATCAAGGCGCAGCAGGGCTTCCTTTCCTCGCTTACCCGGAAAATCAAGGATGAAGGAACGTTGTCCGATCCCGGCAGGATGCTGAGGATCGCCGACGTCGTCACCCAGAACCTGACCGTGGACGAGGGACTCGCTTCCGTTCCCAGTCTGCTGACCATCGGCAACCGGCTCAAGGACATCGACATCAGCAAGGTCGCCTTCGTGGCGGTTCCCACCACCCCGGCGCTTGTTGATCCGAACAGGCTACAGATCGCGGAACCGGCCGGCCCGCAGCTCTTCTCCGCCCTGCAACGGGACATCGACCTGACTGACCCGACGGCGCCCACCACACCTGCGCCCAGTGAGACGCCCTCAGCAGCTCCAACCGAGACGGCCACCCCGCTCCCGCCCTATGACAAGGCTGTCCAGCCTGTCACTGTGGCCAACGGAAGCGGCCTTCCCGGCCGCTCCCAGGAGATCGTGCAGGCCCTGGTCTCAGGCGGGTTCACCCAGACCGGACGGTTCGAGGCAGTGGCTGTGGACCAGTCCGTGGTCTACTACGGGACCGGCTTCCAGGACGTAGCCGCCGACGTCGCCGCCCAACTGGGGATACCCGCAGCACAGATCCTCACGGCTCCGGCAGTATCGGGTGTCCAGGTTTACCTCGGCACCGACTTCACCTCGGGGACCACCTACGGTGCGAAGGTCGCGTTGCCCGATGACATTGTCAACCAGACCGCCGGCGACGCCACCTGCCAGCAGGCCAATCCGGAGCTGATCGTCAACAACTAGCCGGCATTGGCTGCAGGCCACACCAACCAGCACTAAAAAATCGGGGCCCGCAATGGCGGGCCCCGATTTTTTATTTGCTACCAGATGCTGACGCGCTCCCCGGGGGCCATCCACATGCCGTCCTGGTCAGTGACGTCGAACGCTTCGTGGAACGCGTCCAGGTTCTTCGCAATGGCGTTGGTCCGGAACTCGTTGGGGGAGTGCGGGTCCGTGGCGAGCCGGCGGATTGCCTCCTCACTCCGGATGACCTGCCGCCAGCCCGCTGCCCAGGAAGCAAAGAAGCGTTGCTGCCCCGTGAGGCCGTCAAGGACCTCGGGCTCCTTGCCGTCCAGGCTGATCAGGTAGGCCTTGTAGGCAATGGCCAGGCCGGCGAGGTCGCCGATGTTCTCGCCAAGCGTGAGCCGGCCATTGACGTTATGCCCCGGTGCTGCATAGGGGGAAAGGGCATCATACTGGGCCACCAGTTTCGCAGTCAGCTGCTCGAAGGCCTGGCGGTCCTCGTCGGTCCACCAGTTCCGAAGCGCCCCGCCGCCGTCGAACTGGGACCCCTGGTCATCGAATCCGTGGCCGATCTCGTGACCGATGACCGCCCCGATCCCGCCGTAGTTCACGGCATCGTCAGCGTCGGCGGTGAAGAACGGCGGCTGCAGGATCGCCGCCGGGAACACAATCTCGTTCATCATCGGGTGGTAGTAGGCGTTCACGGTCTGCGGGGTCATCAGCCACTTGTTGCGGTCCACCGGCTTGCCCACCTCGTCCAGGTGCCGGTCGACGTCGGCATTGTGGGCCCGTTCGACGTTGCCCAGGAGATCAGCAGGGTCGATCTCCACGGCGGAGTAGTCAATCCATTCCTCCGGGTAGCCGATCTTCGCGCGGAACCCTTCCAGTTTCCGCAGCGCCTCCGCCTTGGTGGCCTCACCCATCCAGCCCACGGCGGTGATGCTCTGCCGGTAGGCCTCAATCAGGTTGCCAACAAGTGTCTGCATCCGCGCCTTGTGGGTTTCCGGGAAGTGCCGGGCAACATAGATCTGCCCAACGGCTTCGCCGAGGGCTCCCTCCACCACGCCCACGCCGCGCTTCCAGCGGTCCTTGTTCCGCGGCGTTCCGCTGATGGTGGTGCCGTAAAACGCAAAGTTGGCGTCGACGAAAGCCGAGGACAGGTAGGGCGCCGCGGCACTGACCACACGCATGGCAAGCCATTCCTGCCAATGGGCCAAAGGCTCGGACTCGAGGAGCCCGGCGGTGCCGTCGAAGAATGGCGGGGTGCTCACCACAATCTCCTGCCGCTTGGCCTCATCGATGCCGGCGGCTTCGAACCAGGCTGACAGCAGAGGGAACAGTGCCGAGGCCTCGTCCGCTGTCTTCAGGTTGTAGGTCTTCTGCGGATCCCGCAGCGTGACGTTGTCCCAGTGATGTGATGCCAGCTTTGTTTCCAGCTCCACCACCCGTGCGGCGGCGGCACCGGCATCCGGCACCTCCGCCAGATCCAGCATCCTGCGTACATGTGCCTCGTAGGCGGTGACCATCGCCGAGAACTTTTCTTCCCGATAGTAGGACTCGTCCGGCAGCCCGAGGCCGCCCTGTCCCGTGTAAAGGAGGACGCGGTCCGGGTTCCCTGCATCCGGTGCCGGGTAGATGTAGAAAAGTCCGCCAACATCGGCGCGGAACAGCCGGCCCGCCAGGGACACAAGGTCCGCCACGGACGTGGTCGCAAAAACGTCGGCCAGGCGCTGGCGGATCGGTTCCATCCCCTTGGCCTCCGCAGCTGCTTCGTCCATGAAGCTGCTGTAGAGCCCACCCACTTTCCGCTCGATGCCGCTGGCGTCCGCGCCCTTCGCGGCCGCTTCCTCGATAATGTCGCGGACGGCGATTTCCGATCCGTCGCGCAGCGCGGTGAACGTGCCTTCGAGGGGCCGGTCATCGGGAATCTCGGTGGCCTTGAGCCAGGCCCCGTTCACATGCTGGTAGAGGTCATCCTGCGGCCGGACAGTGTTATCAAAGGTGGACAGGTCGATCCCCGAAATGGGCACGGAAGCTCCTTCTGACGAAGAGCCGCGGCCAGCTGGATACCGGGCGGCGTCTGCATGGTGGACGTAACGGACGGTAGTGCCCTTTCATCTTACGCATGCGTGCTACCCTCAAAAGGTGCGTGCAGAGCTTCTTCTTCTTAGCTGCCGCGGCGAGGCCTCAGACGCGATCTAGCGCAAGGCCACCCTCGCTGCGGAGTTTGTGTTGCCCGGCCACCCTTTCAAAGAAGAACCACAGAAAAGGCCCCGATAGTAATGCGAAACGCACAGAAGCCCTCCGGAATGCCCGCCCACCGTTACACGCCGTTCCAGGACCAGATCAAAGTTGAGCTGCCGGACCGCACCTGGCCGGACAAGATCATCACCAAGGCTCCGCGCTGGTGTGCTGTGGACCTGCGCGACGGCAACCAGGCCCTGATCGATCCGATGAGCCCGGCCCGCAAGATGAAGATGTTCGACCTGCTGGTCCGGATGGGCTACAAAGAGATCGAAGTCGGCTTCCCCTCGGCCTCCCAGACGGACTTCGACTTCGTCCGCCAGCTGATTGAGGGCAACCACATCCCGGACGACGTCACCATCCAGGTCCTGACCCAGGCCCGCGAGCACCTGATCGAACGGACCTATGAGTCGCTGGTCGGGGCCAAGCAGGCCATTGTCCACCTCTACAACTCCACGTCAGTGCTGCAGCGCCGGGTGGTGTTCAACCAGGACGAGGACGGAATCCTGGACATCGCGCTCCAGGGCGCACGCCTGTGCAAGAAGTACGAGGAGACCCTCGCGGACACACACGTGACCTACGAGTACTCCCCGGAATCGTTCACCGGCACCGAGCTGGAATATGCCGTTCGCGTCTGCAACGCTGTCGCCGATGTGTTTGAAGCCTCCGCTGACCGCCAGGTCATCATCAACCTGCCCGCCACCGTGGAAATGGCCACCCCCAACGTTTACGCCGATTCGATCGAGTGGATGAGCCGCCACCTGCACCCGCGGGAGGGCATCATCCTCTCCCTGCACCCGCACAACGACCGCGGGACGGGCGTCGCGGCCGCGGAACTGGGTTACATGGCCGGTGCGGACCGGATTGAAGGCTGCCTCTTCGGCAACGGTGAGCGGACCGGCAACGTGGACCTGGTCACCCTGGGCCTGAACCTCTTTGTCCAGGGCATCGACCCCATGATCGACTTCTCCAACATCGACGACGTCCGCCGGACCGTCGAGTACTGCAACCAGCTGCCCGTCCCGGAGCGTTCCCCCTACGGCGGCGACCTCGTGTTCACCGCGTTCTCGGGATCGCACCAGGACGCCATCAAGAAGGGCTTCGAGGCCCTGGAGCGCGACGCAGCCGCCGCCGGCAAGGACGTGGCCGACTTCACCTGGCAGGTTCCGTACCTGCCCGTGGATCCCAAGGACCTGGGCCGCAGCTACGAAGCAGTGATCAGGGTCAACTCGCAGTCGGGCAAGGGCGGCGTGGCCTACCTGCTCAAGAACGAGCATAGCCTGGACCTGCCGCGGCGCGCCCAGATCGAATTCTCCGGCGTCATCCAGAAGCGCACGGACACCGTGGGCGGCGAAGTCAGCGGAGCCCAGCTGTGGCAGGTCTTCCAGGACGAGTACCTGCCGTCCGGGAAAGCTGACGGGCAGTGGGGACGCTACTCCCTGGGCGGGGTCAAGACAGAAACAGATGCCGACGGCGGCATGACGCTGCACGCCTCCCTCACCGTGGACGGCGTTGAGGTCCAGCGCACAGGGACCGGCAACGGTCCCATCGCCGCACTGCTGAGCATCCTGGGCGAGGACGGCGTGGACGTCCGGGTGCTGGACTACAGCGAGCACGCCCTCTCTGAAGGCGGAAGCGCCATGGCCGCCGCCTACGTCGAATGCGCCGTGGGGGAACGCGTGCTGTGGGGCGTGGGTATCGACGCCAACACCAGCATGTCCTCCCTCAAAGCCGTGATCTCAGCAGTCAACCGCGCCATCCGGGACGCCCAGGGCTGATGCCGGATATTGTGCCGCCGGGCAATGCCCGGCGGCACAATGGCAGGGGCGTCACTCCTGTCCGGGGGCGGCTGTCCGGGAGCGGCGCGAGGCCGCACCGCAAAGAAATGGGAAGATAAGGCGTGGCCCAACACTCTTTCGCCTCCCGCGCGTACCGGGACGACGCCGTCGTCCTCCGTACCCACAAACTGGGTGAGGCGGACCGCATCATCACGCTCCTGACCAAACACCATGGCCAGGTCCGTGCCGTCGCCAAGGGCGTCCGGCGGACCAGCAGCCGGTTCGGCGCCCGCCTCGAGCCCTTTATGGTGGCGGACCTGCAGCTTGTGTCCGGGAAGAGCCTGGATATCGTCACCCAGGCAGTGGCCAAAGGGGCCTATGGCGGCAGCATCGCCGCAGACTATGGCCGGTATACGGTTGCCGCCGCCATGACGGAGACAGCCGAAAAACTCACGGACGTCGATGGCGAATCGGGAACCGCACAGTACAACCTGCTGGTCGGGGCACTTGCTTCGCTGAGCCGGGACGAACATGCCGCGGGGCTGATTTTGGACTCCTACCTGCTCCGGGCCCTCGCCACCGGCGGCTGGGCGCCGAGCTTCACGGACTGTGCCCGCTGCGGACAGGCTGGGCCCCACAACGCCTTTTCGGCGCCTTTGGGCGGGATGGTCTGCGCCGGATGCAGGCCGCCGGGATCACCGGCGCCCGCACCGGAAACGGTGGTGTTGCTGGCCGCGCTCCTGACCGGGGACTGGGCAACGGCAGACGCCTCACTACCGGTACACCGCAAGGAAGCAGGCGGCCTGGTGGCCGCATACCTGCAATGGCATCTTGAACGAGTACTGAAGTCCCTCAAACATGTGGAGCGCAGCTGACAGTGGCCCTGGGAAAAAAGAACAACGCAGCCCCGAAGCGGAGCCACCCCGTGGTTGCGCCCTACCCGCATCCCTCCGGCGCCGTGGCGCCGTCCATCCCGTCAGAGTTCATTCCGCGCCACGTGGCCATTGTGATGGACGGCAATGGCCGCTGGGCCAACCAGCGGGGGCTGCCCCGAATCGAAGGGCACAAGGCCGGCGAGCCGGCACTGCTGGATGTGATGGCCGGGGCCATCGAGCTGGGGATTGAGTACGTGAGCGTCTACGCCTTCTCCACCGAAAACTGGCGGCGTTCCCCTGAGGAGGTGCGCTTCCTGATGGGATTTAACAAGGACGTGCTGCGGCGGCAGCGGAACCAGCTCGACGAATGGGGCGTCCGGGTCCGCTGGTCCGGCCGCCGGCCGCGGCTGTGGGGCTCAGTCATCCGCGAACTCGAAGAGGCAGAAGAGTTCACGGCCGGCAACAGTACGTGCACGTTAACCATGTGTGTTAATTACGGCGGCCGGGCGGAAATCACGGACGCTGTCTCCGCCATCGCCGCGGACGTTGCAGCTGGAAGGCTCAAGCCCGGCGCCATCACCGAGCGCACTATCCAGAAATACCTTGACGAGCCCGACCTCCCGGACGTGGACCTTTTCCTGCGGAGCTCCGGAGAGCAGAGGCTGTCCAACTTCATGCTCTGGCAGTCCGCCTACGCCGAGTTTGTGTTTATGGACACCCTGTGGCCCGACGTCGACCGCCGCACCCTGTGGACTGCAGTGGAAGAGTACGCCCGCCGGGACCGCCGGTACGGCGGTGCCGTTGACGCTGCCGGCCCGGCAAGAGACGCCGCACAGTAGGGCCATCCGGGGCAGGTCACGCTTCCACCTTCACGCCGTCCCGCCATAGGCAACGAGCCAGCGCGCCAGCCTCTCGTAGGCGTCGGCGCGGACGGCAGCTTGGGAGAGGAACACATCGTGCAGGGCACCGTCGATCCTTTCAACCGTGACCGTGCGGCCCAGGGTGAGGGCCCGGGCGGCAATAACGTTGACGTCAAGCACGGCGTCGGTCCGCCGCATCTCCTCCGACCAGAAGAGGCCATTGGCGCTTCCGCGGGACAACAGCACCAACACCGGGACCTCGAGGTTGAGGCCGCGTGCCACCCTTGCGTGGCCGGCGAGTACGGCGGTGAGCCAGCCCGCCCGGACCGGAAACGCCATGGGCGGACGGTACTGGTCATCCAGGGCCCATTCGCCCTCCGCCGCGCTGCTGATGGTGCGCCAGTAGAAGCCGCGCGGCGGCAGGCGCAGCACCGCCTCCGGACGGAAACGTGCTACCGGCCCCACCATGCCGTAGGCCGCGCGCCGGACCAGGGCGCTCCCATGCATCTCCAGCCACGGACTGTTGAGGATCAGCTGCGACACGGCCCCGGGGTGCCTGCTTGCCCACAATGCCGCAACCAGCCCGCCCGTCGAATGGCCCATCAGGGTCAGCGGGGCGGCAGCGCCCTCCTGGCCGATGAGCCGGTATGCCGTCTCAATTTCAGCGTCATAGTCGGCCAGATCGGACACATATCCGCCTGGGGATCCGGGGCGCAGGCTGCGTCCGTGGTTGTGCATATCCAGGGCGTAAAAGTCGTAGCCTGCGGACGACCAGAAACGGGCCAGGTCAACATTGAAGAAGTAGTCGCTCCAGCCGTGCAGGAAGAGGACGGCCCTCCGGGGCTTCGTGGATGCAACTGGCTCCTGGCTGGACTCCCGCTGCCCTGATTCCTGGTGGGCCGGCCGGAACCGGACCAGCGTGGCCGTCCGCTCCACCGCGTCGTCCCCGACGGCGGAAAAGGCATAGGATTCGAATTCCTCGCCCAGGATGTCCCGCTGCCATTCCATGGCTTTATGCTAATCCGCCTTCCAGTTCCTTTGCCTCGTCCGGCCCGGTCCGTGGAGGTCCCGGTTCGTCTCGTGGCCGCTCCGTTTTGGTGTGGCGCCAACAAGACGGAAAACTAGGATGCATGCGCGTTTACCCCACATTCTTCAGGCTGGCCTTTTCATGGATGGACGCCGAGCGCGCCCACAAGATCGGATTCAAGGGCATCAGGCTCGCGCACCGCTCGGGAGCAGGGAAAGTCCTGGCGAAACTGACAGCGCCGGCACCATCTCTGCAGACAACGGCGTTCGGGATTACCTTTCCCTCGCCCTTTGGCCTTGCCGCGGGCTTCGACAAGGAAGGCCACGGCATTGAAGCCCTCACTGAGCTCGGCTTCGGCCATGTCGAGGTGGGAACCATCACCGGCCAGGCCCAGCCCGGCAACGAAAAGCCGCGCCTGTTCCGCCTGATTGAAGACCGGGCCGTGATTAACCGGATGGGATTCAACAACGACGGCGCCACTGCCGTGGCCCCGCGGCTGAAGGCTGCCAGGGCTGCCCTTCAACGCAGGCACCCTTCTGTTCGCCCCGTCATCGGCGTCAACATCGGCAAGACCAAGGTGGTGGAACTGGCAGACGCCGTGGAGGACTACCTGGTCAGTGCCCGCAGCCTCGCCCCCGCCGCGGACTACCTGGTGGTCAACGTCAGCTCGCCCAACACGCCCGGGCTGCGGCTCCTGCAGGATGTTCAGAGCCTCCGGCCGCTGCTCACGGCAGTGGGAGAAGAAGCAGACCGTGCTGCCGGCCACCACGTTCCCCTGCTGGTGAAAATCGCGCCCGACCTGAGCGATGAGGATATCGACGACGTTGCCCGCCTTGCGCTGGACCTGAAGCTGGACGGCATCATCGCCACCAACACCACCATTGCCCGCACCGGTCTGGCCAGCCCCGCGGAGCAAGTGGAAAAATGCGGTGCAGGCGGCCTTTCCGGCGCACCGCTGAAACAACGCTCCCTGGACGTGCTGCGGCGTCTTAAGGAAATTACTGGCGATTCGCTGACCCTGGTGGCGGTTGGCGGCGTGGAGACTGCCCAGGATGTCCAGGACAGGCTCGACGCCGGAGCAACCCTGGTGCAGGGCTACACGGCCTTCCTGTATGAAGGACCCTTCTGGGCTGCCCGCATCAACAAGCAGTTGGCGAAGAGCCGCGCGGCCCAGCCGGCTTTGTAGTCTTAACGGGGCAACCCCGGCGGGTCATCCCGCCGGGGTTGTTTTTGCTCTGTGGGGCGCGGGCGCCGCCGCACTGGTCAGGCCGGGTACTGCCCGCGCTTGACCTGGGGCTTGGGCAGCCGGAGCTTGCGGAACTGCAGTGAGCGCATGGAGCCGTACCAAACGGTGCCGCGCTCCACCTCGCCGAACTTTTCGGCCAGCCGCTTGCGGAGCTTGCGGGAGAGGATGAACACGTCCACGAAGACGGCCAGGAACATTACCCAGAAACCACCCAGCACATAGATCATCATGTCGCTGGACGCCGGCACCACCAAGGACACCAGGACAAATACCAAGGCGCCGAACATCAGGTATTCGCCGAGGCTGAACCGTGCATCCACGTAGTCACGGGCGAACCTCTTCTGCGGCCCCTTGTCCCGGAGCGGGAGGAACTTCTCGTCCCCGGTATCCAGCGCCTGGCGCATCTTGAGGCGCTGGTCCTGGACGGCCTGCCGCTCGGCAGCCTTCGAGGCTTTGCGGTCCTCGGGCACCAGCGGGCGCCTGCGGGCCGCTTCCTGAGCCTTGCGCGTTGGGGTGGGGGCGCCCTTGCCGGCAACGCCGCCCTGCCGCGCCGCAGCATCCGCAGCCTGCTGGTCAATTAATTCCTGCGCCGAGGGCGCTTCCTTTTTACGTCCGAACACCTGAACAGAATACCTTGCGGGAGGGCGCCGGATTCCTGTCTGTACGCATGCCTGCGGCAACGCCCAATGTGACGGGGGTAATGTTTTTTCCATGACTTCACCCTCACCGGAAACCCCGGTCAGTTTCGTCGGTGCCCAAACGGCCGGTTCCGGCTCCGCCGCGGCTACGCAAGACCTCCGGGCCGCCATAGACCGTTCCTTTGACCAGACCCTCACGCGCCTCAAGGACCTCGTGGCGATTCCCGGTATCGCCTGGCCCAGTTTTGACAGGTCGCCCCTTGAGCGGAGCGCGGAAGCCGTAGCAGTGCTGCTGCGGGATTCCGGTCTCGAAGACGTTCAAATCCTCGGCTGTGACAAACCGGACGGCACTCCCGGCGGCCCCGCCGTCGTCGCCCGCCGTCCCGCCGCGGAAGGCAAGCCCACCATCCTGCTGTACGCGCACCATGACGTCCAGCCAGCAGGCGACAAAGCACTGTGGGAAACAGAACCTTTCGCCGCCGTCGAGAAGAACGGCCGCCTGTATGGCCGTGGCGCTGCGGACGACAAGGCCGGCATCATGGCGCACATCGCCGCTTATGCAGCAGTTTCCGAGGTCCTCGGTGCGGAGCTTGGCCTGGGGGTCACCTTCTTTATCGAGGGTGAAGAGGAAGCCGGCTCACCCACGTTCAGGCCTTTCCTGGAGGCGAACAGGGAACTCCTCCGCGCCGACGTGATCGTCGTCGCGGATTCCAGCAACTGGAAGGTGGGCATACCCGCCCTCACAACAAGCCTCCGGGGACTGGTGGACGGAACCATCGAAGTCCAGGTCCTGGAGCACGCGGTGCACTCAGGGATGTTCGGCGGCCCTGTGCTTGATGCCCCCACGCTGCTGGCGCGCCTGATTGCCACCCTCCATGACGACGACGGCAACGTCGCCATCCCGGGGCTCGTCGCCACTGACAACGCCTCAGTGGATTTCCCCGAGGCCGACTACCGGGCCGACGCTTCAGTGCTCGACGGCGTCCGCCTCGCCGGCACGGGCAGCATCGCCTCACGGCTCTGGACCAAACCCGCCCTGTCAATCATCGGCTTTGATGCGCCGGCCGTGGATGTGGCATCCAATACGCTGCTGCCCAGGGCGCGGGCGAAGTTCAGCCTGCGCCTGGCGCCCGGGCAGTCGCCGGAAGAAGCCATGGCGGCAGTCCGCAAGCACGTCGAGTCCAACGCCCCCTTTGGCGCGAAGGTCACTTTTACGCCGGGGGAGAGCGGCAACCCGTTCCGGACGGACACATCCTCGGCTGCCGCAGCCTTGGCCATGTGGGCGCTGGGGGAGGCGTGGGGCGTGCCGGCGGTGGAGACCGGAATCGGCGGTTCCATCCCGTTCATCGCCGACCTCACGGAGCTCTACCCCGACGTCCAGATCCTGGTGACGGGGGTGGAGGACCCGGACTCGCGCGCCCACAGCGCCAACGAGTCGCTGCATCTCGGGGATTTCCGGAAAGCCATCCTTGCCGAAGCGCTGCTGCTCGCGCGGATGGACAGCGGCGGGCTCCAGGAAGCCTGAGGTCCTGGCCAGGCTCCGCGGGAACAAGAGCGGCCCCTGCATGGTTACGTCAGGAGTTAGAGCTACACGTGCGCCCCGCGTAGCATGTAGCTATAGCCCATACCGTATCCGTAGGGGCAGGCCACCGTTAGCGCGGGGCCGCCAGACCGTCCTAAGAAGGTAGGCCAATGAGCACCGCAACCAATGAGAACAGCACCGAGACCACCAGCGCTGCTACTGATGAGCTGCCCGTCCACGAGGTCAACCTGACCGACGTCGCCGCAGGCAAGGTCCGCAGTCTCCTTGAGCAGGAAGGCCGCACGGACCTCCGCCTCCGTGTCGCCGTGCAGCCCGGCGGCTGCTCAGGGCTGATTTACCAGCTCTACTTCGACGAGCGCCTCCTTGACGGAGATGCCGTCCGCGACTACGACGGCGTTGAAGTAGTGGTGGACAAGATGAGCGTTCCGTACCTCAGCGGCGCCAGCATCGACTTCGAAGACACCATTTCGAAGCAGGGCTTCACCATCGACAACCCGAACGCCGGCGGCTCCTGCGCCTGTGGAGATTCGTTCCACTAGAACCGGTTGTTTCGCCTGGTGCCGGCGCCGTGGCCTCCCGCAATCAACACTGCGGGAGCCACGGCGCCGACATGTGGGCGAAACGCCCGGGGGAGCGGTAAGCTCTACACCGAGTAGTAAAACTTTTAGTGTGCCCGCGGCGCCGATGGGCTGCCCGGACAACAGCAACAAGTAGGAAGGGCCGTCTGTGAGTTCGCAGAACCGAACCGGCAGCCGACGCAAAACGATCACCACGATCTCAAGCTTGGCAATTGCCGGCGCGTTGGTTTTGACCGGATGTTCGCCAGAGGTAGAGAAGGGGTGGCTGCCCACAGAACGTGGCACCACCAACAACAGCGACCGCATCATGGACCTCTGGGTCAACTCATGGATTGCCGCCCTTGCTGTGGGCATCATTACCTGGGGCTTGATCGTCTGGTGCCTGGTCGCCTACCGGCGCCGCAAGGGCACCGTGGGATTCCCGCGGCAGACCAGCTTCAACCTTCCCCTGGAAGTCTTTTACCTGACCATCCCCCTGTTTATGGTCCTGGTGTTCTTCTACTTCACTGACCGTGACCAGCAGGCCATTGATGACCGCTCCAAGCCCGCCGACGTCGTTGTTGATGTCCGCGGCAAGCAGTGGGCCTGGGACTTCAACTACAAGTCCGGCGACGTCATCGAAGAAGACCTCCACGAGGCCGGCGTCCAGGCGCACCTCACGGGTAACACGATCGACAAGGAACAGCTCCCCACGCTGTACCTGCCCGTCAACAAGTCCGTTGACCTCGAACTCAACGCACGCGACGTGATCCACTCCTTCTGGGTTCCCGCCTTCCTGCAGAAGCGCGACATGATCCCCGGCAAGACCAACTACATCCGGTTTACCCCCACTAAAGAGGGCACCTACGACGGCAAGTGCGCCGAACTCTGCGGCGAGTACCACTCCGAAATGCTGTTCCGCGTCAAGGTGGTGTCGGAAGCTGAATTCCAGGCCCACATGGAAGAGCTCAAGGCCGCCGGTAACACGGGCCTCCTTGGTGTGGAGTACGACCGCAACCCGAACCTGAACGAAATTAAGTAAGGGGAGCGACGTGGCTACGTACACTCAATCCGCACCCACCGGAGTCCTCACGGCTCCCGTGGTTCCCAAATCCAAGGGGCGCATCGTCGTCAACTGGATCACCTCCACTGACCACAAAACCATCGGGTACATGTACCTGATCGCTTCGTTTGTGTTCTTCTGCCTCGGCGGCGTGATGGCACTGCTGATCCGCGCCGAACTGTTCGAGCCCGGTATGCAGATCCTGCAGACCAAGGAGCAGTACAACCAGCTGTTCACCATGCACGGCACCGTGATGCTGCTGATGTTCGCCACCCCGCTTTTCGCCGGCTTCGCGAACGTCATCATGCCCCTTCAGATCGGCGCACCCGATGTCGCGTTCCCGCGGCTGAACGCACTGGCCTTCTGGTTCTTCCTCTTCGGCTCCACCATCGCGGTGTCCGGCTTCATCACCCCGCAGGGTGCCGCTTCCTTCGGCTGGTTCGCCTACGCGCCGCTGTCCAACACCACATTCAGCCCCGGCATCGGTGGCGACCTGTGGGTGTTCGGCCTGGCACTGTCCGGCTTCGGCACCATCCTTGGTGCGGTCAACTTCATCACCACCATCATCTGCATGCGCGCACCGGGCATGACCATGTGGCGGATGCCGATCTTCACGTGGAACACCCTGGTCACCGCCATTCTGGTACTCATGGCGTTCCCGCCGCTGGCCGCCGCGCTGTTCGCACTCGGTGCCGACCGCCGTTTCGGTGCCCACATCTTCGATCCCGAAAACGGCGGTGCCGTCCTCTGGCAGCACTTGTTCTGGTTCTTCGGCCACCCCGAGGTGTACATCATCGCGCTGCCGTTCTTCGGCATCGTTTCCGAGATCTTCCCGGTCTTCAGCCGCAAGCCGATCTTCGGCTACAAGGGCCTGGTGTACGCAACGATCGCCATCGCTGCCCTGTCCGTGACCGTGTGGGCCCACCACATGTACGTCACCGGCGCCGTGCTGCTGCCGTTCTTCGCCTTCATGACCATGCTGATCGCGGTGCCCACGGGCGTGAAGTTCTTCAACTGGATCGGCACCATGTGGCGCGGATCGCTGACCTTCGAAACACCGATGCTCTGGAGCATCGGCTTCCTGATCACCTTCCTCTTCGGCGGCCTCACCGGCATCATCCTGGCATCCCCGCCGCTGGACTTCCACGTCTCCGACTCCTACTTCGTGGTGGCGCACTTCCACTACGTGGTGTTCGGCACCGTGGTGTTCGCGATGTTCGCAGGCTTCTACTTCTGGTGGCCCAAGTGGACCGGCAAGATGCTCAACGAACGCCTGGGCAAGATCCACTTCTGGCTCCTGTTCCTCGGCTTCCACGGCACCTTCCTCATCCAGCACTGGCTGGGCGTCGAGGGCATGCCCCGCCGTTACGCGGACTACCTGGTGGAGGACAACTTCACCTGGATGAACCAGTTCTCCACCGTGGCCTCGTTTGTCCTGGGCGCATCGCTGATCCCGTTCTTCTGGAACGTCTACATCACGTGGCGCAGTGCCGAAAAGGTACAGGTGGACGATCCCTGGGGCTTCGGCGCCTCGCTCGAGTGGGCCACGTCCTGCCCGCCGCCGCGGCACAACTTCACGTCGCTGCCCCGGATCCGCTCCGAGCGTCCCGCCCTTGACCTGCACCACCCCGAGCTTCGACAGGTCCACACCGCCGAGTCGCCGGCTCCCGCAGCCCAGGTACTCGGTAACGCCGACCAGAAGGACACTGCACAGTGAAAATCGAATCATGGATCTTTGGTTCCGGAGTCTTCTTCTTCGTACCGGTTTCGCTGGTCTACGGGTTCCTCACCAACTGGGGTGAGTGGGTCGGTATCCTCGGCATCCTCCTGGTCGGCGGCCTCGCCGGCATGATCGGCGGATACCTCGGCTTCACCGGCAAGCGTGTTGGCATGCGTCCCGAGGACCGCACTGACGCCGAGATCCACGAGGGCGCCGGCGAACAGGGCCACTTCAGCCCGTGGAGCTGGTGGCCCCTGGTCCTGGGCATCGCCTGCGCCACAGGGTTCCTTGGCCTGGCAGTCGGCTTCTGGATCGTTTTCATCGCCGCCGGCCTCGCCGTGGTAGCGCTCATTGGCTGGGTCTACGAATACAGCCGCGGCGACCACGCCCACTAGGCACAAAGAAATAAACAACGACGGCGGGCCTCACCTGAAAGGTGAGGCCCGCCGTCGTTGTTGTATCACTTGGTTGAGCCGTTCCCGGAGCACCTGCAGGGCAATCCAGGAACAGTCGCGGCAGGGGCGCTACCCGGCTCCCTGCGACTCCAGGAGCCTGCCAAGGGTTTGGAGGACATCCTGTGCTTCTTCGCGTCCCAGTGGACCGTCGAGGGCTGCATCAGGGATGTTGAGCTCCACCTCGCAACCGTGATGGAAGTCAGCCGTCATCACCTGCAGCAGGGACCGTGCATCAACGTCTGCGGTACCCGCCTTGGAGATGGTCACTGGCAGCCCGGTTTCGGTGACCGCGCGGACAAATACGGCGGCCGGACGCGCATGCAGTCCGATTGAGGCTGTGACCACGGCCTTCTGAGTTGGCAACGGGACTCCTTCTTTATGACGGCCCCATCCGTCTGGTATCGAAATTTTCCTGTCCAATATAGCGGCACCCTCCCGTGATCAGCGAAATGCTCCTGTACTGTGGCGCACACTGGTCTAGACCTGTCCTAAAATGGCTGGGTGATCCTCAACCAAACGGCAAAGTCCCGTGGCTGGTAGCGCGGCAGCCATCGCCGGCGAGATTGACCGGACCAGCGGTACGGCCATCTATGTTCAGCTGCGTGAAATCCTCCGGACCTATATCGTCGAATCGTGCCGGCCCGGATCGGCGCTGCCCTCGGAACGCGACCTGGCGGAGCGCTTCGGCCTCGCCAGGATGACCGTGCGGCAGGCGATTGATGCCCTGGTGGGCGAAGAAGTGATCGAGCGGGTGGTAGGGCTGGGCACGTTTGTGCGCAGGCCGAAGCTGGACCTGCAGGTCAAGCTCACCTCGTACAGCGAAGAGATGCAGCGCCGCGGCATGGTCCCGGCCGCCAAAGTCCTCAGCTTCGAACAGATCGGGGCCAGCGCATTCCTGGCACGCGAGCTCCAGCTGGACGAGGGCACCCCACTGGTCCGTTTCCGGCGCCTTCTGCTGGCAGACGGCGAGCCGATGAGCGTCGACGAGAACTTCATCCCGGCCCACCGGGTTCCCGGCCTGCTCGATGGAGAGCCACCCACCTCGCTGTACAACGTGCTCAGCGAACAGTATGGCCTGGTAATGGAGTGGGGGGAGGACATGATTGAGGCCACGGCTGCTTCGCCCTCCACAGCACGCTTGCTCAATGTCGAGGTCGGTGCACCCTTGCTGAAGATCCAGCGCCATGCGTTCGTGGCCCGCACCATGGTGGACTATTCGGTCTCGTACTACCGGGCCGACCGTTACAAGCTGTGGGTTCCGTTGCAGCGCCCGGGTGCACGTCGGTCCCGCAGCCACTGACGTTGCTCCGCGGCTGATATCAGGCGCCGCGCGGGGCCTTACAGCTAAGCACACAGTGGAACTGCACACAGAGAAGGCCCGGTCCTCATGGACCGGGCCTTCTCTGTGCTGAATGACTGGGCCTAGTGGCTCAGGCTCTTGGCTTCCTCGGGTGCTTCGACTGCCGCATGGCCATGGCCGTGGGCAGCTTCCAGCTCAGCCGGGGTGGCCGGGGCAACACGGTCCTCGAAGAACCAGCGGGAGAGGAACGCGCGGCGCTTCTCCTTGCGCGTCACCACACCGTGTTCGTTGGGAACAGCGGGCAGGACCTCGGGGGATTCGAAGCCCACCAGCTTGTAACGCTTGTACTCGTCCAGCGGCGCGTGTACCTCGATGAACTCGCCGTGCGGGAGGCGGACAATACGTCCGGTCTCCCGGCCGTGGAGGGCGATCTCGCGGTCCTTGCGCTGCAGGGCCAGGGCCACGCGCTTGGCGACGACGAAACCGATGATCGGCCCGATGAAGAACAGTGCACGCAGCCAGTACGTCACGTCGTTGAGCGATACATGGAAGTGAGTGGCGATGAGGTCAGAACCGGCCGCAGCCCACATCACGCAGTACCAGATGAAGCCGGCAACACCGATTGCAGTACGGGTCGGTGCGTTGCGCGGGCGGTCCAGCACGTGGTGCTCGCGGTCGTCCTTGGTGATCCACCGCTCAATCCACGGGTACATAAACATCACCGTGAACAGGATCCCGGCCGGCACAAGGGCCGGAAGCAGGACATTGAAGGTGAATACGAAGCCGAACCAGTTCTGCTCTACGTGCCAGTTACCCAAAGTGCCGGGCATCAGGCGCAGCGCGCCGTCAACAAATCCGATGTACCAGTCGGGCTGGGTACCGGCGGACACCGGGGAGGGGTCGTACGGACCGTAGTTCCAGATCGGGTTGATCGTGAAGAAACCGGCCATCAGGGCGAGCACGCCGAAGACGATGAAGAAGAATCCGCCGGCCTTCGCTGCGTAGACCGGGCCCAGGGGATAGCCCACAACGTTATTGTCGTTGCGTCCCGGGCCGGGGTACTGGGTGTGCTTGTGGACGACCACCATAAACAGGTGCAGGACGATCATCAGCAGGATCAGTGCCGGGACAAGCAGGATGTGCAGCATGTACAGGCGGCCGATGATGGCCGTGCCCGGGAATTCCCCGCCGAAGAGGAAGAACGAGATGTAGGTTCCCACGACCGGGATGGACTTGATCACGCCGTCGATGATGCGCAGGCCGTTTCCGGACAGCAGGTCATCGGGGAGGGAGTAGCCGGTGAAGCCGGCAGCCATGGCCAGGATGAGCAATACGCTGCCCACCACCCAGTTCATCTCGCGGGGCCTGCGGAAGGCTCCGGTAAAGAAGACGCGGAGCATATGCACGGCGATGGAGGCTACGAACAGCAGCGCTGCCCAGTGGTGGACCTGGCGCATGAACAGGCCGCCGCGGACGTCGAAGGAGATGTCCAGGGATGAGCTGTAGGCCACTGACATCTCAACGCCCTTGAGGGGCACGTACGAGCCGTCGTAGTGCGTCTCTGCCATGGACGGATCGAAGAAGAATGTCAGGAACGTGCCGGACAGCAGCAGGATGACAAAGGAGTACAGGGCCACTTCGCCGAACATAAAGGACCAGTGGTCGGGGAAGACCTTGCGGCCGAATTCGCGGAGGATTCCGGAACCGCCAACACGTGAATCGACGAAGTCGGTGAACCGGCCTGTCTTGGTTTTGGCGACGAAAGCGGGCTCAGCTGTTGATGCTGCGCTCATGCATATCACGCTCCCAGTAACTTGGTCCTACAGGTTCTTTGAAGTCGCTGGTGGCGACCAGGTAGCCTTCGTCGTCAACTGCGATGGGCAGTTGGGGGAGAGGCCGGCTGGCGGGGCCGAAGATCACCTTGCACTCCTGAGTGAGGTCAAAGGTGGACTGGTGGCACGGGCACAGCAGGTGGTGCGTCTGCTGCTCGTACAGAGCAACCGGGCAACCGACGTGGGTGCAGATCTTGGAGTAGGCAACGATGCCGTTGTAACCCCAGTCCTCGCGGCCCTCGGAAGGGTTCAGGGAAGCGGGATCCAGGCGCATGAGCAGCACAACGGCCTTGGCCTTTTCGTTGAGCTTGCCCTCGTGGAGTTCGTTGAGGCCTTCCGGAATGACGTGGAAGGCTGAGCCGATGGTGACATCGGATGCCTTGATCGGGGTCCCGTCGGGGTCCCGGGCGAGGCGCTTGAGCTTTCCGTCCGCGGGGGCCCACATGGTGTGTGCGAGCTTGTTGTCGGGACGCGGACCCAGGTCACCGAAAAGGGCAACTGCGGGCAGCGGAGCCAACGCAACGGCACCAAGCAGGGTGTTGCGGATCAGCGGGCGACGCTTGATGCCCGTCTCTTCCACGATGTCGTCAACGATCCGGACAGCGGCCTGGCGGTCCTCCTCGTAACGGATCGCGTGACGCTCTTCGGAGACTTCGTGGTCCGGCATCAGGGCCTTGGCCCAGTGCACGATGCCGGTTCCGATGCCCAGCATCGCGAACGCGGTACCGATACCCAGCAGCATGTTCTGGAGCCGGATGCTTTCAATCGTTGATTCACCGGCCCCCAGATCGATGGCGAAGTACGCCACCAGGAAGATCAGGGTGCCAACAACAGAAATGCCAAATAGTAAGGCGACCTGCCGTTCTGCCCGCTTTGCGGCCTTCGGGTCCGTGTCAGCCAGGCGCAAACGGTGCGGAGGAATTCCAGGATCCTGAAACTTCTCCACCTCATTCTGACCAGCCGTAGCTACGGTGCCCGAGTGGTTCGGACTGCCGTCACTATGGTTGCCCATAATTCGCCTCATCCTTCTCTCGTCCCGGCGGATGCCGGGTTAGTTTCTAATATCAAACTGCTGACTCGTCAGCAGAAGTTTGGTGTTCCGGAAGTGCTAAGACGTCCGGGAGGTCAGCCAGATGGTGAAAGCAATGATGACGCCGAGGCCTGCAACCCAGACGAACAGGCCTTCAGCCACGGGGCCGAGGGATCCCAGGTCAGCGCCGCCGGGGGAGCCGTTGGTTTCAATCTGCTTGAGGAAGGTGATGACATCGCGCTTGCCCTCAGGGGTGATGTTGGAATCACTGAAGACCGGCATGTTCTGCGGACCGGTGACCATTGCCTCGTAGATGTGCTTGCCCGAAACATCGGCCAGGGCGGGAGCGAACTTGCCGCGGGTGAGCGCACCGCCGGCCGCAGCAGCGTTGTGGCACATGGCGCAGTTGGTGCGGAAGAGTTCGCCACCGGCAGCCGCGTCACCCTTTTCGTCCAACAGGCTTTCCTCAGGAAGAGCCGGGCCGGCGCCCAGGGAGGCGACATAGGCTGCAAGCTGGTGGGTCTGTTCGTCGTTGAACTGAACAGGCTTCTTCAGCGCCTGGGGGCCGTTCATCTGCATGGGCATGCGGCCGGTACCAACCTGGAAGTCGACGGCAGCAGCGCCGACACCCACGAGCGACGGACCATCCTTGGAACCGCTGGCGCCCATGCCGTGGCAGGTGGCGCAGTTGGCGGCGAAAAGCTTCCCGCCTTCCTCGACGTCACTTGTGCTGTACGTGGTGGTGGAAGCCTTGGCCTCGTTGACGGTGGTGGCCACGGCATACAGCCCGCCAGTGATGAGGAGGCCCATCAGTAGGAGGGCAATGACTGCCAGTGGGTGTCGCCGCTTTTGCGAGAGTGCCTTCACGTGGTGGTTCCTTTATTCGATCCTGGGCGGGCTCCGGGAGCCGCTACCTGAAATTCTGCCTCTTGTAGAAAAAGAATCAAAGCTGGCTACTTGAGGACGTAGATGACCAGGAAGAGGCCGATCCAGACGACATCCACAAAGTGCCAGTAGTACGAGGTGACGATCGCTGACGTGGCTTCGAAGTGCCCGAACTTCTTCGCGGCGAAGGAACGGCCCATGATCAGAAGGAAGGCAACAAGCCCGCCGATCACGTGGAGGCCGTGGAAGCCGGTGGTCATGTAGAAGGCCGAACCGTAGGCGTTGGAGGAGAGCGAAACGTGCTCGGAAACCAGCATCGCGTATTCAGTGGCCTGGCCGGCGACGAAGAACGCACCCATCAGGAATGTGAGGGTGAACCATTCGTTCATACCCCAGCGGGCGAACTGGAAAGCCCCGCCTGTTTTGCGCGGCTGCAGCCTCTCGGCGGCGAAGACGCCCATCTGGCAAGTAAAGGAACTGGCCACGAGGACGATCGTGTTGACGAGCGCAAAGGGGAAGTTGAGCTTGGCTGTCTCTTCGGCCCACATCTCGCCGCTGGTGGAGCGGAGCGTGAAGTACATGGCGAAGAGACCGGCGAAGAACATCAACTCGCTGGAGAGCCACACTACGGTTCCAACGGAAACCATATTGGGGCGGTTCAGCGTGGGGTGCGCCGGGGTACTGGGGGCATGGGTCGCAGATGTCACATAGACATTATGTCTGTAAAACTCCGTGCTGCCCAACGCAAACCGGCTTTTCGGAGGACTTTTTCTACAAAGACGCGAAATCGCCCGGAAAAGTTCCCTTGACGGTTCACATTGGTCAGCCGCTGCTATCCCTCGATAGCATCAGTAAGTGACTTCACAGGCATCTGCGGCATTGGCGGACAACACGTGGCCCCGGCTGATTTCGGCCCTGATCAACGGCAAGGACCTCACCGCGGACAGCACCGCGTGGGCCATGGATACCATCATGTCCGGGGAGGCGACACCGGCCCAGATCGCGGGATTCCTGGTTGCCCTCAGTGCCAAGGGCGAAACCGTCGAAGAGCTCTCAGGCCTCGTGGATGCCATGCTGGCCCACGCGAATCCGGTCTCGATTTCCGGCGAAAAGCTGGACATCGTCGGTACCGGCGGTGACCAACTCAACACCGTTAATATTTCCACCATGGCCGCCCTGGTTGCTGCCGGGGCCGGCGCCAAAGTGGTCAAGCACGGCAACCGCGCGGCGTCGTCGTCGTCCGGGTCAGCGGATGTGCTGGAGGCTTTGGGAGTCCGGCTGGACCTGTCCATCGACCAGGTGGCCCGCAACGCCGAGGTGGCGGGAATCACCTTCTGTTTCGCGCAGGTGTTCCATCCGTCTTTCCGTCACACGGCCGTGCCGCGGAAGGAACTGGCGATTCCTACTGCCTTCAATTTCCTGGGACCGCTGACCAACCCTGCCAGGGTTCAGGCGTCGGCGGTCGGCGTCGCCAACGCGCGGATGGCGCCGCTGGTGGCCGGTGTCCTGGCCCAGCGGGGGAGCCGGGGCCTGGTGTTCCGCGGCAATGACGGCCTGGACGAGCTCACTACCACCGGCCCCTCGACCGTCTGGGAAATCCGGAACGGCACCGTGGTGGAGCAGGTGTTCTCCCCTGAGGACCTCGGCATCCAACGTGCAACGGTGGACCAGCTTCGGGGCGGAGATGCCCGCGCCAACGCTGCTGTTGTCCGCGATGTCCTCGCGGGCAAGGAGGGCCCGGCCCGGGACGCCGTCCTCCTCAACGCAGCAGCCGGACTGGTAGCTTTTGACGCCGCCGCGGAAGGTCCATTGCTCGAACGCATGCGGACTGCCTATGCGCGGGCAGCAGAATCCATCGGGTCCGGGGCTGCTGCCGCGGTGCTCGAGAAATGGGTGTCGCTCAGCCGTTCCTGACGGGTGCGGCCTGCTACTCGAAACCGAGGGCGAAGGCTGCGTCCAGATCGTGCTGGGAGTAGGCGCGGAATGCGATATGCGTGGTGGTGTGGACCACTGCGGGCACCTTGGAAAGCCGGTCGGCAATGACATCGGCAAGGTCCTCGTGCTGCCGTACCCGTGCCACCGCGATCAGGTCCCATTCACCCGTCACTGAATAAACCTCGCTGATGCCCTCGATTGCTGAGATCTCTTCGGCAGTTTCAGGAATGCGGGCAGCGTCGGTCTTGATCAGAACGAAAGCGGTGATCACGTTTAATCCTTTCGGATCTGTTGCGCCGTAGCAGGGCCCGGCAGGCTTCTGGGTGCTGCCAGCCTATTACATTCCGGTCCGGACCCCGCGGGATCATCCGCGCCCTGCGTCAGTTATTCCGGAGCCGGCGTGCTCCTGCCCACACCAGGCGCCAGCCGACCAGCAGCAGGCCCAGGCTCAGCAAGGCGACGATGATGAACGGCAGTACGACGGTTTGGCTGGTGAGGAGCCGGAGCACCATGCCGCCGGCCAAGGCTCCGAGCCAGACTGCCAGGCCGGTCCGGCGCACGGCCAGCGGGTTACGCCAGGCTTTGGAGGCCAGCCAGCCCAGGGCCGCTCCGGCCAGGAACGGCCACGCTGTCAGGAACACGCCGGCCACCACATCGCCACGCTGGTGTGCGTCCCGGCCCACGGCAGCAAACACCAGGATCAGGACGGCGTCCGTGACGGCTGCGGCTGCAATGGTTCCCTTGGAAAGAACATGCACGGGCCGCTGGATTGGAGGAGTCATGGATTCGAGCCTAGCAATGTCAACATGCTGCCGGTTGCCGTCCGCCGCCACCCCTTGTACCTGCCCCCGCAACTGGGCAGGATGGACAAATCCGGGCATCGGGAAGGGCAGGACATGCGGTTGATCCAGGTAGCGCAGTACGCAGGCGACCTCGGGCGGGCGGCGGACTTCTATTCGGAACTCCTCGACGTCCAGCCCACAGCCGTATTCGACCCGCCCGGCCTGGTATTCTTCGACCTCGACGGCCTGCGGCTGTTGCTGGAGCGGGAAGCCCCGCGGGCGCTGCTCTACCTCGAGGTTCCCGATGTGAGGACGGCTGTGGCCGGGCTTAGGGGCAGGGGAGTCGAAGTCGTTACAGATGCGCACATCATCTTCAGCCACAGTGACGGGCTGCTGGGGCCGGCCGGCACGGATGAGTGGATGGCCTTCATCAGGGACAGCGAGGGCAATACTGTGGGGCTCGTCAGCCAGCTTCCCGCGCCGGGGGCAGCACAGGACCCGGACGGCGCCTGAGACCGTTGTGCCTTTCGAATGCCGCCACTAGGCTCAAGCCGGAAGGGAGCAACCTATGCCACGCACCATCGGAACCTGTCTGTGGTTCGAGAACGAGGCGGAACAGGCAGCCCAGTTCTACACCTCGGTTTTTGACAATTCCAGGATCCTGAACGTCTCACGTCTCGAAGGAGCGCCGGGCCCCGAAAAACAAGTCGTCGCCGTCGAATTCGAGCTCGAAGGCCGCCCCTTCACCGCGCTGAACGGTGCGCGCGGCGCCATGTTCACCGAAGCTGTTTCGTTTATGGTCGACTGCGAGGACCAGGATACGGTGGACCGCTATTGGTCAGCCCTGACCGACGGCGGCAGCGAAAGCCAGTGCGGCTGGCTCAAGGACCGCTTCGGTGTTTCCTGGCAGGTCATCCCGTCCGTGCTCACCTCACTGATCGCCGGGACCGATCCGCTCGGTTCCCAGCGGGCGATGCAGGCGATGCTGGGGATGCGGAAGCTGGACATCGCGGAGCTGCAGAAGGCTTACGACGGCTGAGGCCCCGGAAGGCCGGCGTTCCCCGCCCTGCATCCGTGGTGAAACGCAGGGCGGCGGGTAGCATCGGTGCCGATGAACAAACCTCTGTGGATCTGCTGCCTTGTGGGCGCCGCCGTCGGAATAGCCATGGGCCTGGCTGTCTTTGACAGCCCGTTCATTGGTTTCGCGCTGGGACTGGGCCTCGGTGCTGTGGTGGGCGCCGGCATCGGGAAGCGCCACTGACCCGCCATCGTTGGCCGGTGGGGGTCAGTGGCCGCAAGCTTCCTGGTTCCGGCTTCAGTCAGCCGTGGGAAGAGCTGTGCGCCTCCTGGGTTGTTTCAGGCTGCCAAGGCGGTTCCGATGCCATGTCCACTCCGGTGCCGTCTGTGGAGGCCGGTTCCACGGTGACTGCCGAAGCCGCAGCGTGTGCCTGGCGGGCAATGCCGGACCGCACGCTTTCGACTACCTCGTCGCCGAGCAGCGGTCCGGTGTAGCTGATATCGAGGCTGCCGTTGACGGCTGTGGTCCGGTAGTTCCCGAGGGCGTCAGCGAGTATTCCCTCCCTGTCGACAGCCAACGCCAGGGCGCCGGGGTCGGGGGTGGGAATGCTGAAGCGCAGATCGTGGATCAAGGCCTGGAGGACGTGGAAATGCTCAGCGCCGAGCCGTTCCGTGTCCGGACCGGACACCTGGGTAACCAGGGACCGGCCGTCATCAAGCGTGGCCGAGGCCGGCAGCGCCACCAGGACCTCGGGCATAACATGCTCGAGGATGGCCGGTTCCAGTACGTCAGGTGACATGTCGGCCAGGGTCAGGCCCTGCTGCTCGGCCGCCGATTCCAGCTTCATGCGCAGGCCGGCCAGATCTGCGTCCATTGCGGAGTGGACGGCGACCACCACACGCCGTCGTACCATGAGCCCGTCGTAACCGACCGTGGGCCGGCTGTTCCCGACGTCCTGGCCTTCCTCCGCTTGTGGTGCTGCCGCGTTGGGCGTCGCGGGGAGTGTTGAGCTGACCGGCTGGCCGGTACAGCCAGCCAGCGCTATGGAGAGGACGACGGCGAGCGGGAGCAGAAACTTCACGTTCACGTCAGGTGCCGGCCGGATAGGAGGGCTTGTAGGTGGAGGCAAATGCCCCTTCGGGGGTGTTTTCCACGACGGGCGCGTCGGAGGTGATGGGATCGTTGTTTTCCAGGTCACCGACCGCGAACTGGACCATCATGTCGTGATCCTCGTGCACGAGGTTATGGCAGTGGACCATGTAGCGGCCGCCCTCGTGCTTGCCGGTATCGAACTGCATGAGCACGGTGACAGCCTCGTTTTCGCCGGCGTAAAAGACGTCCTTCGGCCCGTTTTCCCAGGCAAAGGGTTTGCCGCCGTTAGTGTTGCGGCCAATGATTTTCCCATCGATCAAATGGATGTGGACAGGATGGAACCATCCGCCGGATTCATTGACGATGGTCCACTCTTCAACCTGGTTGCGCTGCGGATTTGCGAAGCACTTCCTGAATCCTGATTTCTCGACGTCGTCCCACGTATCGCCGTTGATGGTCCATTCGCCGCCCTCACGCCGAACACGCAAGGTTCTCCTGGCCACGGCCATGTCCGGGGTCAGCGACATCGTGTCCAGTCCGCCCTCGGCTTTTGTGGGATGCTCACCGGGATCCAGTGTGGTGGGAATGGAGGTGATCGATCGTGACTCCGGCCGTGGAGACGGAGCATCGGCAACAACTTCGAACTTCATGACCTTGCCGGTGTTGGCGAAGTTCACGTTGTTCTTGTTGCTGAGATTCCGCAACTCGACGCTTTGGCCCGGCTTGTACTTGCGGAAGTCGATCAGGACCTCGTAGCGCTCCGCCGTCCCCTGCCGCCACGAGGAAACTGCCTGAACGGTGGGCGTCATTCCGGCATCGGTTCCTACCACGTAGAACGGATCGCCGGTGGAGAGCGAGAACCGGTAGGACCTGGTGATGGAGCCAACCAGGAACCGGAACCGGTAGATCCGCGGTTTGACCTTCATAGTGGGCCAAGGCACACCGTTCACCATGATGATGTCACCCCAAAGTCCGGCGTGGCCGTTGTCGTTGTAACCGAGCGATCCGTCGGCATTCAGCATTACGTCGGACACCAGGATCGGCACGTCGAATTCGCCTTGGGGGAGTTGCTCCCGTTCGAGGGAGTTGGTGATCGTGTACAAAGCGGCAAGGCCCGAGTACACGCCCTGTGCGGTGAGCATGTGGTTGTGATCGTGGTACCAAAGAGTGCGGGCGGCCTGCCAGTTCGGGTAGTGGTAGTTTTTGATGCGCCCGGGCGCTGTACGGTCGTTGGCATAGCCGTCGTACTGGGGGAGCGAGGCGGAGCCGTGAAGGTGGGTCACCGTGTTGAATGGGTCGCTATACAGGAGGCCCTGGGCCGGCAATCTGTTGCTGATCCGCACCTCCGTGCGCGTACCTTGTTGAACCTGAATTGACGGACCGGGAAATATCCCGTTGTAGCCGGCCAGAGTGGTTGACGGGCCGCTAGCGATCTGGGCCTGCCCCAACCGCTGCGAAAGCGAGTACCTGGCGAAGGGCTGGCCGTCCGGATCAAGGCCTGTTTCGTAGGGGACAAGTTCCGGGGGACGCTTAAACACCGCCCGGTAGGGTACGGGCATGTTGTTGGCTGCCAGCGTGCTGGGGCTTGCCGGGGCCGGTCCCTCCGCGCCTTCCGCATGCACTCCTCCAACCAGTCCCGCTCCCTGCTGCAACCCGGTGACGGCGACAACGCCGCCCAGCAGGCCCAGCTTCAAAGCTTCTCGACGTGATTTCATGACTCCTCCACATCTGTGGTTGAGACCGGCTTTGTACTGTCGCCCCACGAAATAGTGCGGCCCGTACGTTGGGAAAAACTTGGGGGTACCTTACGGGGAAGGGGTTACCCGCCGGATCCTGGTCGCGATCCTGCTGCCGATTCCGGCTACTGGCACCCCTGCGTATCCAATGTGTGCGTATTGTCGATGAATGGCCCGCTG
>NZ_JARVSG010000064.1:0-3635 GCF_030209335.1 Pseudarthrobacter sp. fls2-241-R2A-168
GTACTCTGCGTATCTCATCAGATGAATCATTCATACCCTCTCCCTCGGAGTTCCGCGTTACGCGTTTGATACGCCTTACCCCGTGGCTTTCCGGGGTTTTCTCCGACTCCCATCAATGTTCCCAGCCACGCCTGGGCGGGGCGGGCTTGTGCGCCGAATGGCACAAAAGATGCCTCTGACCTGCGGATTTGCTGAGATGATGCATTTAATGAAACATTGATTCAAATTTTGGTGCAGGTTGAGGGGCGAAATGGCAGTCGATGGATCAGGGCGGGTGCACCTTCTGGGCTCCGTCCAGCTGCTTCATCCCGAACAGCAGACTTTTGACCAGATGCTCGATGGCTGGCGGAACCAGCAGTTGTCTCGCAATCTGAAGTTCGACACGATTGACCAGCGCATCAGGTACGTTCGCAGGTTCGTGGACCACGTGAATGAATTTCCGTGGCATTGGACGCCGGGCCATGTTGAGGAGTATTTCGGGGATCTGCGCTCGATCCGGCACTTGGGCCACTCGACACTGCGGGCCCATCAGTCCGCGCTGCGCCAGTTCACGTCCTACGTCGCCAATCCCGATTATGGATGGGACCGTGTCTGCGAACAGCGCTTTGGCACCCATCCGGCCCAGGTCTTCTACGAGTGGAACACCGCGCCGCATGTGCAGGAATTTGAGGGCCGCCCCTCCAAACGTGCCTATACAAAAGAGGAACTCCAGAGGCTTTTTGACCATGCCGACGACGAGGTTCAACTCATTGAGGCCTCTGGCAAGAAGGGCTGGCAGGCGGCCTTTCGCGACTCGGTCATGCTCAAGGTGGCATACTCCTACGGGCTCCGGTTCAACGAGCTGCGGCACCTGCAGACCATCGACTTCGCGACCAACCAGCAAGCGCGCAAATTCGGGAAGTTCGGTGTCTGCAAGGTCAGGTTCGGCAAGTCCCGCAAAGCGTCACCGCCCAAACCCCGCAGCGTCCTGACGGTCTTCGACTGGACCTCCGGCGTCCTCGAGGATTGGCTCGCCAACGGCCGCGGCACCCTTAACAGCCTCGATCTCTTCCCCAGCGAACGCGGTGGTCTCATCGTCGAGTCCACGCTTCTGCGGCGGCTCCGCCGGTATCTGAATGAGCTGGGAATGCCTGCGGATGGGCTGGACCTGCATTCGCTGCGGCGCTCCTACGCAACCCACCTGCTGGAAGCCGGATGGGATCCTAGGTTTGTGCAATACCAAATGGGCCACGAGTACGCTTCCACCACCGGCATCTACCAATTCGTCAGCGACGACTTCCGCAACACCACACTGCGGGCGTCCCTGGACCGCACCATGAACGACGCGCTGGGCAGACAATCAGGAGGTCAGCGATGAAGCGCCAAGTCGAATATACGTGGCGACTCTCCGAGCTGATGGCAGCCCGCGGGCTTCACAACACCACCGACCTCATCCCTCTGCTCGCCGAACGGGGAATCATCCTGTCCCGGCCCCAGGTTTACCGAATCGTCAACCAGAAGCCCGAACGGGTCGCGCTCCAGGTCATCGCAGCGATCTGCGACATCTTCTCCTGCGGCCCAGAAGATCTCATCACCGTCACCGCCGCCGACGTCCGGGCACGCAAGACGGGAACCGGCAACTCCCCCAACGTCGTGGACCTCAACCGCACCGTCCGCCCGCGCCGGGCGCGCATCATCGACGATGGCCACTGATCTACCTGCAGGGCTCACGCCGCGCAGCACCACCCGCGGCCGGCCCCGCACGACCGGCTCTGTCCAGTGCGTCCGCTGCGGCCGCAATGCCGGCAAAGCCAGGGTGACTTGGCCGGAAGGCAAGATCTGCGGTCCCTGCTTCACCGTCGCGACCCGCACCCACGGCACCTGCCCCGACTGCAAGCAGGACAGACTGCTCCCCGGCCCACCCGCCAAGGATGGAGAAGCACGGTGCGCTCCGTGCGCCGGCATCCTCCACAACTTCCACTGCGCCCGCTGCAGCCACGAAGGTGAGTTCTACCGCCGCGGCATCTGCGCCCGCTGCGCGCTCCGGGATGACCTCACTGCCCTGCTGCTCACGAATCCGGCCGATCCGGTCACCGCAGACCGCCTGGTCGATGTCCTCTGCCAGGCCGATCGGCCGGAAAGCATCATCACCTGGAAGCGCTCTGCCAAGGTCCAGACTGTCCTTACCTCCGTCGCGAGCGGCCAGACTCCCATGACCCACGAAGGCCTCGACGGTCACCGCGAAACTGCGGGACGGGCAGCCGACCACCTCCGAGCGCTACTCGTGCATCACGGGCTCCTCCCCCAGCAGGACCCTTACCTGACCCGCTTCGAAGCCTGGATTGACGACAAGCTCCGTCCGCTGCCCGCGGGCGTTGCAAAACCCGTCGAACACTTCGCGAAATGGCACCACCTCCGCCGCATCCGTGCCATGGCAACGCCGGACAAACCGGCCCAGCGCCCGGTGCACTCCGCCAAGCAGGAGATCAGTGAAACCATCAAGTTCCTCGACTGGCTCTGGAATACCCACCAACGCACTGTTGCCTCCTGCACCCAGCAAGATGTGGACACTTGGCTCACAACCGGGCCAACAACCAGGAAAGCCATCCGGACCTTCTTCGTCTTCGCGAAAAAGACCGGCACGAACATGCGTGTCGAAATCGGCCACTACGCCGCTAAAAGACGACCAGCCCTCCCGCAGGAACAACGCCTTGTCTGGCTAAAGGAACTGCTCACCGGCACCAGCGAATCCGTGCCTTACCGCGTCGCCGGAGTACTGCTTCTCCTCTATGCCCAGCCACTGGTCCGGGTTGCCGCCCTCCGTATCGACGCCGTCAGCATCAACGACACCACGGGCGCGATCAGAATCTCCTTTGGCACACACCCCGTTCCGGTCCCGCAGCCCTTCACGGAACTCCTCAAGCAGCACCTCCGGAACCGCCCCAACCTCCGAACAGCATCAGACCGGGACAGCCAATGGCTATTCCCCGGCACTCGGGCAGGTCAACACCTCCACCCGAACACCATCATGGACAGACTCCGCGTCCTCGGACTGGACCTGCTCGGCGCACGGAACACCGCCTTGGACGACCACCTCTCCGTCACCCCGCCACCACTGGTCGCCGACGCACTCGGCTACAGCTACCAAGTCGCATTCCTCCACGCAGACGCCGCAGGAGACGCATGGTCCCGGTACGTCGACCGGCGGACGGAACCCTAAATGAACAAGGGCGACCGTCAACGCCGGTACGGGGCACCTCGCCGCCATGGCCCACGACATTTAGGGAGTGTCATTGTTGGGCCTCCGCCTAGCCTCGATCTTCGTCGAGTTCTTCTTTAGGCGGGTCCTTCTCGGGACCTTTGGAATTGCGACTCCGGCCAACGGCAACTGGCATGCAAAAGCCAGTAACTGCCCCGCCGATCACGGTCATTGCCCACTGCGGAAGCTCAGGAAAAAGCGCCCCAGCACTGACAGCGGCGATCACACCCGCAAGCACTGCAAGAATCCCATGTAACACGAATCGTGGCCAATTCATGGCTCAGCATAACCGGGCATGAATGACGTCGCCACGCCTTCAGAGCGCCCTTCAGCGATCTGCGCCAGCGGGCCATTCATCGACAATACGCACACATTGGATACGCAGGGGTGCCAGTAG
>NZ_JARVSG010000054.1:0-11044 GCF_030209335.1 Pseudarthrobacter sp. fls2-241-R2A-168
CACTGGCCATGCCCTGCTGATCGGGAGCGCTTGCCATGCTGTGCAACTGGCTGGACATGGTCCGGATACCTTCTGCCGCCTTCTGCTGCTGCGTACCGGCCTGGCTGGTCAATCCTGACTTGGCCTGCGCCAGCAGATCCTGGGCGCTGTACTTCACCTCGGAAGCGACGTTGGCAACTTCTTCCTTCGCCGTCTGGGCCACACTCTGTGCGGAGCCCTTCGCTGTCCGGGCTACGTCTGCGGCTTCTTCCTTCGCTGCTTCCTTGCGCGACGTCCCGGAGGCGTCTCCAGCGGGTGCCTCGCCATATTGTGGGGTGGCGGCGGACGGGAAAGTGGTGGCGCTTCGCTCGCCCGGAATTCCTGTGGAGGCCGGCGGAGCCGTGTAAGCGGGATCCTCGGGCCATTGGTTCTCTGTCATCTTCGCTCTCTCTTTCCAAGAAGGCCGGTTGTTGATCAAGAACCAGCGATACTGGCCCTAAAATAATAAGCATGATTACTAATAAAAGGTAAGTACGCTTGCTAAGCGAGTTATAACAGTGCCATCTGAGGCGAATTAGCTGTCAAGGGCGAAGATCGAAAGCCCTACGTTCCGTATATGGTGCAACGTGGAGTCCGCCGTTTGTGGGTGGCCTCTGGTCACGTCACAAAAGTGGCATGGCCTCAATTTAGCCCCTTGGGTCCACCGCCCGGTCCTGGCTTGAGCGCGATTAGATCGCGGCCTTCGATTGGGCCCGGCGCCTGTACGGCGTCGCCAGGCCGACGGCGTACCCAAAAATCATCTCGGCCTGGGCGGCGAGGATGGCGGCGCCCCCTTGTCGCGCAGCCGCCAATGAACTCGCGGGGGCTAGGACTCTAGGCTCCCATCTTGCCCCTTCCGGATCAGACAGGCTGGCTGGGCTCAGTGGGGCCCCTTTAGTTCGACACTGTTGCCTAACTCGATCCTCACACCACGAAGAAGAAAGGGTTTCGGGGCTTGGCGTCCTCCTCTATGTGATGCGACGCAAACGTGAGGCGTTGCAAGGACGTTGAGGTGTGCAGCCTTGGTTTTGGTCGGCAGCTTGAGGGCAACGCAACCTGAGAAGCGTTCCTAAGAAGGGGCATTGACTGAACCGTCATTGCTTGGTGCGGCAGTCGCATTCTATTCAAATGATTGGTACAGTTAGGTTAATTGCTAGGAGGCGCTCAAGACGCTTCATCGTATCCACGGCGCAAAGCCTTATCAGAGGAGCCTCATGACTGACTTCGAGACAATCCTGGTCGAAACCCGGGGCCGTGTTGGGTGGATCACTTTGAATCGGCCGGAGGTGTTGAACGCGCTGAATTCGACTCTTATCGGGGAAATCGTGGCGGCGGCAATGGCGTTCGACGCCGATCCCGCTATCGGCGCGATTGTGGTGACCGGGTCGGCTAAGGCCTTTGCGGCCGGTGCCGATGTGAAGGAGATGGCCGAAAAGGGATATGTCGACATGTACCTTCACGACCCTTTTGCAAGTTTGGGTGACTTCGATCGTCTGCGCACGCCTGTCATAGCGGCGGTCGCCGGGTTCGCCCTCGGTGGTGGCTGTGAACTAGCGATGATGTGTGACGTTATCTTGGCTGCGGACAACGCCAAGTTCGGTCAGCCTGAAATCGTCCTCGGAGTAATCCCGGGTATCGGTGGTTCTCAACGTCTGCCGCGCGCTGTCGGCAAGTACAAGGCAGCTGAACTAGTGCTTACGGGGCGGATGATGGGCGCCGAGGAAGCGGAACGGTCGGGGCTGGTATCTCGCGTCGTTCATGCCGACGATCTGCTGGCGGAGGCTGCGAAAACAGCGGAGGCGATCGCATCGAAGTCTTTGCCTGTCGTGTACGCGGCCAAGCATGCTCTGCAGGCGGCTCAGGAGATGGCGCTTAGCGAGGGACTGAGGTTCGAGAAGCAGGCCTTCGCTGGAACCTTTGCGCTTGATGATCAGACTGAGGGCATGGTTGCCTTCCGTGACAAACGCCAGCCTCACTTTGCGCATCGCTAACAGGCCTGGATTCGCCCGAGAGTCCACTTCTGCAGCGGATTGACTCAATGTCAAGACGACCAATTTTTTAGAACCCCCGATACGGACGACCACTGAGGGCGATCTGTGTGGAGCATCGAATGGCTAGGAGAAGTCGATGAGGATAGTTGTGCTGGTGAAAGAGGTCCCTGACACGTATGCGGACCGTAGGCTCGACTTAGAGACCGGTCTGGCTGACCGGGCTGCGAGCGATAGGGTGCTCGACGAGATCGGTGAGCGGGCGACCGAGGCTGCTGTCGCTTACGCGGAGTCGCACCCGGACACGGAAGTCGTGCTGTTGTCGGTGGGTCCTGATTCAGTGCCAGCCACCCTTCGCAAGGGCCTTGCCATGGGTGCGACCAGCGCGGTACATGTGCTGGATGATGCGATGCTGGGCGCTGATCTGACGTTAACGGCGGAGGTGCTCGCTGCAGCGATTGAGCGGATCGGGTTCGACGTGGTGATCGCCGGGAACCAGTCGACGGATGGCTCGGGGGGAGTGATCCCGGCGATGATTGCCGAGCGGCTGGGTGTGCCGCACGCGACCAGTATGCGCACCGTCGAGTTGTCGGATGGCGAGGTGCGTGGCGAGCGTGCTTCTGATGAGGGCACCATGCGGGTGTCAGCACCGCTGCCTGCGGTGGTGTCGATCACCGAGGCGCTACCGGACGCCCGGTTTCCGAACTTCAAGGGCATCATGGCGGCTAAGAAGAAGCCGTTCGAGACCCTCACCCTTGCAGATCTCGGGGTTGATCCGGATGCTCTGACGCCGCGTTCAATAATCACGGCGGTCGCTGAGAAGCCGGCCCGGCAGGCGGGCGTAAAGATCACGGACGAGGGTGACGCTGCCGAGCAGCTCGCTCAGTTCCTTGTGCAGAACCGATTGGTGTGAGTGATTATGACGAACTTTGCTGCTAATTCGATCTTGGTGCTGGCGGAAGTTATGCGCTCCGGGGCTCTCGCGAAGAGTGCCGCGGGACTACTGGGCGCGGCCTCGGTCGTCGGCGCCCCGGTTGCACTTGTGGTCACTCAACCCGGTCAGGGTCAGGCCGCGGCTCAGGCCGCTGGATCGCTTGGCGCCGCCCAGGTGCTGGTGGTGGAGACTGAGGCGGCTGGGTCAGTACTGACGGCGCCGCTGGTTGATGCTCTGGTCTCCGCTGCGGAGCTGGTGCGACCCGAGGCGGTGCTGGTGTCGAATTCGGTCGAGGCTCGGGACGCTGCGGCGCGTTTCGCGGTTCGCACCGCCAGTGCCCTCGCGGTCGACGCAATCGGGGTGGACCGCGACGAGGAAGGGATCATTGCCCGCCACTCGGTATACGGCGGTGGGTACAACGTGGATTCGGCGGTGACCTTCGGCAGTCCGGTCATCACGCTGCGTCAGGGGGCCGTAGACACCCGAGCCGAAGCAGCCACGCCGGTAGTGACGACGCTGGAGGTTGTCAGCACAGCCGGACCCGCGGCATCCGTTGTCTCATTCGCGGAGGTCGAGGGGACATCGAATCGACCGGAACTCCGGGGGGCAGCGAAGGTCGTCTCAGGCGGCAGGGGCTTGGGCTCGACGGAGAACTTCGTGCTGGTGGAAGAACTCGCCGACGCGCTGGGTGCAGCGGTCGGCGCGTCACGCGCCGCAGTGGACGCGGGCTACATACCGTCGACACATCAAGTGGGTCAGACCGGAGTATCCGTGTCGCCACAGCTCTATGTCGCCCTCGGCATCTCGGGTGCGATCCAGCACCGTGCAGGCATGCAGACGGCGAAGACCATTGTTGCGATCAACAAGGACTCGGATGCGCCGATCTTCGAGATCGCGGACTTCGGTGTGGTCGGCGATGTCTTCACGGTCGTGCCGAAGCTGATCGCGGCGCTCGGCGAGAAGAAAGCGTAGCTGCAGTGGCGACTAATACGGGGTCGGTTCGCCGTGGTCTGCCGCGCTGGCACGGCGGCGAGCCGTGGCCGCCCGCCGCTGATGTGCCGGACCATCTAGCGCTAACGCACCAAGAAACTGGTGACAGTGCGCCGGAATTGCCGGAAACTGTTGACCCATCGGTACCGCCAGCGCCGTCGGGACCGACGCAGGCCGTACCTTTGTCGGCTGCCGCTGCTCCTGAGGGGATGCGCGTCAGGCGTCGCGGCTTGCCGCGAACTCCCGGTACCGAGCCGTGGCCACCGGTGGGCGAACCAGCCCCGCACGGGGTCATGAGCGCTGCCCCGGCCACAGCTTCGGTTGCGGCCCCGGCCGACAGTGGTGCCCCAGCGACTCCGGTCACGCGCGCCGCGCACACCGTGACTGTTCCGACTGCGAGCGAGTCTGACCGCCCGCTGCGCCGCGGCCTGCCCCGTATCAAAGGAGGTGAGCGGTGGCCCCTGGCGGGTTTTGCGCCCGTCGTCGACACGCCGGAACCCGCTGCGGCTGTGACCGCTTCCCAGACTCCGGTGGTGGCTCCCGCTGAGCCCACACCTGAGTTGGTCCCGTCGGTTCCCCCCGCCGCGCAGCTTCGCCCCACCGCTCCCGTGCCACCGCCGTCGTCGCGTCGCCCCGCTTCGGCCGCGACACCGAAGCGTCGACAAATCAAAGGACTCTCGCTTCCGAAGGCGCTGAGGGTAGCGGTCTTGGGTGGTTTGGCACTGCTGCTCGCGGCGTTGCTCGTGGTCGTCACAGCAACGTGGCTGGTGAACTTGCCGGCCATGCGGGACTTTATGACCACGTATCCGGGTGAGTACCACTTGCCCGAGGGCGTGGTCGCTGGGTTCCCGGCCTGGGTGCAATGGCAGCACTTCTTCAACGCTTTCCTGATCGTTCTGATCATCCGCTCGGGTTTGCAGGTGCGCACCGAACAGAAGCCAAGCGCTTACTGGACGCCGCGCTGGTCGAAAAACGGGCAGGGCAAGATCAGCCTCGCGCTCTGGTTCCACCAATCGCTGGACATCCTGTGGTTGCTCAACGGCATCCTCTTCGTTGTAATGCTGTTCGTCACCGGGCATTGGATGCGAATCGTCCCGACCAGCTGGGAAGTGTTCCCGAACGCGCTTTCAGCGGCGCTTCAGTACCTGTCGCTGAACTGGCCGACCGAGAACGGCTGGGTGAACTACAACAGCCTGCAACAGCTGATGTACTTCATCACCGTCTTCATCGCCGCACCGCTGGCCGCCCTTACCGGCGTCCGCATGTCGGGCGTGTGGCCAAAGAACGCGAAAACTCTCAGTAAGCTCTACCCTGTGGAGCTGGCGCGGGCGATCCACTTTCCAGTGATGCTCTTCTTCTCAGCGTTCATCCTCGTGCACGTCGCCCTGGTCTTCGCGACCGGCGCGTTGCGGAACCTGAACCATATGTACGCCGGCAGGGATGTTGTGAACTGGACTGGGTTCTGGATCTTCTTCGCCTCGTTGGTGGTCATCATCGGCGGCTGGATCGCGGCACGACCGTTCGTTCTTGCGCAGATTGCGAAGCTGTCCGGCAAGGTCACCGCTCGCTAGGATCCATCACGGCAGGCAACTCGCTGACACTCACTGATTATGCGACCGCTTAGTCCTCCTCAGTGAGGCGATGGCGACAACCCTTTGCACTTGAGGGCTCGCGGGCTGGAAGCCCCCGCGATGGTTGCGCAACCAGACTTTCCATTCACGCCCAGCCGGCACAGGCGGTCGCCGCCGCCCTCCGGCTGATTGGGATGACTCTGGACAGCCTTCCCGTCGAGATCAACGTGTCGATAACGGTCGAAAAGTGAGCCACTCGTTCCAACGACTGGGTGGGTGATCACTGTGGAGGATTGGCGCATATCCGGCGGTTGCCTCTTGCCGAGGGGTGAGTCGATCATATCGATACCGGCGCAGCTGTGCATCTCTCGAAACACGGTTGCTAAAGCAATCAGGGCTGATGGTCCGCCGACTTATGTGCGTGTGCGCCGCATTCCGGGATCACGGTGGTCCGGTGATCCATGCGGTGCTGAGAGAGAACGCGCGGTGCTGGCAACGGTGCTCGCGGGGAGTGGGAATTGGGTGCAGTTCCCCGGCATGGTTCCGGGAGCACGTGGACTAGATCCGGCCGGAGTATGCCCCTGCGGATACCGCAGCCCCGCCAGTTATCAACCCCGGGATCAGGCGTAGCGCGTTTGTGGTTTCCAGAGGTTTGGATACCGGTTGATGGTGGGCAGTTGAAAGTTCTGCCGGTGCTGGTGGTTGTCTACTCAGATTCGCGGTTCACGGCCGGGATGATTCCGTCCCGTATGTCCGGCGAACTGCTGGCCGGGACGTGCGAGTTGCTCGGGTAACTGGGCGCTTTTCCGCGTCGGCTGATCCGAGATAACAAAACCGGCATCAGCCGGTGAAACAGTTATGCCGCCGGAATCGCGCGTTAGCCGGGGTTCTCGCGACCAGGATCATGCCGGTCAAACCGTACGATCTGAAAGCAAGGGCGTGGTGGAGCGTGCCTACCAGTTCCTGGAGACCTTGTTCTTGCCCGCTCGTGCCTTCCCGCGGGACTACTACGTCCGGATCGGCTCCTGTCGCTACTCGGAGCATTCGCATGCGATCAGAAGGTCCGTCGACATCACTTCAGACATGGAAATCGTCACGATGAGCCTTCACGGCCGGTGCCTGGGAACCCACATCCAATTTTGGGGCGCCGGCCTGATGATCACAGATCCGGATCACGGCGAAGCCGCCCGAACGAGGCGGAAAGCCTTCCAAAGCCAGGCACCTGGGGCCGACACGACCGGGCTGAGGGACCCCGCTGACGACTATGGGGCCTTCGGTGTCGTGCTCGATGATGGGCAGGTTGCCTGATGGCCGAAGCCAGAGAAACCCCCGGCGAGATCGGGTTCTACTCCCGGCGATGAAAGCACCCCGGATTTATGAAGCAGCGACACGGACCAGGCCCGCGAGAACGGACGTACCCACGAGGAATACCTCGCCGCGGTCCTGTCCCGGAAAGTCGCCGCACAAGAAACATCTGGGGTTGAGATGCGTGCACGGTTGCCGTGTTCCCAGCTCGCAAGTCGCTCGAGGATTTCAGCTTCCACCAGCCCGGATTCTAACGGAACACCATCGCGCATCTGGCCAGCGGCGCGTTCCTCACTGCGACGTGTCCAACATCGTCTTGCTGACCCTCCCGAAACGGGCAGAATCCACCTCGCACCGAGCTGCTGCTGCGGGTCACCCACCTGGGCCAACGGGTCCTGTTCCAATCGGCGATCGAATTGTTGGCCCCCCTGCAGGCGACGCACCAAGGTGGGCGGTTGCCGCATGAACTGGTCCGGCTGCGCGACTACGGACTAATCATCGTCGATGAGGTTGGCTACATCCCGTTCGAACTGGACGCCTCGAACGTGTTCTTCCAGCTCGTCTCTTCACGCTACGAGCATGCCTCGCTGATCTTGAACTTCGAACCTGCCTTCGCCCGCTGGGGCGACGTGTTCGGAGACCAGGTCGCCTCGGCCCTGATCGAGCTTTCAGCGCACCAAGCGCCTACAGATGGGCGCCACGGTGATGATGCTTCCGTACCGATACAATCCCGCGGCGGTGGTGGAGCTGACAGGTTCATCTGCACCTCCAGGAAGGGCCTGGACCTGTGAGTTCGAGCTGTGCTGCTGCCGGTGGTCGCGGCGGGCGGGCTAAAGGTCAGCTGTAACGCGAGGAGCTGGACTGGATGATCTAGATCAAGAATTCCTGTGACACCGACCGGGATGCAGCGCTGGAGAAAGACCCCGTGGCTGCAGTAGATCCCACCCGAGCTGGACCCAAGGCTCACCTACGTGTTCTTCCAAGCGCCGGGGCCAACCGCGAAGCTCGCGGCGAGGTTACCGGGCGAGAGGCAGCTATAAGAGAAACGGCTAATGCTGGGCCGAAATTGAAGCCCTCAACCCAACAGTCGGGGCTCAGGCGGTGCCATCCGGTTGACGTTAGGACTTTTGATTGGCTGACGGAGCAGCTTGCGTCTATCGAACCGATCACCGCCCAGCCGTACTGCATGCTAATAATCGCCGCGGTGGCAGTGCCGAAGTTAACAGAGTGGTCAGGTTGGGGCGCGGATTTAGTCAGTTGTGCAACAACTGACGCCAGCGCTGACCATTCTCCAGAACGCGACCCGATTCGAACTCGGAATATAGAGGGAACAAGCCAGGTAGTACGGTTGTGGCGCTCAACTCGACCAGTACTGGTTTCAGTGTTAGCTCCGCGGCAAGGGCGTGACTCCACGTGTTGCCTACCAACCGGGTAACGACAACCCCCCCTTGCATCCCGGTCGGGCTTGCAAGCTTGTAGAGGAACGTCTTCAGCAGCCGGCTGTAGGTCGCCTGGTTTGTCGACTCGCGACCACCAGCAGGTCAGATTGAGCCACAGCGGACGGCTGCGCCGATGCCGTCGTCGCCCCCTTGAGTATCGCGAGGCCCAGCTCCGTGCCCTCAATCCCCGATTCGCAAGTCGTCCGGACACTTCGGCAACTACGCGAGTTGTCTGTGAAGCAAGTGTGGTCAGGCTGAGGAAAATAGCCGACCCGGATCGCGCCAAATATGCATTGTCGGCCAGGGCGGCACTCTGTCGAAGTTCCCTGCACAGGGTTGCCATCACTCGAAGGCGAACTTCACGAGCGCCGCACCTCAGCCTTCGTTCGAACAGGTCTTGCCCACCTGGCAACAACGGGTGCCGTTGCCGTCATTCGGACTACTTCGCGACTGTGCTGGGGGCAAACTTCTCGAAGTCGATGCTTTCGAGATCCTTGAGTGGTTCAACCACCTCACGACCAACCTTCTCCAGGTAGGCAACGGTCTGTTCAGCGTCCATGCCGGGCCAGTGCGGCCGAACCAGAAGCGGCCCGATCGGAACCCGTGCGGCGATGTCGCGGAGCTGTTGTCGCACCTGCTCGGCGGTCCCAAGGACGGCGTGGTCCTTGACGTTGTCGAGGAAGTCGTTCTCAACCCGCTCCTTATCCAGGAGCTGCATTCCCTGCTCGGCGTATGACAAATATTTCCCCTGGGAAACTCTGGCGAAGTCTCGCAGAGCGTCTTCGAATGTCGCCCCGATCTGGAGTTCACGACGAAGCGGGAACTTCGTGAGCGGCAAACCGAGTTTCTCCCTTTCTGCGACGTAGGTGTGGGTCAGCCTTTCGACGTCGTCGACGGGCAGTTTGGGTGAGATCGTCCAGACGTCACCGTGCCGCGCCGCGCGCCGCACTCCCGATTCCTTCAGGGCTCCGAGCCAGATCGGAGGGCGTGGCTTTTGAATGGGGTGGATGTGGGTCGGGCGGTCGTCGATGTCGAAGAACTCGCCGTGATGAGTGACCCGAGGCTGAGTCCAGCATTTCGTCATCACTTCAATGAGCTCTTCGAGCAGTTTGTAGCGCTGCTTGTAGGGCTTCTTGAAAACGTCATATTCGTGCTGAAGGTAACCAACCCCGAGCCCGACAACCAGCTTGCCCCGCGAGACGATGTCCAGAGTGGCAAGGTCCTCGGCCAGGGAGACCGGGTGGAAGAGCGGACCCACCAGCACGGTGGTGCCGATGCGCACATGGTCGTCGAGCTCCGCGGCCAGACGCGCCAGCAATGGGATGGGTTGGAGCCAGCGGAAACCGTCGTAGAGGTAGTGATGACCCATGGTCATATACGTGAACCCGGCCTTTTGCGCCGCCTCCACCTTTCGCAGTATGAGGTCGAAATGCTCCTCAGGTGGGCTCGAGACCGGCTGATCACCAATCAAAATTCCAAACTCCATGGATATCTCCTTCATTGCAGCGGGGGAGCGGCCAGTTGGACCCTGTATCAAGCCGTATCATTATCAGGATATCAATGGGTCGGCTGTTGTACAACTTTCCGGAGTTGACAGGTGCCACCCAGATATGCGCCCATCGCGGGACGGGTGTCAAGGCGGGCATGCGACCGGCACGTCGTTCGCTTCGCGGAGCCTCATACGTTCGGAATTTCGTTCCCGCTCTGTTTGGCGGCACTGGTGCACAGCAGATCACGCGGCCTGCATCTTTGCCCGGCGGTTACTCTCAGAACTGGCTTCTGCCCATAGCGGCCGCAGTGGCCGTATCAAAGGCGACCAGGCTATCGCTGGCCCCACCGACCGCCCATTACTCTGACCTTTCCGCGGAGTTCCATCGTCGCCTTCAACCCTATGCAGGCCGGCAGCGCAGCGAATCCTCGCCTTGGCTGCCGGACAAACACTTTGGACGCGATGGGTGGCCGTGGGGTAAAGGCTCTTCTCTTACATTCTATTGATTCGTATATAAAGGTCCTGCATACTTGGACAAACGATGAGAGGTGGCTTCATGTTGGATTCCGATCTGATCGCCCGAGTCGCTGCGCTTGAGGCCAAGGAGGAAGTCCGCGCGACGATCGCGCACTACAATACAATCGCCGACGAAATGAAGGCCCTTGACCACCTGATGGACATGTTCACAGACGATGCAGTGGTGTATAGCTCGTCCGGGAAACTAGCGGGGCGGGTAGCGATCGAAAAATTCTTCCGTAGGGCATTCGACGGCGGCACCGAGTTCAATCAGCACTATGTCACGAATCAAGTGGTGGACATCCTGCCGAATGGTTTCGCCCGTCACCGGGCGTACTTCGTCGCACTCCAGGGGTCGCAGGGCGAGTCTAAGATTATCCTGGGTCAGTATGACGATCGCCTCGTTAGGACTAACCAGGGGTGGAAATTCTCGAGCAAAGTCCACGCTATTCTCGGCGTTACCACGCCTGAGGCCGGTTGGGCACATGGGTTCGCAGAAACGTCGCCGGAGTAAGCTTTCCCGGAGAAAGAAGCTTACAACCGTCTCTTGGATCCGCGACCGGCGTGGCACGCGACCAATCGGCTTGCGGTGACCTAGCCCGAACGGTTTGTTCGCGAGTGCAGCTGGCCTCCGTTGCCGACGTTTGGGCAATTAGTCAAGAAGCTCCTAGCCAAGGTACGAGCTTCACCCGCCACATCTAGCTATCGCTTTGGGGCGAAAAACCTAACGAAAAGTTAACGAGGTCATGATCGAGAAGAAGACTACTCAGCTTCGCAGGATTTTCGAGAGCCCT
>NZ_JARVSG010000008.1:0-188887 GCF_030209335.1 Pseudarthrobacter sp. fls2-241-R2A-168
GTTTGCCCGGCCCCGGTGGTGCCTCCCAGGTCTACGGCTACGTCCGCTGCGGCGGTCAGGTCTGCCGCTGGCGTGTTGGTTTCGTTGGTGACGGTGTTGCCGAGTCCGAGGTCAATGACTGCTGCGGCGGCGAGGTCGGGGCTGGTGGTTTGCCCGGCCCCGGTGGTGCCTCCCAGGTCTACGGCTACGTCCGCTGCGGCGGCCAGCTCTGCCGCTGGCGTGTTGGTTCCGTTGGTGACGGTGTTGCCGAGTCCGACGTCCACGACGGCTGCCGCGGCGAGGTCGGGGCTGGTGGTACTTCCGCCGGTCCCTGTGCCGTTGCCCAGGTTGACTGCGGCATCCACTTCGGCGACGACGGCCGTTGATTCGGACGGCGTTGGACCACCCAGCAGGCCCAACGACGTCGAGTCAGCGGACGCCGCCGCCGAGATGAGGGCGGATGCGGATAGATCCGATCCGCTGGTAGTGTCCGCGGCGTTCGCCGCGGTGCAGCCGAAGGCTAAAAGCCCGCCGGCAAAGAGGGTGCCAAGCATCCCCCTGCGAAGGTTGGAACTCATGATGATGTCTCCTGAGAAAGTTGAGTAAGGGTGCTTTCAGCAACCCGATTGGTCACGTTTCTGCCGCAAATGGGCAGGCGTGCCTCAACTAGTCAGGAGAAGAACCGGGGTCGAAGGACACCGGTGCAGGGGCATGCTCAGGGGTCTCACCGACGCAAATGGCACCGGGAAGGGAAAAATCAAAGGTTAAGGGGTTCAGGAATGCAGACGAACCGGGGGAACCGCCTGATGCCGATCCGCTTCCTGTGCCGGAGGAGCCAGGCGCCGAAGGAGCCTGGGGCGAAGGATCGACGGTTCCGGGCAGGTCATGGCTGGAGTCGGATGCGCCGATCATTGCCCGAAGGGGCGCCGAAGCTTCTGCCAGGGATACGGCACCATCAGGGTTCGCGGCGGTATCCGGAGCAGCAACAACGGAGGATTCCGCAGGTGCCGCCGTCTCCGCCGTCGACTGTTCTGGGGTGGACGCTTCCGTAAGGACCATGGCGGCAGTCGCTCGAACTTCCTCCTCAACCGCGGCGACAGGCAGTTCGGGAAGCTCAACTGGCAGCGGCGCCGTGCCGGCCACCAGATCGGAGACCGGCTCCAGGACCGGTTCGAGAACGGGAAGAGTGCTAGCCACTGGTGGAACAACAGCCTCCACGACTGCTGCCGTTACTCCGTCCGCAACCTGAGCGATTGGAGCAGCGACAGACGTGACGGCGGCGGCGGGAACCACTTGGTTTACCACCGGGACTGCCGAAACGATATTGTCCGCGAGGCCCGAAACCTGGCCGACCACCGGCTGCAGCAGGCCTACAGGGGGCGCAGCCGCAGGAGATGGGGCAGGAACAGTGTGGGCAGGAGCTTTTGGTGCGGGGCCAGCCAGCTTGTCCGTAACCGAAGACACCGAGCTTGTGACGCCGCCAAGCAACGACGATGTGTCCGAGAGTGTATCGGCGGAAGCTGCCGAGGATGAAAAAGTTAACCAGGTAAGGGTCGCAGCCCCCGCGAGAAGTACAGGCCGAAGGGCACGCCATGGAGAAACAGCGTTAGCCATGCGTACCACCCCCAGTACCCGGTGCATTCGACGATGCCTACAGCCTAAGACTGGATGTTGCGGGAAGTCTAGGGTCTTCTAAAACAATTCGACAAAAGTGGAAACTTTTGTATCAGGCCAATGACAATACGGCTTGTGTCCGTCATTGCTATGACGGATTGCGGAAGCTCCTAATGGCTGTCATTCGGGTAGCTGACCCCCAGTTGGGCCCGCACCCCGTCGAAAAGCCGCATCGTGTTCAAAGAGTCATCCAGCGGCATCACTGGGCTTTCCGTTAGGCCCTGCTGGATGCACCGTGTCACTTCACGCAGCTCATAGGTGTATCCGCGGCCCACGACCTCAAAGGATTCGATGCGGCGTTCTTCCCATCCGGATCCGACAACGAGTTCACGTGGATTATTAATTGACCCGATGCTTTGCAGGAAGCCTTTGCTTCCGGCGACGCTGGCCGTGCGTGGACCATGGGCGAGCAAGGAGGAGGTCAGCTGCGCCTGCGCGCCGTGGTTGTATCCGAGTGTCATGGCGTTCTGGGCGTCGACGCCATCGTCATTGAGAAATCCCGTAGCGCTGACCGTTTGCGGAAACCCAAGGGTACCTAGTGCCCACAGCAACGGATAGACGGAAAGGTCCAACAGCGCGCCGCCGCCGTCCTGCCTGGCCCATAGCCTTGCCGTGGGTGAATAAGGAGCCGGGAAACCGAGATCGGCTGTTACCCAGTGGATGTCACCCAGTTCTCCGGAAGCGGCGATCTCGAAAGCCCTCTGCATACTGGGCAGGAAACGGCTCCAGACTGCCTCCATCAGGAAGAGCTTGCGGCTCCTGGCGGCTTCGATCAGTTCGGCCGCTTCCCGGGCGTTGATGGTGAAGGCCTTCTCGCAGAGAACGTGCTTGCCCGCATTGAGTGCGGCCAGGACGATCTCGTAATGCTGTGCGTGGGGCGTCGCAACGTAGACAACGTCCACCGCTTCATCGGCAAGCAGCCGCTGGTAGCCGGCGACACCGCCGTCGTCCCCATAGGCCTTCGTGAAGTCATAGGCCACGGCGAAGGCATCTGCTGTGTCTTGACCGCGGGAGCTGACGGCATAGAGCTCAGCGTCATTCAGCAAGGCCAGGTCTTGCGATACCGAACGAGCTATCCCTCCGGTCGCAATGATTCCCCAGCGCAGGGAAGCTCCCGTTGCGGAGCGGGGGTCCTGGTCGGGTTGGCTGGACAGCCACGGTGTGGCAATGGGCGCGCTCATGGAGCAATCCTGTCACAGGGCCGCTGGAGTAAAGGCCGATGAGCCGCCGCCATTGAGCTCGGGTTGGTGCATGGGCGGCCACAAGTGAGCGGGCGTGTGTGGGGGGAAGGGGGAGGGCCGACGCTCCCGGCCCTCCCCGTACCTGCCGGGTCCTGCGTCTTGGCCCCAACGGTAAGCAGGCACGGAAAAGCCCGGTCCCCCGATGGGGACCGGGCTTTCCGGGGACTGCTTACTTGGTGATCGGGCCGAGTACCGGATCGTCCACGTATGCCGTCTTCACGTTGGCAGAAGTAACGATGACGGGCTCCAGCAGATAGGCCGGAACGGTCTTGACGCCGTTTTTGTAGGAGTCCTTGTCGTTGACTTCAGGCGTCTTGCCGGCCTGGAGGTCTTTCACCATGGTGATGGCGTGCTCAACGAGCTTGCGGGTGTCCTTGTTGATGGTGGAGTACTGCTCGCCAGCCAAAATCGACTTGACAGACTCTTTCTCGGAGTCCTGACCCGTGATCACCGGGATCGGCTTGCCGGCGGCCTTGACGGACGTCAGGATTGCGCGGGCCAGGAGGTCATTGGGTGACAGGACACCGTCCAGGTTTGCGCTGGTGTAGCTGCCACTGATCAGCGTGTCAGCGCGGCGCTGGGCATTTTCGCCCTTCCAGGCCTGGGTTACGGCCTGCTCGAAGCTGGTCTGGCCGGACAGGACCTTGAGGGTGCCGTCGTCGATCTTCGGCTTCAGGACGCTCATGGCACCGTCGAAGAAGACCTTTGCGTTGGCATCGTCAGGCGAACCTGCGAACAGTTCGATGTTGTAGGGGCCGGATGGCTTCTTGGCCTTCATGCCTTCCAGCAGCGCCTGGCCCTGGAGCACGCCCACCTTGAAGTTGTCGTAGGCCACGTAGTAGTCCACGTTCTCGGTGTTCAGCAGCAGGCGGTCGTAGGCGATGATCGTGGCGCCGGCATCCTTGGCCTGCTTCAGCTGGGTGCCGAGCTGGGTGCCGTCGACAGCGCCCACGATGAGGACCTTGGGGTTCTTGGTGATCATGGCGCTGATCTGGTTCTGCTGCTCGGAAACACCGGCATTGGCAAACTGGACATCAGCCTTGAATCCGGCATCTTTGAGGCCGTCATTAAACAGCTTTTCGGCGAGGACCCAGTTCTCACTGGTCTTCTGGGGAAGTGCGACGGCGATGTCGGCGCCCTGTTCGAATCCTCCTGCGCCTTCTGTTCCGCCGCCCGAAGGAGCCTCCTGGCGGCCGCAGCCTGTCAGTGCCAGTGCTGCGATGGCAGCGACTGCTGCTGCCTTCCCTGCTTTACCAATCATTCGCATTGTTGGTTCTCTTTCTCTGTAGTGGTGTAACGCTATTCAGGCTGCACAACTCAGGCTTCCCTGGCGATGGCTTCCTTGGTGGAGGTTGTCTCATCGGGCTGGAGCGGGTTGCTGGGGCCGCCGGCGGCACGGCCGCCGCCGCCGACGTTCCTCATCAGCAGGCCGATGATCGACTTCTTGCCCTGGCTCTTGTTGTAGACGTCGAAGGCGACGGCGATCAGGAGCACCAGGCCCTTGATGATCTGGGTGAGGTCTGCGCCGATGCCCAGGAGTTGCAGGCCGTTGTTCAGGACTGCCATGACCAGGCCACCGATGATGGACCCGACCACGGTGCCCACGCCGCCGGTGACTGCGGCGCCGCCGATGAAGACGGCGGCGATGGCGTCAAGTTCCCAGCCCACGCCGTCGAAGGGGCCTGATGCGGTGGAGCGGCCGACGAAGATCATGCCGGCCAGGCCGGCGAGGATGGACATGTTCATCATGACCAGGAAGTTGACCTTTTTGGACTGGACGCCGGAGAGTTCGGCGGCGTGGCGGTTGCCACCGACGGCGTAGACGTGGCGGCCCAAGATGGTGCGGGAGGCGATGAAGCCGTAGACCAGCACCATGACGGCGAGGATCAGGCCGGGGATGGGGAAAGAGGTTCCGGGACGGCCGGTGGCGAACAGATAGGTGGCGTAGAGGATGGCACCGCAGATCAGGACCAGTTTCAGGGCGGTGACCCACATTTCGGGTACTTCGGCGCCGAGGGCCTTGGCGCGGGCGCGGGAGCGGAGCTCGCCCCACACCACGAACGCGGCGGCGGCGATGCCCAGCAGCAGGGTGAGGTTGTTGAATCCGGTGTTGGGGCCGACTTCGGGGAGGTAGCCGGATCCGAGGTACTGGAAGTCGGAGGGGACCGGGATGGTGTTGGACTTGCCCACGAACTGGTTGAAGCCGCGGAACAGGAGCATGCCGGCCAGGGTAACGATGAAGGCAGGGATGCCCACGTAGGCTGTCCACCAGCCTTGCCAGGCGCCGATCACCGCGCCGAGGACCAGGCCCAGGAGTACGCCGGCGTACCAGGGGATGCCCCAGTCGCGGATGGCCAGTGCCACGGTGACACCGACGAACGCGGCCACGGAACCGACGGAGAGGTCGATGTGGCCGGCGATGATCACCAGGACCATGCCGATGGCCAGGATCAGGATGTAGGAGTTGCCGTTAAAGAGGTTGATGACGTTGCCGGGGGTGAGGGTCCGGCCGTTGGTGGTGATCTGGAAGAAGATGATCAGTGCGACCAGGGCGAAGATCATGCCGAATTGGCGGGTGTTGCCGCCAAACAGCTTTTTGAGGGCGTTCATGGTGTCAGTCCTTGTGTCCGGAAGGTTCTGGGGAGCCAGAGGGTCAGGCGGCTTCGGCTTTGCGGGCGGAGGTCATCAGTTTCATCAGGCTTTCCTGGCTGGCCTCTTCTTTGGTCAGGACACCGGTGATGGCGCCTTCGAAGATCGTGTAGATACGGTCGGACAGGCCCAGGAGTTCGGGGAGCTCCGAGGAAATGACGATCACTCCCTTGCCTTGGTTGGCCAGCTGCTGGATGATGCCGTAGATCTCGTACTTGGCACCAACGTCAATGCCGCGGGTGGGTTCATCCAGGATCAGCAGGTCGGGGTCGGTGAACATCCACTTCGACAGGACCACCTTTTGCTGGTTCCCGCCCGAAAGTTTGGCGACGCCTTCCTCAACGGACGGGGTCTTGGTGCGCAGCGACTTGCGGTACTGCTCCGCCACCGTGAACTCCTGGTTCGGATCCACGACGTAGTTGCGGCTGATCTTCCGCAGGTTGGCTGCCACGGTGGTGGTTTTGATGTCGTCCAGCAGGTTCAGGCCCAGCGACTTGCGGTCCTCGGTGACGTAGCCCAACCCGGCATCGATGGCATGGCGGACGTTCTTAAGGACCACTTCCTTGCCGTCCTTATAGATATGCCCGTCGATGAAACGGCCATAGGACCGGCCGAACACGGACCGGGCCAGCTCGGTGCGTCCGGCGCCCATTAGCCCTGCGAAGCCCACGATCTCTCCGCGGCGGACAAAGAAGCTGGAGTTCTTGCAGACCAGCCGGTCCTGGACCTGCGGATGGCCCACAGTCCAGTTCTTGACCTCGAAGAAGATCTCGCCGATTTTCGGTGTGTGGTCCGGGAACCGGGATTCCAGCGTCCGGCCCACCATGCCCTTGATGATGCGGTCCTCGTCCACGCCGTCGGCTTTGACGTCCAGGGTCTCAATGGACTTGCCGTCTCGGATGATGGTGATGGAGTCGGCGATCTGCTCGATCTCGTTGAGCTTGTGGGAAATGATGATGCACGTGATGCCCTTGGCCTTCAGGCCGAGCATCAGGTCCAGCAGGTGCTGGGAATCGGATTCGTTCAGGGCGGCCGTGGGTTCATCGAGGATGAGGATCTTCACGGATTTGTTCAGTGCTTTGGCGATTTCCACCAGCTGCTGCTTGCCCACGCCGATTTCCTTGATAGGCGTGTCCGGATCGTCCCGCAGGCCCACGCGGGCCAGCAAGTCCAGGGAACGAAGCCGGGCTTCGGCCCAGTCAATGACCCCGCGCTTGGTGGGCTCGTTGCCCAGGAAGATGTTCTCCATGATGGAGAGCTCCGGGATCAGCGCCAGTTCCTGGTGGATGATCACAATGCCGGCGTGTTCGCTGGCCCGGATATCCCTGAATTGCTGGATCTGCCCCTGGTAGACGATGTCGCCGTCGTAACTGCCGTAGGGGTACACACCCGAGAGAACCTTCATCAGGGTGGACTTGCCGGCGCCGTTCTCGCCGCAGATGGCGTGGATCTCGCCGGCCTTGACGCGCAGGCTTACATTATCCAACGCTTTAACGCCGGGGAATTCCTTGGTGATGGACCGCATCTCCAGGATGATCGGGTCCTTCTGCGTGGTCTGGGACGTCATATTGCCCTAACCCTCCAATGCAATGACTTCTTTGTCCGGCCGGCAAAGCGCAGGGCCGTCTGATGAAAAAGTAAACTGGATCACGCCCGTTGTCGTCAAGTCTTTAACGCATATCGCGGGTAACGAAACGGTCTAGGTTCTACGGATTCCGGCGTGCTGGAACACCAAAGCGGCCGCACCCAATGCCTCGGCCCGGTCGCCGAGAGATGACATGGTGATGGTGGTGGTCTCGCCGATAACGGGGACGGCGTGCCGCACCAGCCCCCTCTTGATGGGATCCAGGAGAAGGTGGCCGAGGCCCGCCAGCGGCCCGCCAACCACGATCACCTCCGGGTTGATCAGGTTCGCGACATTGCCCAGCGCACGGCCGACGGCAAGGCCCGCATCGTCCAGCACCCGGAGCGTCGCGGAGTCACGTGCCAAGGCCTTCCGGACGATGTCGGCAGGCGTCAATGGCCGGTCTTCGCCGCGGCTCAAGAGTTCGATCATGGTTGTGGTTGATGCGATTGTTTCAAGGCAGCCGCGGTTTCCGCAGCGGCACACCAGGCCCTGCTCGTGGATGGTGGCATGGCCAATTTCGCCAGTGATTCCCACATTGCCGTAGTAGGGTGCGCCGTTGAGGATGAGGCCGGCTCCGATGCCGGATCCGATCTTCAAAAACAGCAGGTTGCTGACTCCGGTATGCTGGCCCCAGGTCACCTCTGACCAGGCGCCAAGATTGGCGTCGTTGTCAATAAACACGGGGATTTTGAGCCTGTCCTCCAGGTGCTGGAGGATGTTGATTCCCACCCACTCGGGCAGGATGGCCCCTTGCGCCACGGTACCGGTGCGCCGGTCTATGGGGCCGGGGATTCCGACGCCGGCACCCACCACCGCAGAGCGTGCAATGCCGCTGTCACGCAGCAGTTTCTCGAGCAGGACCTCTGCCGCCTGGATGCCTTCCTCGGCCTGATGTCCGAGCGGCAGGGCGACGGATTCCTCCGCGATGACGTGATAGCTCAGCGAAGCCAGGACCACCCGCAGGTGCCTGCGGCCGAAGTCGATTCCCACGGCCACGGCACCGTTGCTGTTGAGCCGGACATTGAGCGCCCGGCGGCCCGAACTGGTGATGGGTTCGGTAGATGCCAAGCCGGAATCGAGCATGATTTTGACGATGTTGGAGACCGTTGCGGTGGATAGGCCGGTCTGCCGGGCCAGTTCTGCCTGCGTGGAAGGGCCCGCCATCAGCGTCTCGATGATGCGTTGCTGGTTCAGTTGCCTCAGGGCCGACTGGGAGCCGGGGTTTTTTGGCTTGCTCCTCGTTGAGCGCGTAGTTGCGGGCATGCTTAGAAGATTGCCCCATTCAGCCCGTTGTAGTCAAGAAGTTAACGCAATGAAGCGCTTGCCCCACAGCTTGCGTGCCGGGATGATCTGTCCGGGAAAAGGGGCCAAGCGGTGCAAATGGCCCCAGGAAGAGCTCCCAGGCACTGGTTAGTCTGGTGTCAGGCCTTCAACGGATAGGCTGCTCCAACGAGGGAAGGTGGCTGCGGTGTTGCTGGCACTCCTGCAGGCAAGGGCTGATGTGATGGATGCGGAAGCCAACTGTGCCGCCATCGATGCGGCCGCGGAAGCGGCTGCCGCTGCAGGAGCAGAAATCCTGTTGACGCCCGAACTCTTTCCCACAGGTTATGCTCCCCGCCGCGTGCGGGCAGAAGTGGACCCGGCCGGACTGCCGGAGCTTCACTCGAAGCTTGCCGGCATCGCCCGGCGTCACAGGATTGGCCTGGTGTACAGCCTTCCCCGGGTTACCGGGCAGGGGGAGTGGCACATCAGTGCAACCCTCCTTGATTCCGAGGGCACCAACCTGCTCACTTATGACAAGGTCCACCTCTTCGGCCCCGAGGAACGGGCTGCTTTCGGTCCCGCCGCCCAGCCTCCCGCCGTCGTCAGTCTTAATGGCATCCCCACCTCCATGGTGATCTGCTACGACGTCGAATTCCCGGAGTCGGTCCGGGCCGCTGCAGTGGCGGGTGCCGAACTGCTCCTGGTTCCCACTGCGCTGGCCCACGGGTACGACGACGTCCCGCAGGTGCTGCTGCGTGCCCGGGCGCTGGAAAGCCAACTGACCATTGCCTACGCCAACCATTCCGGCGTGGAAGAGGGATGCAGATTCCTGGGTGGCAGTGTCATCGCCGGCCCCGACGGCTCATTGCTGGCAGCAGCGGGGGAAGAACCTCAGCTCATTTACGCAAAGGTGGACAAAGACGCTGCTGCCCGGGCCCGGAGTGACGTGCCCTACCTCGCCGAACGCCGGCCGGACCTCTACCGGTCCTGGGATTCATGAGCGTTCCCGGCCAGCAGGACCTCGTCGTACTGCAGGGCAATCCACAGCTCCGCACGGGACTGGGCCAGGCCTAAGTCCAGATCCAGCAGTTCGGCAATGGCGTTGACCTGGCGGCGGACGCTGTTGCGGTGCAAACCCAGCTCCTTAGCCGTGGCGTCCCAGCTTCCGTTCGCAGCCAACCAGCATTTCAGGACACGGAGCTGTCCGTCGCGGCGTTCCGGCTCCAACTCCAGCACCGGCGCCAGGAGCCTAGCCGCCAGCATGGTGCCGGCTTCCCGGCCGAGCAGCCCTGTGACGGACCAGGTCACCTCCTCGACGCGGGCGCTTTTGCCCGTCGCCGCCACCCGGGGCCGCAATGAGGAGGTGCGGCGGTAGGCCGCCGGCAGGCCGGACAGCTCCACTGGCTCACCCACCACCAGGCGCCATCCAAGCTGTTCCACCTCCGCAACCAGCTGGTCATCCACCTTCAGCCGCGTCACGGCCGCGAAGCCGTAGTCGGTCAGTTCCACCATCTTGCTGTCGAACAGCCGCCGCCACTGCAGCAGCTCCCGGACCGGCCCGTCGTCGGCTGCGGGGGCGTCCGCTGTCCGCATTCCCTGCACCACCCGCACCTGGCCGGAGCGCGTTCCCGCCACGCTTTGCGCCAACAGATCCTTTAGCCCGTTCAGCTGCCGCGTGTTGCCCCCGGCAAGTGTCTCCGGGTGCAGCAGCAGTGCGGTGGCGAGCTGGCTCGGGGCCAGTGACCCGCTGGTGCGCTGGCGGACCAGTAGTTCCAGGAGCCCGACGACGGACGAAACCACGCTGTTCTGGGCCGGGGTCAGCGGCTTATCGGCGCCGAGGACGAGGCTGCCCAGGGTCGCGTCCTTGTTGCTCCTGAGGGGATGGCCGAACACCAGCGCCGAGCCGGGGGCGTCAAACGCTTCTGTTTCCACCCGGGGTCCGCTTCCGGTCATCAGCTTCTTGAGAAGGGGCTGAAGTTGGGAAGGTTCGACGGCGGCACCCGCCCGGGCACGTGCCCGGCCGTCCGCGCCAAACAAGACTGCCCACACGGGCACGCGCTGGGTCAGTGCCGCCAGCAGTTCATGCTCGGGCCGGGCAGAGAGGACGGCCCGCATCAGGTGCCGGTTGGTCTCCGCGAGCTGCCGGAAAACCCGCGCGTTTCCCGACTCCAGCAGTTTCGAGAACTCCAGTCCCAGGGCGGCGAACGGGACGCTGGCCGGGACCTCCACCAGGGTGAGTCCGTGCTGCCGGCAAGCGGCCAGCACGTGGTCCGGAACGCCGTCGTAATACGGCTGCAGGCCGAAGCCCAGCGCGGCCACCCCGGCGTCAACGAGCCGGTGGACATACTCCTGCGCCCGTGACGTGGCGTTGCGGAGGTCCCTGCCTCCGCCGCCTTCCCCGTTCCCCTCACCGCGGAACGGCAGGCCCGCGGTGAGGACAAATTCACCGTCGAGCAGGTACGGGGTGGGGTCTTCCAACTCGCTCGGCTCCACCCAGCGCAGGGGAACATGGCGGTTGCCGGCATCGTGGACCACCACCACTTCCGGTGGAAGCGCATCGAGGAACTGGCCCAGCGTGACAGCGTCCAGCTGATCCGGACTGCCGTCCATGGCTGGTGCATTACGTCTCATGGATGATCACTATAGGGCACTTTGCACCGCCTGAGATGCGGCTCACAGCCCTACTGTGAATGAGGGGAAACCAGTTCAGCAGCCAACGAAAAAGAACGGACGTCAACGATGACTGTGCCTACACTCTCCGGCCGGCCCCCGGCCGGGCCGGCCGCCCGTCCCGCTCTGGGCGCCCAGCTCCTGCGCCGCAAACCTATCGGGCAGATGGTCAGCGAGGCGGAAAGCGCCGGTGGCGGCCCCCGCCTGGTCCGCAGCTTCGGGGTCCTCCAACTCACCATGATCTCCGTGGGCGCCACCCTGGGCACGGGCATCCTGGTGATCCTGGGCGAATCCGTCCCCCTGGCCGGACCGGCCATCTGGATCTCCTTCGCGATCGCCGGCCTGGCCGCCCTCCTGTCCGCCGTGTCCTACGCCGAGATGGCTGGGCTGGTGCCCGTTGCCGGTTCCAGCTACTCCTACACGTACGCCACCATGGGCGAAGGAATGGCCTGGATCTGCGGCTGGTGCCTGGTGCTCGAGTATGCGGTGTCCGTCGCCGCAGTCGCCGTGGGGGCGGGGCAGTATGTCAACGAGGCCCTTGCAGTGTTCGGTGCCGTGCTTCCCGACGCCGTGTCCCAGCCGCCCGGCGACGGCGGGCTGGTCAACATCCCAGCCATGGTCATCGTGGTGCTCGCCACCATCCTCCTGGTCCGGGGCGCCAAAGAAAGCGCCTGGATCAACACCTCGATCGTGGTGGTGAAGGTGGGCATCCTGCTGTTCTTCTGCGCCGTGGCCTTTACCGCTTTCAACGCCGGCAACTTCGAACCGCTGCTGCCTATGGGTGCCGCCGGTGTCTCGGCCGCCGCGTCCAGGGTGTTCTTCTCCTACATCGGCTTCGACGCAGCCTCCACGGCAGGTGAAGAAGCCCGCAACCCGAAGCGTGACCTGCCCCGGGCCATCATGCTGTCCATGATCATCGTCACCACCATTTATGTCCTGGTTGCCGTCGCCGCCATCGGGGCCCGGCCCTGGAGCTGGTTCGACGGGACAGAGGCGGCACTCGTGAAGATCCTCGAAGAGATCACTGGCCAGCCGTGGATCGCCCTGGTCTTCGCGGTGGGAGCCGTGCTGGCCATCGCCAGCATCGTCCTCACGGTCCTCTACGGGCAGACCCGCATCCTGCTCTCCATGGCCCGCGACGGACTCATTCCCCAGGTCTTTGGCCGCGTCTCCCGCCGCGCCGGCACCCCCGTGGCCGGCACGCTCCTGGTGGGAACCGCCGTCGCACTCACCGCCGGGCTGGTCCCGCTGGGCGCCCTCGCGGATGCCACCAGCATCGGCACGCTCTTTGCCTTCGCCCTGGTGAACCTTGCCGTGATCTACCTCCGCCGCACCCGGCCCGAACTGGAGCGCACCTTCCGCGTGCCGTTCTTCCCGCTGACACCCATCCTGGGCGCCGCAATGTGCGCCTACCTGATGGCCAACCTCGGCGCTGACACCTGGGTGGTCTTCGCCCTCTGGATGCTGGTGGGTGTTGCAGCGTACTTTGGCTACGGGCGCCGCAACTCCAAGGTGGCGGCACTGAGCAACGAAGAATACCGCGAGCTGTCCAGACCGAACCTTTCAACCCAGCAAAACCCTGAACCGACGAAGGCAGAACTTCCATGACCATCGCCACCGAACTGCCGGCCTCCGACCCGTCCAGCACCTCAGCCGCCCCGGCCGCGGCTGCAGCTGCCGGGGGAACCGCCGCGGGTCCCATCACCATGCTGAATCCGGACTTCCCGTTCAGCTATGACCACTACCTCGCGCACCCGGATGGTTTGGGGTCCGTCCCGCCCGAACTGCTGGGCACTGAGGTGGCCGTCATCGGAGCAGGACTTTCGGGGCTGGTCACTGCGTATGAGCTGATGAAGCTGGGGCTGCGGCCGGTGGTGTATGAAGCCGACCGCATCGGCGGGCGCCTGCGCACTGCCTCGTTCCCGGCTGCGCCCGGCGTGGTGGCAGACCTTGGTGGCATGCGCTTCCCGGAATCAGGCAAGGCGTTCTACCACTACGTGGACCTGCTCGGCCTGGAAACCGAGGAGTTTCCGAATCCGCTGTCCACGGCAACCTCCAGCACGGTGATCGAGCTGGCGGGCCAGAAACACTATGCGGAAAAACCCAGCGACCTGCCGCCGTTCTTCCGCGAAGTGGCCGATGCCTGGAAGGCGGCGGTCAATGACGGAGCGAAGTTCGCCGAGATGCAGCAGGCCATCCGGGCCAGGGATACGGGCCGGATCAAAGAACTGTGGAACGAACTGCTGCCGCTGATGGACGAGCAGACCTTTTACGGCTTCATCGCCGCCAGTGACTCTTTCAAGAAGGCAGGGTTCGCACACCGGGAGGCCTTTGGCCAGGTGGGCTTCGGCACCGGCGGCTGGGACACCGATTTCCCCAACTCCATCCTGGAAATCCTGCGCGTGGTGTACACGGACGCCGATGACCAGCACCGGCTCATCAGCGGGGGAGCACAACGCCTGCCCGAGGCACTCTGGCAGCACGCGCCGTCGGGCATGGCGCACTGGCCGGAAGGAACCTCCCTGTCCTCACTGCACTCCGGCTCGCCCCGCGGTGCTGTGGGCAGGATCAGCCGCGACCCGGACGGAAACCTGCGGATCCGCGAACGCTGGGGCCGTGAGGCCAGCTACCCGGCGGTGGTGACCACCTGCCAGTCCTGGCTCCTGTCCACCCGGATCCACACGGAGGAAGCCCTTTTCCCGGCTGAGCTCTGGACCGCTATCGAGCGCTCGCACTACATGCAGTCCTCCAAAACGTTTGTGATGGTGGACCGGCCGTTCTGGAAGGACATCGACCCGGACACCGGCAACGAGGTCCTGTCGATGACCCTTACGGACCGCCTCAACCGGGCCACGTACCTGCTGGACAACGGTCCGGACCAGCCCGCCGTCATCCTGCTCTCGTACACCTGGAACGACGACGCGTTGAAGTGGCTGGCGCTTGATGCCGACGAGCGCGTTGAACTCATGCTGCACTCACTCGAGCAGATCTACCCCGGCGTGGACATCGCCGGCCACATCGTGGGCCAGCCCATCACCGTCTCCTGGGAAGCCGACCCCAACTTCATGGGCGCCTTCAAGGCCAACCTCCCCGGCCACTACCGGTACCAGCAGCGGCTGTTCACGCACTTCAAGCAGGACAAGCTGCCCGAATCACAGCGCGGCATCTTCCTGGCCGGGGACGACGTTTCGTTCACGGCCGGCTGGGCGGAAGGCGCCGTCACCACGGGCCTGAACGCCGTGTGGGGAGTCCTGAACCACCTCGGCGGCGCCTCGGCTCCTTCCAACCCCGGACCCGGCGAACTGCTGGACGAGATCGGGCCAATCAGCCTCGATTAGAGGTGCATCTGCCGGTGCGCTGCGGCCAGCTCGACGTAGCGCGCCGCGTTGGCCCGGACGCCGTCGTACTCCTCATCGGTGAGTTCGCGGCGCACTTTGCCTGGGACCCCAGCCACGAGCGAGCGGGGCGGGACCACCGTGCCTTCGAGCACTACGGCGCCGGCCGCCACAAGCGAGCCGGCGCCGATCACCGCGCCGTTAAGTACTGTCGCGCCCATGCCGATCAGGCAGTCGTCCTCCACAGTGCAGCCGTGCACGACGGCGGCGTGCCCCACGCTGACGCGCTTGCCCACGGTGCAGGGAAAGCCGGGGTCCGCGTGCAGCACCACGTTGTCCTGCAGGTTGCTGCCGGCGCCTACGGAGATGGCGGCAGTATCGGCCCGGACCGAGACGCCGTAGAACGCGCTGGCGTCTGCGGCGAGGGTGGCGTTGCCAATGATCGATGCCGTGGGGGCAACAAAAGCGGAGTCGTGGACGGCCGGGGTGTTGCCGGCGAAAGGGTAAAGAGGAGCCATGGCCCAAGCCTAGGACATCCCTACTTGGGGCCAGGGGTGCGCAGGATCAAGAACTGGTAATGCTGGTTCCAGAGTCCCGCGCCGGGCCCGGACTCGGCGCCGCTTCCCTCCGGCCACGTCACAAACTCCTCGACGGTGCCATGGCGGCCAAAGACCTCGCGGACCGTGGCATCGCTGCGCCTGCTGAAGAAGCGGGGTTCGACGTCGTCCTCGGGGTTCAGGACCTCTTCATCGTCCCCGGACCAGAGCCCGACGGCGATCGGCGCGCCGGGAGCGGCCACGCGGGCCAGCTCCGCCAGCACCGCATCGATATCCCGGGCCGGAACGTGCAGCAGCGTGCTCATCGACCACATTGCCGGGAACGAGCTGTCCGGGAAGGGCAGCCGGCGCGCACTGGCCACAGAGACGTCGAGCCCTCGGCTACGCGCCCACCGGACCTGGCCTTCGGCGATGTCCACGCCCGTGTAATGGATCCCGGCCTGCACAAATTGCAGCCCGTCCTGGCCGGTTCCCGTCCCTACCTCCAGGATCGCGTGGCGCCCCTCGTGCTTCAGCAGGGCAACGAAACGTTCGCGCTGTTCCACCCGCTGGTGCGACGGCGGGTGGTCGGCCCCGGACGCGGCGCGGCCGTTGTAGAAGTCGGCAAGTCGCCGCTCGCCGTGGTCCGCTTCCGCTTCCATTGCGTCTCCGGGGGAGGGTGGCTGCACCTAATTAAAGACGACTGTCCGGTTGCCGTCGAGCAGCACCCGGTGCTCCGCGTGCCACTGCACCGCCTGGACCAGCGTGCGGCCTTCCACGTCCCTGCCCATCTGGACAAACTGCTCCGGCGTGCGGGCATGGTCAACGCGGATGACTTCCTGCTCGATGATGGGGCCCTCGTCCAACGCCGCCGTCACGTAGTGGGCAGTGGCGCCGATCAGCTTCACGCCGCGCGCGTGGGCCTGGTGGTACGGCTTGGCGCCCTTGAAGGACGGCAGGAACGAGTGGTGGATGTTGATGGCCTTGCCGGTGAGATCGGTGCAGAGCTCGTCGGAGAGGATCTGCATGTACCGGGCCAGGACCGTCAGTTCGATATCGTGCTCGGCGATGAGGGCGCGGAGCTTGTCCTCGGCCTGGACCTTGGTCTCCCGGGTGACCGGGATGTGGTGGAACGGGATGCCGTAGAACTCAGCCAGCCCGGCAAGGTCCTGGTGGTTGGACACAATGGCGGGGATCTCAATGGGGAGGGTGCCGGAGCGCTGCTGGAACAGCAGGTCGTTGAGGCAGTGTGCGGACGTGCTGGCCATCACCAGGGTGCGGACCTTCTGGCCCACAGCGTTGAGGCTCCACTGCATACCGAAGGCGCCGGCCACGGGCTCCAGGGCGGCCCGAAGCTCTGGGGCGGGGGCCGGCGTCGTTACTTCCACGCGCATAAAGAAGTTGCCCGTGGCGGGACTGCCGTACTGCTGCGAATCCGTAATATTGCACCCCGCCACCAGCAGGGCGCCGGCCACCGCATGGACGATTCCCGGGCGGTCCGGGCAGGACAGGGTTACTACGTACGCTTGGTTCAGCTGCTCTTCACTCACGCGTACAAGCCTACCCGCGCAGGACGGGCCGGATTTGGTACGCTGGGGAGGTCGCAACTGGCGTTGGGTGGCTAACCACCAGGGAGCGGCAATCACGAAGACCACGGATCGTACGCCTGGGCCGAGGGTCATGTCTTGCCGGAATTGGGGCTGCACCTGCGTCAGTACTGCAGCGCCATACCGGCGCTTTCACGCCTGTCACAAGGCAGTGTGCAAGCGCGCCAGCCGGTAGCCTGACCTAAGCAGTGCCCGTATCCCTAGCCAGGAGTTTTTCGTGACTACTACAGCCACTTCAACCACCGCCGTCAGCAATCAGCCGCTGGCTGAGCTCGACCCCGAAATCGCAGCAGTCCTGGACCAGGAGCTCGGCCGCCAGCGCGGCACCCTGGAAATGATTGCTTCCGAAAACTTCGCCCCCCGCGCCGTGATGGAGGCCCAGGGCTCAGTCCTCACCAACAAGTACGCTGAGGGTTACCCGGGCCGCCGCTACTACGGCGGCTGCGAATACGTTGACGTTGCCGAGCAGCTGGCCATCGACAGGGTCAAGGCACTCTTCGGCGCCGAGTACGCCAACGTCCAGCCGCACTCCGGCGCCCAGGCCAACGCCGCTGCACTGTCCGCCATGATTACCCCGGGCGACAAGATCCTGGGCCTGTCCCTGGCCCACGGCGGCCACCTGACGCACGGCATGAAGCTGAACTTCTCCGGCAAGCTCTACAACGTGGCTGCCTACCAGGTGGAGGAAGACAACTTCCGCATCGACATGGACAAGCTCCGCGAGCAGGCCATCGCCGAAAAGCCGCAGGTCATTATCGCCGGCTGGTCCGCCTACCCGCGCCACCTGGACTTCGCCGCCTTCCGCTCTATCGCCGATGAGGTGGGCGCACTGCTCTGGACCGACATGGCACACTTCGCCGGCCTGGTGGCAGCCGGCCTGCACCCGAGCCCGGTGCCGCACTCCGACGTCGTCACCTCCACCGTGCACAAGACCCTCGCGGGCCCGCGCTCCGGTGTGATCCTGGCCAAGCAGGAGTGGGCCAAGAAGCTGAACTCCAACGTCTTCCCCGGCCAGCAGGGCGGCCCGCTCATGCACGTCATCGCCGCCAAGGCAGTGGCCTTCAAGATCGCCGGCACCGAGGAATTCAAGGAGCGCCAGGAGCGCGTCCTGGAAGGCGCCAAGATCATCGCCGACCGCCTCAACCAGGCCGACGTCGCCGAAGCCGGCGTCTCCGTCCTGACCGGCGGCACCGATGTGCACCTGGTCCTTGTTGACCTGCGCAACTCGCAGCTGGACGGGCAGCAGGCGGAAGACCTCCTGCACTCCGTGGGCATCACCGTCAACCGCAACGCCGTGCCGTTCGACCCCCGCCCGCCGATGGTCACCTCCGGCCTGCGCATCGGCACCCCGGCCCTGGCCACCCGCGGTTTCGGTGCCGCCGAGTTCACCGAGGTGGCCGAGATCATCGCCACCGCGTTGAAGGCCGGCACCGGCGCCGACGTGGAGGCCCTGCAGGCCCGCGTGGACAAGCTCGCCGCCGACTTCCCGCTGTACCCGACGCACGAGCAGTGGTGATCCATGACTGACACCAAAACTGCCCGGATCCTCGACGGCAGGGCAGCAGCCGCCGCCATCAAGTCCGAGCTCAGCGAACGCGTCGCAGCCCTCAAGGCCCGAGGCGTCACCCCCGGCATCGCCACGGTGCTGGTGGGCGCGGATCCGGCCTCCCAGCTGTATGTGTCCATGAAGCACAAGCAGTCGGTGGAGATCGGGATGAATTCCATCCAGCGCGAGCTTCCCGGCGATGCCACCCAGGAGCAGGTTGAGGCCCTCATTGACGAACTCAATGCGGACCCCACCTGCCACGGGTACATCGTGCAGCTGCCGCTCCCCAAGCACCTGGACACCGACGCCATCCTTGAACGGATCGACCCCGACAAGGACGCCGACGGCCTGCACCCCACCAACCTCGGCCGGCTGGTGCTGAACGTCAACGGCAAGATCACCTCGCCGCTGCCATGCACACCCCGCGGTGTCATCGAGTTGCTCCTGCGCAACGACTACGACCTCAAGGGCAAGCACGTGGTGGTGGTGGGCCGCGGCGTGACCATCGGCCGGTCCATCGGGCTGCTGCTGACCCGGCGCGAAATCAACGCCACGGTGACGCTGACCCACACCGGCACCACCAACATGTCCGAGCTGCTGCGCCAGGCGGACGTGATCGTGGGCGCGGCCGGTGCCAAGCACATCGTCAAGGCCTCAGACGTGAAGCCCGGTGCTGCCGTGCTGGACGTTGGTGTCACCCGGGAGACCGACCCCGAGACGGGCAAGAGCAAGGTCCACGGCGACATCGATCCTGCTGCCGCCGAGGTAGCCGGCTGGATCTCGCCGAACCCTGGCGGCGTCGGTCCGATGACCGTGGCGCTGCTGATGACCAATGTGGTTGAAGCCGCGGAGCGCAAGGCGGGCATCGCCTAGAAGCGGCTAACAGGAAAGTACGACGGCGGCAGGCGCCTTCCCCAGCGGAGGAGCCTGCCGCCGTCGAGACTTAACACGCTTGTGTTAAAGCAGAGCACTACCGTTTAGCAGAGGGCTGAACTAGTCTGCGGAGAGTGCACAACGAAGCCATCCTGCCCTCCACAGCCCGGGCGGGCGGCCGGAAGGCGCCCCGCACGGTCATCACCGCCGAAAACCTCACCAAAAAGTATGGCGACGTGGCCGCCGTGGACGGCATCTCCTTCAGCGTCCCGGCGGGCGAGTCCTTCGGCCTGCTCGGACCCAATGGAGCCGGCAAGTCCACCACCATGAAAATGATCGGCGGCGTCACCGCCCGCACCTCCGGCAGCCTTGAGATCATGGGCCTTGACCCGGACGTGCACGGGCCGGAAGTCCGCGCACACCTGGGTGTGGTGCCGCAGCAGGACAACCTGGACGAGGAACTGCGGGTCCGTGACAACCTCCTGGTCTACGGACGGTATTTCGGCCTGCCCATGAGCTACCTGAAACCGAAGGCCGATGAACTGCTCGAGTTCGCGCAGCTGACCGACAAAGCCAAGTCCAAGGTGGATGCCCTGTCCGGCGGCATGAAGCGGCGGCTGACAATCGCCCGCTCGCTGATCAACGAGCCGCAGATCCTGCTGCTGGACGAACCCACCACCGGCCTGGATCCGCAGGCCCGGCACATTCTCTGGGACCGGCTGTTCCGGCTCAAGGAGCAAGGCGTCACGCTGATCCTCACCACCCACTACATGGATGAGGCGGAGCAGCTCTGCGACCGGCTGATCGTGGTGGATAAGGGCCGCATCATGGCCGAGGGGTCGCCGGCGCAGCTCATCCGCGGCCACTCCACCCGTGAGGTGGTGGAGCTGCGTTTCGGCTCCGAACGGAACACCACCATCGCCGCCGAGCTGGACGGCATCGGGGATCGGCTTGAGGTGCTGCCGGACCGGGTGCTCATTTACGCGCACGACGGCGAGTCCGCCCTTGAGCAGGTAGCGTCCCGCGGCCTGAGGCCGCTGACATCGCTGGTCCGCAGGTCCTCGCTGGAGGACGTCTTCCTGCGGCTGACGGGCAGGAGCCTCGTTGACTGACGAGACGTTGACGGGCGCTGCCCACCATACCCTTCCATCGGCGCACAGCCCTGGAGTGGCCGCGGCGAAGGCGCGCCGCTGGGGTGCCTTCTACTACATGGAGCATGTGCTCCGGGTGATGAAGGGCTACAGCTGGTCCCTGCTGATGTACAGCGTGGGCCACCCCGTGGCTTACCTGTTCGCGATGGGCGTTGGCCTGGCCACCCTCGTGGACGCGCAGGGTGCCGGAGCTTTCGGGGGAGTGGGCTATGTAACGTTTGTGGCGCCCGCCCTGCTGGTCTCCGCGGCCGTGATGACGGCAGCCAACGAATTCACGTTCCCGGTGATGGGCGGCTTCAAGTGGCGGCGGACCTACTACGGCCCGCATGCCTCGCCACTGACGCCACAACAGATCGCGGCTGGCCACATCATGGCGGTCACCCTGCGGTTCCTGTTGCAGTCTGCCATCTATTTCGCTGCGGTTGCCCTGTTCGGCGCGGCACCGGGCGGATGGGGATGGGTGGCCATCCTGGTAGCCACGCTGGCCGCGCTCTCCTTTGGTTTGCCGCTGATGGCCTATTCGGCGTCGATAACCGAGGACAAGGGCCAGTTCGCCCTGGTGATGCGCTTCATTGTGATGCCGCTCTTCCTGTTCTCCGGGACCTTCTTTCCGCTGGACACCCTGCCCCTGGCGGTGCGGTGGATCGGGTGGATCTCACCGATCTGGCACGGGACCGAGCTGGGACGCGTCTTTACGTACGGCTACCAGGAACCGCCGCTGCTGACCATCCTTCACGTCCTGGTGCTGGTGGGCCTTGCGGTGGCGGGATGGTTCCTGACGAGGCGGCAGTTCGCGTTGAGGATGGGGCGATGAGCGCCGGAGCGTCCGTCAAGGGCGCCGCGGAGGCGGCCCGCAACAGGACGTTCGGGCCGTTGTACTCGCGCAACGCCAAAGCCGTGATTTCGCGCGGGCTCCTGGCCACCAGGAGCACCAACTGGCTGGTGATGCTCTCCGGTTTCTTCGAGCCGGTCCTGTTTCTGGTCTCCATGGGAGTGGGGCTCGGCGCGATCGTGGGATCGGTGCAGGGGCCGGGCGGCGGGGAGATCAGGTATGCCGCGTACATTGCCCCGGCCCTGCTTGCTGTCTCGGCCATGAACGGCGCGGTCTACGACTCCACCTGGAATGTGTTCTTCAAGATGAACTTCGCCAAGCTCTACCAGGGGATGCTGTACACGTCGCTGGGACCGCTGGATGTTGCGCTGGGCGAGATCTTGCTGGCCCTGCTGCGCGGACTGCTCTATGCCCTGGGCTTCACGGCGGTGATGGGCGTGATGGGCCTGATCACCACGCCGTTGGCCCTGCTGATGATTCCGGCCTCGGTGTTGATCGCGTTCGGGTTTGCCGGCATCGGAATGGGGATCACGGGTTTCCTGAAGACCTTCCAGCAGATGGACTGGATCAACTTCATCATGCTGCCCATGTTCCTGTTCAGTGCCACTTTCTACCCGTTGAGTGTCTACCCGCAGGCGATCCAGTGGCTCATCCAGGCGATGCCGCTGTGGCACGGGGTGGAGCTGCTGCGGCAGATCAGTGTGGGCACCTTCACGGCGGCCACGCCCATCCATATCAGCTACTACCTGGTGATGACCGCCGCCGGGATGCTGCTCACCACCGTGCGCCTGCGGCACCTCTTCCTCAAGTAGCCCGTTCGCCCGGGGTGGAAGGCGGCGGGAGCATGCCCGGGCGTTTGAGAGAATGGGTGCATGCAATCTTTGGGCAGCTCCAGGTCATCCTCCAAACCCGCCAGGGGCGGATTCTCCATGTTCCGCATCAGCGGGCCGGGACTGATGGTCCTCGTCACCGCGTTCGTAGTGGCAGTGATCTTCGCAGCCAACCAGAACGACGTCGTGGGCTGGGTGGTTGCCGTCATCGCCTTCTTCTGGCTGGCCCTTGCCTCCTTCGTGGTCTTCAGCATCCAGAAGGCCGCCAAAAAAGCCGGCGCGAAGCTGACCGAAGCCCAAAATGCCTTCACGACGGCGGCAGGTCGCGGCCCCTATGCCGGCGCGGACCAGGGCGGTACCCGGGTTGTTGCCGAGCGCAGCCAGGCGGACGAGGTCCGCGACCTCAAGCTGGACCACTCCTTCAAGATCGTCCAGGTGCAGATCCGTGTAGTGGAGGAGGAGCGTGCCAAGGGCGCTGCCGCCAACCAGGACACCATCAACCGGGCCCTGGAAACCATCGAGATCACCGCCACGAACGCCCGGGACATGATCAAGTCCTCCGGCAGCGGGGAGCCGGTCACCGGAACCATCATCGACTAGAGTGGAGCGGGTGAGCTCGGCATTGAAGAAGGACCACCTTCGCATCGCATCCGTCAACGTCAACGGCCTTCGGGCTGCCTACAAGAACGGTATGGCGGCGTGGCTGGAGCCGCGCGAAGTGGACATCCTCTGCCTTCAGGAAGTCCGGGCGCCTGACGCCATCGTCGGCCAGCTGCTGGGCGAAGGCTGGCACATCCTGCACGCCGAGGCAGAAGCCAAAGGCCGGGCCGGCGTCGCCATCGCCTCACGCGAGGAGCCGCTGGAAACCCGCAACGGCATCGGCGACGACTACTTTGCGACGGCGGGCCGCTGGGTGGAGGCGGACTTCCGCTTCGCCAATGCAGCCGGACGCCCTGTCCAGCTCACGGTGGCCAGCGCCTACGTCCACTCGGGCGAGGTGGGGACCCCCAAACAGGACGACAAATTCCGGTTCCTGGACGCGATGAGCACCCGCCTCCCGGAGCTCACCAAGCACAGCGACCATGCCCTCGTGGTAGGGGACCTCAACGTGGCCCACACGCCCAGGGACATCCGGAACTCGAAGTCCAACGTGAAAAAAGCGGGCCACCTGCCGGAAGAACGGGCGTACTTTGACCGCTTCTTCGGGGAGGACATCGGCTGGCAGGACGTCCACCGCAACCTTGCCGGGGACGTCGACGGGCCCTACACCTGGTGGTCCCAGCGCGGGAAAGCATTCGATAACGACACCGGCTGGCGCATCGACTACCACCTGGCCACACCGGAACTGGCGGCCGGTGCCATCTCCGCCGTTGTTGACCGGGCCGCCTCGTGGGACACCCGCTTCTCCGACCATGCCCCGCTCGTAGTGGACTACCAGCTCTAAGCCCGAAGGTTTCCTCCCCATGACCAGCCAGACTTCCCCTGCCATCAAGAAGCGCATCCTCTCCGGAGCCAAGCCCACCGCGGACTCCCTGCACCTGGGCAACTACATCGGCGCCGTCCGCAACTGGGTGGACATGCAGGCCGAGTATGATGCCGTGTTCTTTATTCCGGACCTGCACGCCATCACTGTGGACTTCGATCCCGCAGAACTGGCCAAGCGGACTCGGATCGTGGCCGCCCAATACATCGCGGCCGGCATCGACCCGGACAAAAGCATCTTCTTCGTCCAGTCCCATGTGCCCGAACATGCGCAGCTGGCCTGGGCTTTGAACTGCATCACCGGCTTTGGCGAAGCGTCCCGGATGACGCAGTTCAAGGACAAGACCCAGAAGTCCGGCGCTGACGCCGCCACCCTGGGCCTGTTTGCCTACCCCACCCTGATGGCCGCGGACATCCTGCTCTACCAGACCGACCTCGTGCCGGTGGGCGAGGACCAGCGCCAGCACCTGGAGCTGACCCGGAACCTGGCGCAGCGGTTCAACACGAAATTCGGGGCAACGTTCACGGTGCCGGAAGCCACCATCGTGAAGGAACGCGCCAAGATCTACGATCTCCAGAACCCCAGCGCCAAGATGTCCAAAACAGGGGAGTCGCCCAACGGGGCCATCCAGCTGCTTGAGGACCCCAAGGTCGCGGCCAAGCGCATCAAGTCCGCCGTGACGGATGCCGGTACTGATATCCGGTTCGACCAGGAGGAAAAGCCGGGGATCTCGAACCTGCTGACCATTTACTCCTCCCTTACCGGCAAGTCCGTCGCCGAGCTCGAAGCGGAGTACCAGGGGAAGATGTACGGCCATCTGAAGGTTGACCTGGCCGAGGTGGTGGTGGAATTCATCACGCCGCTGCGGGACCGGACCAACGAGCTGATGGCGGATCCTGCGGAACTGGACCGGTTGCTGGCCCACGGCGCCGAGCGCGCCCGTGAAATTGCGTCGGTTACCCTGGGCCAGGTCTATGAACGTATGGGCTTCCTGCCGTCCTTCTCCCTCGCAGGAGTCCGCTAGCGCCATGCCGTCCAGCAAAGTCACCGCAAGGGAAGGCTCCCGCTCCATCCGGGCAGAGGGCAGGCGAGGCAACCCCCAAGGCGACCCGGCGGAGGACACCGGCGCCGCCGGCCACGCGCCGTCCCGGACGGAAGATATCAGCGTAGGAGTCATCCTGGGCTTCCCGCCGGAGGTGGCTGAGGAACTGCAGCGCTGGCGGGCTTCCTTCGGGGATCCCCTCGCCGGAGTGGTCCCGGCCCACATCACGCTGGTGACCACCACGCCTACCCGGGACTGGGAGGCTACCCGGGAGCACGTGCGGGACGTGGCCCGCCGCCAAAGCCCCTTTATGGTCACCATCGCCGGCACAGGAACGTTCCGTCCGGTTTCGCCGGTGGTGTTCATCAACGTGGAGGAAGGTTTCGAGGCCTGCGTGGACCTGCACGAGAAGCTCCAGCAGGGCCCCCTCCAGCGGGATCTACCCTTCGCCTACCACCCGCACGTCACCATCGCCCACGATGTTGCCCCGGAAAGCCTCGATGAGGCCGAAACGGTACTGAAGAACTACAGAGCCACCTTCCCCGTGGTTAGCATGGGACTCTACGAGCACGATGCGGACGGCATCTGGCAGCTACGGGAAGAGCTGGACTTTGGGACCGAAACTGACAACGACGCCGGCACCCGATTCACGGACGCCGCCCCGGACACAGCACCCGAAGCAGGCTGAACAACAGCCCCTCCCCACTGAACAGGCCCGGCTGAAGCTTGCCGTCATCCAGAAACGGATGGACCTGGGGAAGGCACGACGCGCCGGCGGAAGCTTCTTCGCCACCCTGATGGCGACGTTCCAATGGTTACTGGCACGGCTCAACGCCTTCCGCCCGATGCGTGCCTTCCGGCACTACACGCTCCAGCATGGTCCGCTGATGAGCGCAGGCATCGGCTTCAACATGTTTTTCTCCATCACCGGCCTGTTGACCACGGGCTTCTCGATCGCCGGTTTGGTGCTGCGGGGGCAGCCGGCGCTGCTCGACACCATCGTCGCCAGCGTGGCCCAAAGCGCCCCTGGACTCTTGAAGGTCGACGGCGGCGAAGGACTCGTGGACCCTCAGGAACTGCTCAACCCTGACGGCCTTGGCTGGACAGCCCTCGTTGGAGCGGTCGTCACGGTCATCACATCGCTTGGCTGGATTGCCGGCCTGCGCGACGGGTTGCGAGCAGTGATGGAGCTGCCTCCGCTCGTGGTCAATCCAGTTCTGCTGAAGCTGCGCGACGCCGGCACCCTCCTGCTCCTGGGCATCGCCCTGGTCATCAGCGCTGGAGCTTCCCTGGTTTTTGGCACGGCGGCCGGCTGGGTTGCGGACTTCCTGCGGCTCGATGAGGCCGTGGCGGCTCCGCTGACCACCTCCATCAAGATCGCGGTCCCGCTGGTGCTGAGCTGGGTTACCGCACTCGTGATGTTCCGGCTGGCGGCCGGCCTCAAGTTGTCCCGCCGCGCACTGCTGGAAGGCACCATCCTGGCAGCATTCGGCACCACTATCCTGCAGGTCTTCAGTACCGAACTGTTGGCCGGCGCCGGCCGTAATCCCCTCCTGGCACCGTTTGCGATCATCATCGGCCTGCTGATCTGGTTCAACCTGGTCAGCCAGGTCTACCTTGTCTCTGCCGGCTGGGCCGCAGTTCGCGAGGCCGACCTCAAAGGACAATCCAGCGGGCACGACAAGGGCACCTGGGGCGCCCGGCAGGTCCAGCCCGGGAAGGTGCCCGTCCACGCTGACCATGGCTCCGCGGGCACGTCCCGGCGCCGAGGTACTGGCACGGCAAAACAGCGCTGATCCCGGCAGGACTATGGTGCGACCACCAGGCCTTCCCACGCCACAGTCCAGCCGGGCGGGAACCCAGGGGCATGGCGGTCCGGTCCGTTATCCCACCCGGCGGCCATCAGTGCAGCGGCGGCGAGGAGCCCGCCGTTGCCCGGCAAGTACAGGGGCAGCGAATCGGTCTGGCGGTTGTGTCCGTTGGGGAGCACTGTGTTCTTGCCTGCGTCCATCAGGAGGGCATTCACTGCAGCCTCCGGATCCCCGAGGCGGGCCGCTGTCATGGCCATGACGGGGTAGTCCCAGCCCCAGGTGCTGCCCCAGTCCCAGTCAGCAAGCACGTCCGCCAGTGTTGCCCGCATAATGTCCTTGTCGATGAGGTCAGTCTCGGGCAGTACACCGAGTGCGCAAAGCATCGAAGGATGATCGGTCCGGATGGTGAACGGCTCCACGTCAATGGCAGCGTAGACGCCATCGATCACCCGCGGCTGCACCATCCCGTCGGCCACCTCCCGCCAGGCAGGGATGGGCTCGAGCCCCAGCCGTTCCCGCCAGGCAGCGGCGATCCGAAGAGCCCACTGCCAATACGCGAGCTCAAAGGTGGGGTTGGTGACTGAGCCTCGGATGCTGCCGTAGCTCTCCTGCGCAGGGATCAACGGGGGCCCCAGTTCAAATCCGCGCGCGGTGGGATGGGCGAAGCTGGCCATAAACGCGGCGGTTTCGAACACGATCTCCGCGAACTCCTCCAGCACCACAGGGCTGGGGCTTGCCCGGTACAGCAGTTCGGCCAGGTGGATGGGGTGCGGCTGCTGCCAGATGAGGAACGTCCCGATGGGGCTGGGGCTTTCCCTGCCATCGGGGCCAACCTGCTTGGGCCAGCGGACGCCGTCGAAGCCCTGGGCCCTGGCCGTCGCGCGCGAAGGTTCCAGCACGGTGGAGTACCACCGCAAGGAGGGCAGGAGGAGTTCGGGACGGTTCCAGTGGGCAAAGTGGGCAGCGTGCCACCAGTGCATTTCGAGGTGGAAGCGGCCCCGCCAGGAGTTGCAGACCAACCCTGTATCCTGCGGCGGCAACGAGCCCGAGCAGTTAATGGCGGTCAAGTACTGCGAGAGGACAATCCGGCGCTCCAGCTCCTTCGCCCGGGGATCGTCCGTCGCCTCCAGCTCGATGGCACCGCCGGAGGACCAGAACCGGGGCCAGTAGGCTGCCGAGGCGTCGGCAATGGCGCTGCCGGGGGACAGGCCGCTGCCTGGTGAAAGGCCGACGGCGGTTCCGGCCCCTGCGTCCTTGCCCGGCTTTGCCGCCACCCGGGACAGCCCGGTGTCACCCCGCTGGATGCAGTCGCCGGTTCCGGCTGGGATAAAGGCAATGGCAAGGTCCATGACATCGGCCTGGTCCTGGCTCTGGGCGGCGCTGCCGGGAGCTATTCGAAGGCGGTGCTGCCCGGTCTGTTCCACCGTAAGGTCGTCACCCGTGACCACCACCTCGTAGCGGACGGCGTCCAACGTGCGCGCAACGGTCCAGCTGCTGGAGCCGGCGTGCAGTCCGGACGGCGTCGGTTCCCCCAGCGTGGTGGTGTGGGCATTCGGGCTGTCCCAGTCCGCCGCATCGTGCCAGGCCTCGGAACCGTACGGGAAATCCATGCCCACCACGAGGCCATGCCTGAGCGCGGGCGACACCACGCGCAGTCCGATTTCGTCGCGGTCCGGATGGCAGGCGGTGGTGACGGTGACCGGGTGGCCTGCCAGGGTAAAGCTGCTGCTCACCACGCCGGTCCAGAGATCAAGCGTCTGCTCGGCGTCGCCCACATCGTCCCGTGTGATTGCCCGTTCTGTTCCGTCCTCCACCAGCCGGAAGCCGATCCGGCCCAGATCCAGGCGGTGGGGATTCGCCCTGAGCCACGTTTCCGCCCGGGAGGTATCCGTTTCCCGGTCATTGACGATGTTTCCCACCATGTCCACGTAGGGAACCGGTCCTCGAGGGGAGTCGTAGAGGACGGTGGAACCGGCGAGCCCGTACGGCTGCTCCGGGGGTGTCGAGTGCCAGCCCCACTGGGCCTGCGTGCCTAGCAGGGTTCCGGCCGGCAGCTCGTCCCGTGCACCCACCGGGTAGGCGCCCGGGAGTGACTGGAGTCCGGTGAGGTCCACGGTGAAAGCGAATTCGCCGTTGCCTACGGAGACCGGGCTTCGGGGATCCAAGGTCCGCTGGCACACGTTGTGGCGCCGGACGAGTGCTTGCCTGTCGATGGCGGCGCTGGTTGCGGAACCGGCCGACGACATTCCTGGCAGGGTGGTGGTGCTTTGGCTGTGCACGCTGCACGCCCTTCCGGTGCTGGTGCTGGGCGGGGAGTGGAAACGCGTTTCGTCTAGAAACCGGTTTCCGGACGGTTCCAATCCTTGTTCGCTGCGCCGGATACTGTCAACCCCTGGGGCCGCCGAAAGCTTGCGAGCTACCCCTTGACCCTCGGCCGCCGTCCTTGATACGTTTCACGAAACCGCTTTCTGACCCGGAAGAAGCTTGCCCAATGACGAGTAAAGTTTTAGGAAGAATCCGTAAATCGGTCGCCATGCTCACTGCACTGGGCCTTCTGGGCGTCACTGCAGGATGCTCCAGCGCCCCATCCAACCAGCCTGAGGACGGCCCTGTTGAAATCCGTTTCTCCTGGTGGGGCAACGCAGGGCGGGCAGAGCTGACCAACAAAGCCATCGCCGAATTCGAGGCCGCCAACCCCAACATCAAGGTCAAGCCCGAATACGGGGACATCGGCGGGTACTTTGACAAACTGGCAACGCAGGTAGCGGCCAATGATGCCCCCGACGTGATCACCATGGGCGGGGCTTATCCGGCCGAATACGCCAACCGGGGGGCTCTCCTGGATCTCAGCAAGGTCAGTGGTTCCCTGGACCTGTCAAAGATGGACCAGGGCGCGCTGGAGAACGGCCAGGTCCAAGGGAAGCAGTACGGCGTATCCACCGGCGCCAATGCCTTGTCAATCGTCGCCAACCCTGCGGTCTTCCAGGCCGCTGGTGTTGCCATTCCGGATGACAGCACATGGAGTTGGGACGATTTCGCGAAGGTCGCCTCGGACGTAACCGCCAAGAGCCCCAAAGGCACGTACGGAACGGCAACGGTCCTCACCCACGATTCGCTGGACGCCTTCGCCCGGCAGCACGGCCAGTCGCTGTACACCCAGGACGGCCGGCTCGGACTGGACAAGGACACGGTCCGGGACTATTTCGATTACAGCTTGAAGCTGAGCGAGTCCGGCGCTGCCCCCAGTGCATCAGAGACAGTGGAGAAGCTCAACGTGAGTACAGAGCAGACCCTGATGGGCATGGGCAAAGCAGCCATGATGCTCACCTGGAGCAACTCGCTGTCCGCGCTCAGCAAGGCATCGGGTGCGGATTTGAAGCTGCTCAAGCTTCCCGGCGAAAACCCCACCCCGGGGATCTGGCTGCAGTCCTCACAGTTCTATACCATCTCCGCCCGGAGCAAGCATACGGACGCTGCCGCGAAACTGGTCAGCTTCCTGGTGAACAACGAGTCAGCCGCCAAAATCATCCAGAGCGACCGCGGGGTCCCCAGTAACCCGGAAATGCGCAGCGCCATCAAGGACCTGCTGACGCCGCAGGGCAAGGTGGAGGCGGACTACATAGATGCGATCGGGAAGATGGACTTCGCCCCCACCTTCATCGGACCCACGGGATCCACTGCGGTCTCCGAGATCACGGCCCGCATCAACACGGAAGTCCTGTTCAAGCGGCTGACGCCTGAAAAGGCGGCGGAACAATGGCTCAGCGAAAGTAAGGCCGCCATCGGCAAATAACCGCGTACGCGGCCCGTTGCCCTGTCCCCGCGGGCAGGCTACTGGGCCGCATCGAGGTATTGATCGGCCCAGGCAGCGATGATTCGTGCCGCCCGTGCCGCCTGGCCCTTCCCGGTGAGGAGGTGGTCACTGCCTTCCAGCGAGACAAAGTTCCGCGGATGCCGGGCGGTCTGAAAGATGGTGCTGGCGTTTTCGATCCCCACGGTGTTGTCCGTGGGGGAGTGCAGAACCATCAGCGGCTTGTGCAGCTGCTTGATGCAGTCCGTCAGGTCCGCGTTTTCCAGGTCCTCCACAAAATGCTTGCGGATCTCCACCCGCTTCCCGCCGAGGTCCACCTCGGCGCTGCCTTCGCTGAGGATCTTGTCCAGCGCGGCGTCGAACACGTGGGCCACGTGCTTGGGTGAGAACGGCGCGCCAACGGTAGCGACGGCGTCGAGCTCGGGAATCTCCCGCGCCGCAGCGAGCACTGCTGCGCCGCCGAAGGAATGGCCCACTAGCAGGGAAATCTCTTTCCCCTCGCTGCGCATGAACTCGGCTGCCTTGACGGTGTCCGCCACCTTGTGGCTGAAGGAGCCTGCTGACCACTCGCCGGCGGATCCGCCCAGGCCCAGGTTGTCGAACCGCAGCATACCCACGCCGCTGTCCGCCAGCGCCTTGCACATCCTCGACGCGGACGGCGCATCCTTGCCCAGCGTGAACCCGTGGGAGAAGACCCCCCAGCCCTTGACCGGGCCCTCCGGAATATCAATGATGCCGGAGAGCATTTCGCCGGTGGAACCGGCAAACGAGACTTTTTCGGAGCGGGACATGGCGAGCCCTTTCAATTAAAGCAACGCGGGGTCACTTCCGGCCCAATTCCGGGGGAGGATTGGGCGCGGAGTGACCCCGCGTTGCTCACGCTTGGCAGAAACTAGATCTTGCGGGAGAGGATGGCCTGCTTGACCTCTTGGATGGCCTGGGTGACCTGGATGCCGCGGGGGCATGCTTCGGAGCAGTTGAAGGTGGTGCGGCAGCGCCACACGCCTTCCTTGTCGTTGAGGATCTCCAGGCGCATGTCGCCGGCATCATCACGGGAGTCAAAGATGAAGCGGTGCGCGTTGACGATCGCCGCCGGCCCGAAGTACTGGCCGTCGGTCCAGAACACGGGGCAGGAGGACGTGCAGGCAGCGCACAGGATGCACTTGGTGGTGTCATCGAAGCGCTCACGGTCCTCGGCGGACTGCAGGCGTTCCCGGGTGGGCTCGTGGCCCTTGTTGATGAGGAACGGCATCACTTCGCGGTAGGACTGGAAGAACGGTTCCATGTCCACGATGAGGTCCTTCTCCACCGGCAGGCCCTTGATGGGTTCCACCGTGATGGGCTTGGACGTGTCCAGGTCCTTCAGGAGCGTCTTGCAGGCGAGGCGGTTGCGGCCGTTGATGCGCATGGCATCGGAACCACAGACACCGTGGGCGCAGGAGCGGCGGAAGGAGAGGCTGCCGTCGATTTCCCATTTGACCTTGTGCAGGGCATCCAGGACGCGGTCCGTGCCGTACATGGTCAGGTTGTAGTCATCCCAGGTGGCCTCGCCGGAAACCTCCGGGTTGTACCGGCGCACGCGCAGGTGCACATCGAACGTGGGGATTTCGCCGCCACCGCCGACGCCGGCAGGCAGTTCAATCTTTGAGGCTGGCTCAGCGATTTCAGCGGTCATCTTAGTACTTCCTCACCATCGGCTCGTAGCGGGTAAAGACAACCGGCTTGGTGGCCAGGCGGATGCCGGCAATTGATTCTGCCGATCCGTCTGCCGGGGCGTGGTCATCCTTGTACGCCATGGAGTGCTTCATGAATTTCTCGTCGTCGCGTTCCGGGAAGTCCTCGCGGAAGTGTCCGCCGCGGGATTCCTCACGGTGCAGGGCCGCCACGGTCATCACCTTGGCCAGCTCCAGCAGGAAGCCGAGTTCAACGGCCTCGAGCAGGTCAAGGTTGAAGCGCTTCCCCTTGTCCTGGACGTTGATGCGCTTGTACCGCTCCTCGAAGGAGGCGATGTCGCGCAGGACCTGGTTCAGGGTGTCCGCGGTGCGGAACACCTGCATGTTGGCGTCCATGGTGTCCTGCAGTTCCTTGCGGATCTGGGCCACCTTTTCGTCGCCGGTGCCGTTGCGGGCGATGTCCAGCAGCTCGGTGGTGTACGCCAGCGGGTTCTCCGGCAGTTCCACGTAGTCGGCCGTCTTGGCGTACTCGGCGGCGGCAATGCCCGCACGCTTACCGAAGACGTTGATGTCCAGCAGCGAGTTGGTGCCCAGGCGGTTGGAACCGTGGACGGACACGCAGGCAACCTCGCCGGCCGCGTAGAGGCCAGGGACCACGGTGTCGTTGTCCTGCAGGACCTCGGTGGTGATGTTGGTGGGGATGCCGCCCATGGCGTAGTGCGCGGTGGGGAACACGGGAACGGGTTCCGTGTACGGCTCCACGCCCAGGTAGGTGCGGGCGAACTCGGTGATGTCCGGGAGCTTGGCATCGATGTGGGCCGGCTCAAGGTGCGTGAGGTCCAGGAGGACGTAGTCCTTGTTCGGGCCGCAGCCGCGGCCTTCACGGACCTCGTTCGCCATGGAACGGGCCACGATGTCGCGCGGGGCCAGGTCCTTGATGGTGGGCGCGTAGCGCTCCATGAAGCGCTCACCTTCCGAGTTGCGGAGGATGGCGCCTTCGCCGCGGGCGGCTTCGGAGAGGAGGATGCCCAGGCCGGCGAGGCCGGTCGGGTGGAACTGGAAGAACTCCATGTCCTCCAGCGGGATACCGCGGCGGAAGGCGATGCCCATGCCGTCACCGGTGAGGGTGTGGGCGTTGGAGGTGGTCTTGAAGACCTTGCCGGCACCGCCGGAGGCGAACACCACGGACTTGGCCTGGAAGACGTGCAGTTCGCCCGAGGCGAGGTCGTAGGAGACCACACCGGCAACGCGCTTCTGCTTGTACGGTGTGCCGTCTTCGCGCACTGCGTCCTCTTCGACCGTCAGCAGGTCCAGGACGTAGTACTCGTTGTAGAACTCAACGTTGTGCTTGACGCAGTTTTGGTACAGCGTCTGCAGGATCATGTGGCCGGTGCGGTCTGCGGCGTAGCAGGCGCGGCGGACGGGGGCCTTGCCGTGGTCGCGGGTGTGGCCGCCGAACCGGCGCTGGTCAATCCGTCCTTCGGGCGTGCGGTTGAACGGCAGGCCCATCTTTTCCAGGTCGAGCACGGCGTCGATGGCTTCCTTGGCCATGACCTCCGCGGCATCCTGGTCCACCAGGTAGTCACCGCCCTTGACGGTGTCGAACGTGTGCCACTCCCAGTTGTCTTCCTCGACATTGGCCAGGGCTGCACACATGCCACCCTGCGCCGCACCCGTGTGCGAGCGGGTGGGGTAGAGCTTGGTCAGTACTGCTGTGCGGGCGCGTTGACCGGATTCGATCGCGGCGCGCATGCCAGCGCCACCGGCACCGACGATGACGACGTCGTACTTATGGACCTGCATACCAGACGCTCTTTCTCTCAAAATTCGCAATAAAACAACGGGCGGGCGTTGCCTGCTCCGCAAAACAAGGCCCGCGGTTTATACCCGCGGGCCCGGGAGGTTGCCGGTGCTAGGCAGGGCAGAAGCCGCCGGGCAGGGGCACGCCGTCGACGACGGGGCAAGGGTTGAAGGTGAAGATCACCAGGGTGCCCAGGACGATGATGACGACGGTGGCTGAGTAGAGGACCGTCTTCAGCCAGCGGCGGCTTGAGTCCTTCTCGGCATAGTCATTGATGATGGTGCGCACGCCGTTGGTGCCGTGCAGCATGGCCAGCCACAGCATGGCGAGGTCCCAGAACTGCCAGAACGGGTCCGCCCACTTACCGGCCACAAAACCGAAGTCGATGGCGTGGATGCCCTCGCCCACCATGAGGTTCACGAACAGGTGGCCGAAGATCAGGACCACAAGAACCACGCCGGAGAGCCGCATGAACAGCCAGGCGATCATTTCGAAGTTGCCGCGGCTTCCGCCGGTGCGGCGGTACTGGGGCGCGATCCGCCCGCTGCGCGGGCTCTCAATCGTTGCTGACATGGCTAGTGACCTCCGAGCGCGAGGGACAGGTGGCGGATGGAGAAGGCGACCATGGTGACCACCCAGAGTCCGAGCACTGCCCAGAGCATCTGGCGCTGGTACTTGGCACCCTTCTTCCAGAAGTCCACCGCAATGATGCGCAGGCCGTTAAAGGCGTGGAAGACGATGGCCGCAACAAGGCCGGTCTCGCCCAGGGCCATGAGGGGGTTCTTGTAGGCACCGATCACCGCGGTGTAGGCCTCGGGAGACACGCGCACCAAGGAGGTGTCCAACACGTGGACCAACAAGAAGAAAAAGATCACTACACCGGTAATACGGTGTCCTACCCAGGACCACATGCCTTCACGGCCGCGGTACAAGGTGCCAGCTGGTTTTGTCGGCACTGATAAACCTCCCTGCAACACAGCGGCGCTGGCATGAGATCCACGCGGGGGGAACGCCTGCTGCGAGAGCACTCGTAGCTCAGGCCTAAATCTAGGCTTCGCTCACAGCTTATTCAATTTAGGAACTCCTTGGTGCCCAGCAACGGCAAGGATTTTCAGGATTAATGAGACAAACACCACAATCGCTCGTCCGGATGAAGTCCGGGCGCCTGCCGACAGGACCCATAAGGGGCCCGGTGCGCGGTCGGCTAAAGTAGGCCTTGATGAGTACAGACAAAGTGACAAGCCCGGTATCACCCCTTGACCGCTTCATTGCGGTGATCCCGGCCGGCGGCGTGGGGACCCGCCTCTGGCCCCTGTCGCGAGCCGCAGCTCCCAAGTTCCTTCACGATCTCACCGGCTCGGGCAGTACATTGCTGCGCGCCACCTATGACCGGCTGCACCCGCTGGCCGGAACCCGGGTGCTGGTGGTCACCGGCAAGGCCCATCGTGACGCCGTGTGCCGCCAGCTTCCGGAAGTCCAGGACGGCGACCTGGTCCTCGAGTCCGAACCCAAGGATTCCGGTGCCGCCATTGGGCTTGCCGCCGCCATCCTGCACGAACGGGATCCGGACACCATCATGGGTTCCTTCGCCGCTGACCAGGTGATCAGCCCGGACGACCTCTTCCAGCAGGCAGTCCGTGAGGCCATCCACACTGCCGCCGCCGGCAAGATCGTCACCATCGGCATCAAGCCCACCCACCCCTCAACAGGGTTCGGGTACATCCGTTCCGGCCAGGACCTGCACATTGACGGCGCGCCCAGTGCCCAGGACGTGGTGGAGTTCGTCGAAAAGCCGAACGAGGAAGTAGCCCAGCAGTACGTGGACAGCGGCAACTACGTGTGGAACGCCGGCATGTTCGTAGCCCCCGTTGCCCTCCTGCTCAAGCACCTTGAGGCCAACCAGCCCGAGCTGTTCCAGGGCCTGCAGGAGATTGCCCGCGCCTGGGACACTCCTGCCCGTGACGAGGTCACTGCCCGCATCTGGCCCACCCTGCCGAAGATCGCGATCGACTATGCAGTTGCCGAGCCTGCCGCCGAAGCCGGGGACGTCGCCGTCGTGCCCGGGTCCTTCCGCTGGGACGACGTCGGCGACTTCGCCTCCGTGGGCCGCCTCAACAGTGCCAAGGAAGTGGACGACGTTACCGTCCTCGGTGAGGGCGCCCGCGTGTTCACCGAGAACTCCAGCGGTGTGGTGGTGACCGACACCAAGCGCGTCATCGCCCTGATCGGAATCCAGGATGTTGTCATCGTGGATACCCCGGATGCCCTGCTGGTGACCACCATGGCCAACTCGCAGCGGGTCAAGGCCGCCGTCGACGCCCTGAAAGCCAGCGGCGACACCGACGTTCTCTAGGCAGTGGCGGTCCCTGCGATGTAACGCGGGGACCGCGATGGCCCGTAATCCGGCGACCCTCGCTAGAGTGAAGCAGTGCGCAATTACACTACGGAAGCCGAGCCCACCGCGCTGGTGGCACCCTGGCTTGAGCCGCTCCTGCCGGAACTGATCGATTTCCGCCGGGACCTGCATGCGCACCCGGAACTGTCTTTCAAGGAATTCCGGACCACGGACAAGCTGGCCGAACGGCTCGAAGCCGCAGGCCTCACCCCCCGCCGACTGGAGGGCACTGGACTTACCGTGGATGTGGGCGAGGGGCCGATCGCCACTGCCCTGCGCGGAGACATCGATGCGCTGCCCATCATCGAGGAGACAGGCCTGCCCTTCGCCTCGAAAAACCATGGCGTAACGCACGCCTGCGGCCACGACGTCCACACCACCACCATGCTGGGCATCGCCCTGGTGCTGCACCGCATGCACCAGGACGAACCGCTCGGCGCCACCGTCCGCATCATCTTCCAGCCCGCCGAGGAAACCATGCCCGGCGGCGCGCACGCGTGCATCGAGCAGGGCGTGCTGGACGGGGTTCCCCGCATCCTGGCCCTGCACTGCGATCCGCGCATCGACGTAGGTAAGATCGGTACGCGCATCGGCGCCATCACCTCCGCCTCGGACACCATCCGGATCGAGCTCTCCGGCCGCGGCGGCCACACCTCGCGCCCGCACCTGACCGAGGACCTCGTGTTCGCCCTGGCGCAGATCGCCGTCAATGTGCCGGCAGTCCTGTCCCGCCGGGTGGATGTCCGCAGCGGGGTTTCAGTGGTGTGGGGCCAGATCTCGGCCGGCTCCGCTCCGAACGCCATCCCCGGCACCGGCTACATGGCCGGAACCATGCGCTGCCTGGACCGCGAGGCATGGCACGCCGCCGGTGAACTGCTGGACGAAGTGGTGCATCAGGTGGCCGCCCCGTACGGCGTGGACGTGCGGCTGGAGCACACCAGGGGAGTGCCGCCTGTGGTGAACTCTGAGCATGAAACAGCCATCATCGAGGCATCCGCCCGGGCCGAAATCGGTGAAAGCGCCGTGGTGCTGACTCCGCAGTCCATGGGCGGGGAGGACTTCGCCTGGTTCCTCGCGGAGCTTCCGGGCGCCATGATGCGGCTCGGCACCAAAACTCCCGGCGGCGAGGAGTACGATCTCCACCGAGGCGACTACATCCTGGACGAGCGCGCCCTGGGGCTTGGCATCCGGGTGCTCACCGCTGCGGCGCTGCGTACCATCCGGGACCTTTAGCAGCGGCGGCGCGGGCCGCCGTCGCACTTTCCAAAAACCATGCCTCCCCGGCGCGGGTGCGCTAAGTTGTGCACAATCTAGTTGCGCGCTATGGTTGTGGAATGACTGATGCTCCACGACTGGACCGCCAGGTGTGCTTTGCGCTTTACTCCGCATCCCGTGCAGCCACCGCCGTCTACCGGCCTGTCCTTGAGGAGCTGGGCCTGACGTATCCGCAATACCTGGTGATGCTGGTGCTGTGGGAGAGCGAGCCGCGCGGCGTGAAGGAACTGGGCGAAGAGCTCGGACTGGACTCGGGCACCCTGTCACCGCTGCTGAAGCGCCTGGAGACCCTGGGGCTGGTGGAACGCCGCCGGTCCGGAGAAGACGAGCGGCGTGTGGCCATCCACTTGACCCCGGCCGGGCGGGAGCTGAGCGGGAACGCCGGCGCCATTCCGCAGCGGCTCGCGGACGCCGCGGGGCTCTCAGCCAAAGAACTGGACCAGCTGCGCGACACCTTGGGCCGGCTGACCGCCGCCCTGCACAACGCGCTCTGACACTGAAGATTTCAACCCATAACAGGACGGAAACACCGTGAAACCCCTTTACACTGCAGAGGCGCTTGCCTCCGGCGAAGGCCGCGACGGCAACGCACGTACCAACGACGGAAAGCTGGACGTCTCCCTCGCCAGCCCGGTAGAGCTCGGCGGATCCGGGCAGGGCACCAACCCGGAACAGCTTTTTGCTGCCGGCTATGCCGCCTGCTTCCACTCAGCATTGCGGCTGGTGGGCCGCAAGGAACGTGCCGACCTGACGGATTCCGCAGTGGCTGCCAAGGTCCACCTTGGCCAGCTGGAGACCGCGGGTTTCGGGCTTGCGGCGGAACTCGAGATCGCCCTTCCGGCGCTCGACCTGGCCACAGCTGAGGCGTTGGTAGCCAAGGCCCACGAGATCTGCCCCTACTCCAATGCCACCCGCGGAAACATCACAGTGGACATCAAGATCCTGGAGTATGCCGCATGAGCCAGCCTCTTCCTGTCGCCACGCGCGAGATCCAGCTGGCCTCCCGCCCGTCGGGCCGTCCGGTTCCGGAGAACTTCCGGCTTGCCGAGTCTCCGCTGCCGGAACTCGAGGACGGCCAGGTCCTGGTCCGCAACCTCTTTATGTCCGTGGATCCGTACATGCGCGGGCGCATGAACGACGTCAAGTCCTACTCCGCGCCGTTCACGCTGGACAAAGCGCTCGACGGCGGCGCCGTGGGTGAGGTGATCGCGTCCCGTTCAGAACGCCACCAGGAAGGTGATGTGCTGGTGCATGCCCTGGGCTGGCGGGAGTATGCAGTGGTGGATGCTGCCGCAGCCACGCCCGCACGCACGGACCTCGCACCAGCCTCCGCTTTCCTCGGTGCACTGGGCATGACGGGATTGACGGCATACGCTGGCCTGCTCAAAGTCGCAGAGTTCAAAGCCGGGGACGCCGTCTTCGTCTCGGGCGCTGCCGGCGCCGTGGGATCACTGGTGGGCCAGATCGCCAAGGCCATGGGTGCCTCCCGGGTGATTGGTTCCGCGGGCACGCCCGCGAAGGTGGCCCGGCTGCTTGAACTCGGCTTTGACGCCGCATTCGACTACCACGACGGACCCGTGCTGGATCAGCTGGGGAAGGCCGCCGGCCCCGGCGGCATCGACGTCTACTTCGACAATGTGGGTGGCGAGCACCTGGAAGCAGCACTGGCCACGCTCAACGTCGGCGGACGGGTGGCGATGTGCGGCGCCATTGCGCAGTACAACTCCACCGAACCCACTCCGGCACCCCACAACCTGATGCTCGCCATCGGCAAGCAGCTCACACTCAGGGGCTTCCTGGTGGGCGCCCAGCGGCAGCACGCCGCGGAATTCGCCGAAAAGATGGCGGGCTGGCTCGCAGACGGCACTGTCCGCTACGACGAGACCATCGTGGACGGGCTCGAGAATGCCCCGCAGGCGTTTATGGACCTGCTCGACGGCGCCAACACCGGCAAGATGCTGGTCCGCCTCTGACGGCTGTCCGGCAGCTGAACAACAGTAGGGGGCCGCACCCAAGTGCGGCCCCCTACTGATTGGTAACAACTTGTAAACAATCTCCGGAATGGGGTCCTGGTGTGCTACGGAGACGTGGCGCAGGCCACTAAAGTAGGTGCCATCAGTGCGCTCCGGCGCAGTGCTGCGGGCTGTCAGTGAAAACAGAATTTCAGTGCAGAAACGGACACTCATTGAATTCGAGCCGTAGCGCCACTCTCTTCATCCTGGAGGAAAATTGAAGACATCACTGCGTGCACAATTCAAGCGCGGTTCCATGGCAGGCCTGGCTACCGTCAGCGCCTCTGCCCTTCTGTTGACCGCCTGCGGCGCAGCCCCTGAAGCCGGAAGCACCTCATCCGCCGGGGCCAGCGACTACACCGGCTGCATCGTCTCCGACTCCGGTGGATTCGACGACCAGTCCTTCAACCAGTCCTCCTATGAGGGCCTGAAAAAGTCCGAGAAGGACCTGGGGATCAAGGTCAACCAGGTGGAGTCCAAGACCAACAACGACTTCGAGCCCAACCTCCGCGCCATGGTCACGGCAGGATGCGACCTGACCGTCACCGTCGGCTTCCTGCTGGGTGACGCCACCAAGAAACAGGCCACTGACAACCCGGACAGCCACTTCGCCATTATCGACTTCGGCTACGCGACCCCCATCAGCAACGTCAAGCCGATCATCTACGACACCGCCCAGGCAGCGTTCCTGGCCGGCTACCTGGCAGCCGGCACCACCAAGACCGGCACGGTGGCCACTTTCGGCGGCATCAAGATCCCCACCGTCACCATCTTTATGGACGGCTATGCCGACGGCGTGAAGTACTACAACCAGCAAAAGGGCAAGGACGTCAAGCTCCTTGGCTGGAACAAAGAAGCCCAGGACGGCAGCTTCACCGGCGACTTCGAGAAGCAGGACGTTGGCAAGCAGCTCACCCAGAACTTCCTGGACCAGGGCGCCGATATCGTGATGCCGGTGGCCGGCCCGGTGGGCAAGGGAGCCGGTGCGGCGTTGAAGGAAGCCAAGGCAGCGGGCAAGGACGTCAAGCTGATCTGGGTTGACTCCGACGGCTACCTCACCGCACCGGACTACAAGGACATCATGCTGTCCTCGGTGATGAAGCAGATGGGCGAGGCCGTGGAAACCGTGGTCAAGGAGGACAAAGACGGCAAATTCAGCAACACCCCGTACGTTGGCACGCTCGCCAACGACGGCGTGCAGCTGGCCCCGTTCCACGACCTCGAGTCCCAGGTCCCGGCGGACCTGAAGTCCGAACTGGACCAGATCAAGAAGGACATCGTGGACGGCAAGCTGAAGGTCGAGTCGGCAGCCAGCCCCAAAGCCTGACCCTGCATGTAGCGCCGCCGCCCGGCTGGTCGATGACCGGCCGGGCGGCGGTGCTTTTTGCTGCTGCCTGCCGCATTTGGGCTACCGCCCGCTCATCCCAGGACTGCAACCACTAGGCTGGTGCTGCAGCCACATATCCCGTCCGGTCGATCACTGGACGCTTCGAGATTGGTCAGAGTTTTGAAACTTGAACTCAGAGGAATCACCAAACGCTTTGGGACCCTGCTCGCCAACGATCACATCGACGTGGTGGTTGAACCCGGCCAGATCCACTGCCTGCTGGGCGAGAACGGGGCCGGAAAATCAACCCTGATGAATGTCCTGTACGGCCTGTATGAGCCGTCCGAAGGTGAAATCCTCATCGATGGTAAAGCCGTTTCCTTCCGTGGCCCGGGCGATGCCATGGCGGCCGGGATCGGCATGGTGCACCAGCACTTCATGCTGGTCCCCGTTTTTACGGTCGCCGAGAATGTGGCCCTCGGCGCCGAACCCACCAAGGCCGCCGGCTTCCTGAACCTGGATGAGACCCGGCGCCGGATCAAGGAAATCTCGGACCAGTATGGCTTCGACGTTGATCCTGACGCCCTGGTGGAGGACCTGCCCGTGGGCGTCCAGCAGCGTGTTGAAATCATTAAGGCGCTGGTGCGCAACGCCAAGGTCCTGATCCTCGATGAACCCACCGCTGTGCTGACGCCGCAGGAAACGGACGAACTCCTGGACATCATGCGCCAGCTCAAGTCCGGCGGCACGTCCATCGTCTTCATCTCGCACAAGCTGCGGGAAGTGAAGGAAGTCTCGGACACCATCACGGTGATCCGGCGCGGAAAGGTGGTGGGGGAAGCCAGTCCCACCGCACCCACCGCAGAGCTTGCCTCCATGATGGTGGGGCGCGCCGTCAGCCTGAACCTGGACAAGGCACCGGCCCAGCCGAAAGAAAAGACCTTCGAGGTCCGGGACCTCACCGTCATCGCACCCAGTGGCCACCACGTGGTGGACGGCCTCAGCTTCGATATTGCCCGCGGCGAAATCGTGGCAGTGGCCGGGGTGCAGGGCAACGGCCAGACCGAACTCACCGAAGCCATCCTCGGCCTCCAGGACCGTGTATCGGGTTCCATCAAACTGGACGGCAAGGAGTTGCTGGGCCGGTCGGTCAAGGAAGTCCTGAACGCAGGCGTCGGCTTCGTTCCGGAGGACCGCAAGGTGGACGGACTGGTGGGCACGTTCTCTGTAGCGGAGAACCTGGTCCTGGACCTCTACGACAAGCCCCCGTTCGCGAAGGGCATCAGCATGAGCCCGGCGAAGATCCTGGAAAACGCCAAGGCGCGCATTGGCGAGTTTGACGTGCGGACGCCCTCCGCCGTCGCCGCCGCCGGCACACTCTCCGGCGGCAACCAGCAGAAAGTGGTGATGGCGCGCGAGCTTTCCCGGCCCCTGCGCCTCTTCATCGCCTCACAGCCCACCCGTGGCGTGGATGTGGGTTCCATCGAGTTCCTGCACCGCCGGATCGTGGCCGAGCGGGATCAGGGCACACCGGTGATGATCATTTCCACTGAGCTGGACGAGGTCATGGAACTGGCGGACCGGATCGCCGTGATTTACAAAGGCAAACTCGTGGGCATCGTTCCGGCCGGCACCGGCCGCGACGTCCTGGGCCTCATGATGGCGGGAATCCCGCCGGAGGAACATACGCCTGTGCCGCAACCAGGGCCGGCATCCACCGCTGCTGCCACGTCCTCCACGTCTGACGCCGAAGGAGGCGACCATGTCTGACAAGCATCCCCCCAAGCACGCGGCCGGTGAACCCGGCCCAAGGGCAGAGGAGGCCACGCCCGCGGAAGACTCGACGGCCGCCGTCGTCTCCGTTGACACGGCCGGCGGTGCCATGGGTCCCTCCGCCGTCCCGGCCACCGCCCAGAGCGGTCAACTGCCGGGCGGCCCGGACACCGTACTGCGCAGGATCTTCACCGGCAGCGGCATGGTTTCGGTCCTCGCCGTACTGCTGGCGCTCATCATCGGCGGACTCCTGATCGCCAGCACCGACAAGCAGGTGGCCACCACCTCCACGTACTTCTTCGCCCGTCCCACCGACTTCCTGGCGGCCGTCTGGAACGCCGCCACCCGCTCCTACATAGCACTGTTCCAAGGCTCGGTCTTCAATCCGCGGGGCAACAGCGTTGCCGCCCAGTTCGCGCCCTTCATGGAGACCCTCACCATCGCCACGCCGCTCATCACGGCCGGCCTCGGCGTCGCACTGGCCTTCCGCGCGGGCCTGTTCAACATCGGCGCCCAGGGCCAGATCATCGTGGCCGGCATCCTGGCAGCCTGGGTGGGCTTCGCGCTCCACCTTCCCGTGGGCCTGCACCTGCTGCTGGTCCTGGTGGCGGGCATCATCGGCGGCGCCTTCTGGGGCGGACTCGTAGGTGTCCTCAAGGCACGGACCGGCGCCCACGAGGTCATCCTGACCATCATGTTCAACTACATCGCTCTGTACTTCCTGCGGTACTTGCTGAACACGCCGGCCTTCCAGCGTCCGGGGGAGACCAACCCCATCTCGCCCATCCTGGACCCCAGCGCCGTGTACCCGCAGATTTTTGGCACGCAGTACCGCCTGCACCTCGGGTTCGTCCTGGCCATCGCGGCCACAGTCCTGGTGTGGTGGCTGCTGAACCGCTCCACCGTTGGCTTCGAATTCCGGGCCGTGGGCGCCAACCCCAAGGCGGCCCAGACCGCTGGCATCAACGTCTCCCGGTCCACCATCCTGGTGATGGCCATCGCCGGCGGGCTTGCCGGTATGTCCGGCGTGGCCCAGGTGGCGGGCACTGAGAAAGTCCTGACCGACGGCGTGGCCGCCACGTACGGGTTCGACGCCATCACCGTTGCCCTCCTGGGACGTTCGACGCCGTGGGGCACCTTCGCCGCGGGCCTCCTGTTCGGCGCCTTCCGCGCCGGAGCCGTCCAGATGCAGATCCAGACCGGAACCCCCATCGACATCGTCCTGGTGGTCCAGTCCCTGATCGTGCTCTTCATCGCGGCGCCGCCGCTGGTGCGGGCCGTCTTCGGCCTGAATCCGCGGCGGAAGAAGCAGGCCCGCACTGCCAAGTCCCGCAAGGCAGCAACCACCGGAGGTGCAGCATGAGCACAACAGTTTCCTCACCCCGGCCTGGAAAGCCCCAGCCGGACAGCACAGCATCAGATACCGGCCCAGCCGCCATCTCCACCAAACCAGTGACCTGGCGGACCCCGGTCCTGCTTACCTCCTTCGGGTTGATTGCCCTGGTCTTCTTCGGCCTGCTGGCACCCAACCAGACCGCCAGCTTCGGGATCTCCACCGGCGAGGACTTTTTCCAGCTGCCGGCACTGCAGGTCAACGCCTTTGCCGGCGGGATCGTCCTCTCAGTCCTCCTGCTGGGACTCGCCGGCTACGCCGTCTACCTCAAGACCAAGGGCAGGCCCGCTCCGGGCTGGCTGACGGTGACGTTTATCGTCCTGTTCGTGGCCGCGTTCCTCATCTGGGTGGTGGGTGGCGCCCGGACCCCGAACATTTCCCTCGCCGGCCTTATTGCCGGGTCTGTCACCCTGGCGGTCCCGCTGGTGTTCGGCTCGCTGTCCGGCGTCCTGTGTGAGCGCGTGGGCGTGGTGAACATCGCCATCGAGGGCCAACTCCTGGGCGGCGCCTTCACCGCCGCCATCGTGGCCAGCATGACGCAGAACCCGTTTATCGGGCTGGCGGCCGCCGCCGTTGCCGGAGCCGTGGTGTCCATGGTGCTGGCATTGTTCAGTATCAAATACCTCGTCAACCAGATCATCGTGGGCGTGGTGCTCAACGTCCTGGTCTCCGGCGTCACGGGATTCCTCTTCAGCACCGTGATGCAGGCCAACAAGGCCCAGTTCAATTCACCTCCCGGGCTGGACATCATCGAGATTCCCGTCCTGTCCAGCATTCCGATCGTCGGTCCTATCCTGTTCCGCCAGTCCCTGGTGGGATACCTGATGTACATCGCGGTCCTGGTGGTCTGGGTAGGCCTGTTCAAAACCCGCTGGGGCCTGCGGGTCCGGGCCGTGGGCGAGCACCCGCAGGCTGCCGACACCCTGGGCATCAACGTCAACGCCACCCGGTTCTGGAACGTCACGCTGGGCGGGGCGGTGGCCGGCATCGGCGGGTCATTCTTCACCTTGGTGGCGATCGACAGCTTCACCAAGGAAATCTCCGGCGGGCGCGGCTTTATCGCGTTGGCCGCCCTGATCTTCGGCCGGTGGAACCCGATCGGAGCCTTCTTCGCCGCGCTGCTCTTCGGTTTCGCGGACAACCTGCAGAGCATCGTGACCATCATTGGAACCCCGGTACCCAGCCAGTTCATGGCGATGCTGCCCTACCTGGTGACAGTCCTCGCCGTGGCCGGGCTGGTGGGCAGGTCCCGGGGCCCGGCGGCCAGCGGCATTCCCTATGTCAAGGGTTGACGCCGTGGCCGGAGCGACGGAACTGGACTGGTCCGCCCTGGAGGCTGCCGCCGTCGAGGCCATGCAGAAGGCCTACGTGCCCTATTCGAAGTTCCCGGTGGGGGCGGCGGCGTTGACCGAGGACGGCCGGATTGTCAGCGGCTGCAACGTTGAAAATGCCAGTTACGGGCTGACCCTCTGCGCTGAATGCGCACTGGTGGGCAACCTGCACATGACCGGGGGCGGACTGCTCCGTGCCTTCTACTGCGTGGACGGCAACGGCAAGGTCCTGATGCCCTGTGGCCGCTGCCGCCAGCTGCTGTACGAATTCCGTGCGCCCGGTATGGAACTCATGACCACCCAAGGCATCAAGACCATGGACCAGGTGCTGCCCGACGCCTTCGGTCCCGAACACCTGGAGGAAACCCGGTGACAGACCCCCGCGCACAGAACAACAACACCGCCGAAGCGTTCGACGCCGTAGACATCATCCGAGTCAAGCGGGACAAAGGCACGCTCAGCCCCGAACAGATCGACTGGACCATCGACGCCTACACCAGGGGCGTCATCGCCGACGAGCAGATGGCCGCCCTGAACATGGCCATCTTGCTCAACGGCATGAACCACAGCGAGATAGCCCGGTGGACGGCCGCAATGATCGCCTCCGGTGAGCGGATGGACTTCTCCAGCCTGCGGCGGCCCGACGGCGGCCTGAAATACACCTCGGACAAGCACTCCACCGGCGGGGTGGGGGACAAGATCACCCTGCCCCTGGCGCCGCTCGTGGCCGTCTTCGGTGTTGCCGTTCCGCAGCTCTCCGGCCGTGGACTGGGGCACACCGGCGGCACCCTGGACAAGCTGGAGGCCATCCCCGGGTGGCGTGCCAGCCTCAGCAATGAGGAAATGCTGGCACAGCTGCAGGACGTGGGCGCGGTCATCTGCGCCGCCGGGGCCGGGCTGGCTCCCGCGGACAAAAAGCTCTACGCGCTCCGCGACGTCACCGGCACCGTAGAGGCGATTCCGCTCATCGCATCCTCCATCATGAGCAAAAAGATCGCCGAGGGGACAGGCTCGCTGGTCCTGGACGTCAAGGTGGGCAGCGGCGCTTTTATGAAGGATGAGGCAAAGGCCCGCGAACTCGCCGAGACCATGGTGGCCCTGGGCAAGGACGCCGGGGTCAACACCGTGGCCCTCCTGACCAACATGAATACGCCGCTTGGACTCACCGCCGGCAACGCCATTGAGGTGGAGGAGTCCGTGGAGGTTCTGGCCGGCGGTGGTCCTGACGATGTGGTGGAGTTGACCGTCCGGCTCGCGGAGGAAATGCTCGCCGCGGCAGGAGTGCACGACGCCGATCCCGCCGCTGCGCTGAAGGACGGCCGCGCCATGGATGTCTGGAACCGAATGATCGAGGCCCAGGGCGGCGATCCGCGGGCCAAGCTGCCGGCGGCCCGGGAATCGGAGGTGATTTACGCCCCGGCGGATGGCGTGCTGGTGGAGCTGGACGCCTTGGCCGTCGGGGTGGCCGCGTGGCGGCTCGGCGCCGGACGGGCGCGCAAGGAGGACGTAGTCCAGGCGGGTGCAGGGGTGCGCATGCATGCTAAGCCCGGCGCCGTGGTCCGGGCCGGCGAGCCACTGATGACCCTGCTGACCGACACCCCGGAACGCTTCGCCCGGGCCAAGGAAGCACTGGAGCAGGCTGTGGTCATAGCGCCGGAAGGCTCACGGCCGGCGCAGCGCCTGATTATCGACCGCATAGCATAGGGTCCCATGCAGGCCATCAATGACTTCATCCTCGCGGCAGCCGGTCAGCCCTGGGTGCTGTTCCTGGTTCTGGCCTGTTGCATCATTGACGGCTTCTTTCCCCCCATTCCCAGCGAATCCGTGGTGGTGGGCCTTTCGGCCGTAGCGGCCACGGCGGATGTTCCCAACCCGTGGCTCCTGATGCTGGTGGCCGCGTTCGGGGCTTTCTCCGGCGACAACATCGCGTACCTGATCGGGCGGAGGGTGGGCACGAGCCGCTGGGCGTGGATGCGGGGCCCCCGGATGCAGAGCGCATTCCGGTGGGCGGGCAGGGAACTGCGCAAGCGCCCGGCCTCGCTCATCCTCGTGGCACGGTTTGTTCCGATCGGCCGGGTGGCCGTCAACCTCACGGCCGGCGTCACGCACTACCCGCACCTGCGCTTCGTGGGCCTGACCGTTCTTTCGGCGTCCCTCTGGGCAGGCTATTCAGTGGGGATCGGCCTGTTTTTCGGCCAGTGGTTCGAGGACAACCACCTGCTGGGCGCGGCCATCGCCATCGTGTGCGCGGTGGCTCTTGGGGTGGTAGTGGACCTCGTGATCAACCGGGTGCGGCGCCGGGCGCCGATGATGGAGCGGATGAAGGAACCAGAAGCGTAGTTGAAGCGTTGTTCGGGCAGGCAGGGGCGTAGCGAACAGCGCCTTGGCCGTGGGACACTTAGGAACGATTTCCGCTTTGGCTGCGTCACTTCCGGCTGCGCCAGGTTGCATAGGAGCAAGACTGCGTGGAGTTTATTAATGAGGCCGTGCTCCATGCAGCGGGCCAGTGGTGGATTTACCCGGTCCTGTTGGTGTTTTTCTTTGTGGACGGCTTCGCCATGGTGGTCCCCAGCGAGACCCTTATCGTGGCCCTTGCGGCGTTCTCGCGGCACAGCGGCGAACCCAACCTGTGGATCCTCGGTTTCACCGCCCTGGTGGGCGCCATCGCGGGCGACAACATGGCCTTTATGCTTGGACGCCGGATTGGCCTGAACCGGTGGAAGTGGATGCGCCGGCCCAAGGTCCAGAAGGCTTTCGGCTGGGCGCGCTACGAGCTGGACAAGCGCGGCGCCGTGCTGATTTTCACTGCCCGTTACATTCCCTGGGGCCGGGTGGCGGTCAATTACGTCGCCGGAAGCACAGGCTTCTCCCACCGCCGCTTCTTCCTGCTGGACGCCTTCGCCTGCATCACCTGGGTGGGGTACTCCATCGGCATCGGCGTGCTGGCCAGTTCCTTCCCGTGGCTGCACAACAACCCCTTGCTCAGTGCCGGCATCGCCGTGGTGTTCGCCATCGTGCTTGGTGTCCTCCTCGACCACCTGCTCAGGTTGTGGCATAAGCACCTCGCCCGCAACGACGCCGAAGAAGTGGACGAGTGGCTCGACGGCGGCCGCTCGGGTGCCACGAAGCCGAATCCGGGGACCGCGGAGTTGCTTGCTCCAGCGGCCGGGGACGGCGAGCATGCGGCCACGGAGCGGCTGGCATAGAAGCCCTGCCCACCCTAAGGTGGGAACGTGACTGAGCCTATTGTTGACGCTGCCCCTGCCATCGATTTTGACCTGAAGAGCCTGCCCAAGGTGTCCCTTCACGACCACCTGGACGGAGGACTCCGTCCGGCAACCATCATCGAACTGGCCGAGGCCGTTGGGCACACCCTTCCATCCACCGATCCCGTGGCGCTGGGCCAGTGGTTCCGTGAGTCCGCTGACTCCGGCTCCCTGGTCCGTTACCTTGAAACTTTTGACCACACCGTTGCTGTGATGCAGACCGCCGAAGGCCTGTTCCGGGTTGCCAAGGAATTCGTCGAGGACCTCGCTGATGACGGTGTGGTGTACGGCGAAGTGCGGTGGGCTCCGGAGCAGCACCTGCAGAAGGGCCTCAGCCTCGATGAAGCAGTGGAGGCCGTGCAGGATGGCCTGGAGGCCGGCGTGGAGGCAGTGGGGGAGACCGGACGCGAAATCCAGGTGGGCCAGCTCATCACCGCAATGCGCCACGCCGACCGAGGCCAGGAGATTGCCGAACTGGCGGTCCGCCACCGGAACAAGGGCGCGGTGGGTTTTGACATCGCCGGCGCCGAAGACGGCTTCCTGCCTTCCCGCTTTCGGGACGCGTTCACCTACCTGGCCCAGCACAACTTCCCGGCCACCGTTCACGCGGGCGAGGCAGCCGGCCTGGACAGCATCCAGTCCGCCCTCGTGGACGGCCGGGCGCTGCGCCTGGGCCACGGCGTCCGCATCGCCGAGGACATCATGGTGGAGTTCGACGACGACGAGGACACCGAGGACACCATCGGCCTGGTGACCCTGGGCGACCTCTCCAGCTGGGTCCGGGACCGCGGCATCGCCCTGGAAATCTGCCCGTCCTCGAACCTCCAGACCGGCGCTATTTCCGGGTTCGGCGAGGGCATCGAAAGCCACCCGCTGGACATGCTCTACCAGCTGGGCTTCAACGTCACCATCAACACCGATAACCGGCTGATGAGCGGCGTGACGCTGACCGACGAGTTCGAACTGCTGGTGGAAACTTTCGACTACGACCTCGATGACCTCCTGGAACTGACGCTGAACGCCGCCGAGGCATCCTTCCTGCCGCTGGAGGAGAAGGAAGCGCTGGTGGAGTACATCAACGACGCTTACGCAAACCTTGGCTAACGAGCAGGCGGCGGGCAGCTCCCCGATGGGGGAGCTGCGAGGTGGGCCCACAGCAGCAGGGGGACCCGAGCGAGCTTGCGAGCTCGGGGAGCTGTTGGGGAGGATCGCCGCCCTGCGTGAGCACTGCCCCTGGATGGGCGCCCTGACACATGGGTCCCTCGTGGAGTATCTCCTCGAGGAGGCCTTCGAGGTGGCTGAGACCATCGAGGCAGGAACTTCAGGCGGAACCGCGTGGGAGCAGCACTTCGACGCCGAACTGCTCGGTGAGCTGGGCGACGTCCTGCTTCAGGTGGTCCTCCATGCCCGCCTCGCCGAGGAACGCGGCGCCTTTAAGTTCGACGACGTGGCCCGCGGCCTGAGTGCCAAAATGGTCCGGCGCAACCCTCACGTGTTCCGCCCGGACGGGTCCCTGCAGGACAGCTTCCCCGCGACGGTCGATGAGATCGTGCAGAAATGGGATGCCGTGAAACGGGCAGAGCGGCCGCAGCGCACGGATCCGTTCGCAGGGATCCCGGTGGCCCTGCCGGCACTGGCGCGGGCGCAGAAGTCCATCGACCGCGCTGCAAGGGCCGGCGTCGACCTGCCTGCCGGGGCTCCCATTCCGGAAACGGAAGAAGAACTAGGCGGGCTGCTGCTCGCCGTCGTCCGTTCCGCCCATGCCAGCGGATTCGACGCCGAACGCGCCCTGCGCCGGGCCGTACGGAACTACCAGCAGCAGCACCAACAGAGTTAACCGCATCATCATGACGTCCGGGGGCTGGATAGGTTTCCGTAACCCGGACCACTCTCGACTACGCTGGTCCCTGACGAGTACGTCGAGTTTTCAGCTGTATTTCCCCCGTTAATCGCCCATAAGGAGCAAATTCATGGCGCTTATCGATGCCATCCACGCCCGCGAGATCCTCGATTCCCGCGGCAACCCGACTGTAGAAGTTGAAGTCCTGCTTACCGACGGCCAGATCGGCCGCGCGGCAGTTCCCTCCGGTGCTTCCACCGGCGAACACGAGGCCGTTGAGCTGCGTGACGGCGACAAGGGCCGCTACCTTGGCAAGGGCGTCCAGAAGGCCGTTGACGCCATCATCGACCAGATCGCCCCGGCACTGACCGGCTTCGACGCCACGGACCAGCGCAGCATCGACCAGGCCATGCTGGACCTGGACGGCACCCCGAACAAGGGCAAGCTGGGCGCCAACGCCATCCTGGGCGTCTCCCTGGCCGTGGCCAACGCCGCCGCAGCTTCCGCCGACCTGCCCCTCTACAAGTACCTGGGCGGACCCAACGCCCACGTCCTGCCGGTCCCGCTGATGAACATCCTCAACGGTGGCTCGCACGCCGACTCCGACGTCGACATCCAGGAATTCATGGTTGTCCCGCTGGGTGCCGAGACCTTCTCCGAGGGCCTGCGCTGGGGCGTTGAGGTTTACCACGCCCTCAAGTCCGTCCTGAAGGAAAAGGGCCTCGCCACCGGCCTGGGCGACGAAGGCGGCTTCGCACCCAACCTGCCGTCCAACCGTGCAGCACTGGACCTGATCCAGGAAGCCATCAAGAACGCCGGCTACACCCCGGGCAAGGACATCGCCCTGGCGCTGGACGTTGCCTCCTCCGAGTTCTTCACCGACGGTGCCTACCAGTTCGAGGGCAAGTCGCTGACCTCTGCCGAGATGAGCGCCTACTACGCCGAACTCGTCGCCGACTACCCGCTGGTCTCCATCGAGGACCCGCTGGACGAGAACGACTGGGACGGCTGGAAGACCCTCACCGACTCCATTGGTGACAAAGTCCAGCTGGTGGGTGACGACCTGTTCGTCACCAACCCCTCCATCCTGCAGCGCGGCATCGACACCAAGACCGCCAACTCCATGCTGGTCAAGGTCAACCAGATCGGCTCCCTCACGGAGACGCTCGACGCCGTCAGCCTGGCCCAGCGCGCCGGCTACACCACCATCACCTCGCACCGCTCCGGCGAAACCGAGGACACCACCATCGCCGATATCTCGGTGGCCACCAACGCCGGCCAGATCAAGACCGGCGCCCCGGCCCGCTCCGAGCGCGTTGCCAAGTACAACCAGCTGCTGCGCATCGAAGAGGAACTCGACGACGCCGCACGCTACGCAGGCCGCAGCGCATTCCCGCGTTTCAAGGGCTAGTAGCCGCGTAAACCAATCAACGGTGGCTATGGTTGAAAGACCATAGCCACCGTTGTTGTTTCGGCATTGTTCCAGCCCAAAAAAGTGGCGGCCCCAGGCAGGCTGCGCGTTTCAGGAGTGTCATGGCTACCCGCCGTCCCAAAGTTCCCAAGGTTGCCACAGCCCGCCAGGGCACCACACAGGCGGACCACGAAACCGCCGACATCATCCGCGCTGATTTTGGTTCGGCCAAGGGAAAACCGGGCACGGCTGCGGCCGGCCACGAAGTATCGGGAAACGCGCAGGCCAGCCACCGTACAGCGGGAGCGGACAACTCATCGCGGCCCCCTTCGGCAAGGGGGTCTGCAAAAACGTCCGACGGCGGCGGGAAGGGTACCGGCGCCCATGGCGCCTCCCGGAGGGCCGGCACAGACCTGGCGGAGGAGCAGCAGCCCGTACCGGCCAAGGCGTTCTCCGGACGGATGCTCGCGCTGGCTGTAGTCATGATTGCCATCACCATCATGCTGGCGCCCACGGTGAAGATCTTCTTCGACAAGAGGGCCGAAATAGCAGCCCTGAACGCCGATATCGCTGCCCGTGAGGCCGAAGGCAACAGCCTGCGGCAGCAGGTCTCCCGCTGGCAGGACCCCAACTACGTGAAACAGCAGGCCCGCGACCGCATTAACATGGTTATGCCGGGTGAAACCGGCTACTGGGTCTTCGGCAGCGATCTGCCGGCCGGAGAAACCGGTAGCCAGACCGGTGCAGCAGCACAAGACCCCGCCGATCTGCCGTGGGTGGATTCCCTGTGGGAGTCCATCACGCGCGCGGCCACAGACTGAACAGCAACAGGAAGGACGGCCAGCGACAGTGGAACCCTACACGGCAGCCGCCCGGGACGAATCCCGCCAACCATCACCGCAGGACCTGGAAGTACTGAGCCGCCAACTGGGACGGCCGGTCCGTGACGTAGTGGAAATTCCTGCACGGTGCGTCTGCGGCAACCCGCTGGTGGCGGCCACCGCTCCGCGGCTGGGCAACGGGACACCCTTCCCCACCACCTTTTACCTCACCCACCCCGTCATCACCTCCGCCGTCTCCAGGCTCGAAGCGGCAGGAGTGATGAATGAGATGAATGACCAGCTTGCCGGCGATGAGGAACTGGCCGCTGCCTACCGCGGCGCCCATGAGGCCTACCTGGCCGCCCGGGCTGCCATTGGCGAGCGATCTGGCATCGGTGCAGTTCCTGAAATCGACGGTATTTCCGCCGGCGGTATGCCCACCCGCGTCAAATGCCTCCACGTCCTGGTGGGCCACTCGCTGGCCGCCGGTCCCGGTGTCAACCCCCTCGGCGACCAGGCCATCACCGCCATCAGCGAGTGGTGGACTGCAGACAAGTGCTACTGCGCCGGGGCATGGGACACCTCCGGGGAGGCGCCCTCCAGGGACCTGAGCCGCCACGGCCCGCAGGGGCTGCCTGATATCGTGGGCCGGCCCGCACCCGTCCGCAAGGCCTCTGGCACCACAGCCGGCACTGCAGGGGCGGACCAGTGACGCGGGTCGCCGCCATCGACTGTGGCACCAACTCCATCCGCCTCCTGATCGCGGACATCGGGCGCAGCAACGGCACCGCCACCCTCACCGACGTTGTGCGCGAAATGCGTGTGGTCCGGCTGGGCCAGGGCGTGGACGCCACCGGTGAACTGGCCCCCGAAGCCCTGGAACGCACCTTCGCAGCCACCGCCGATTACGCCCGGCTCATCAAGGAGCACGAAGCGGTCAAAGTACGCTTCGTTGCCACCTCGGCAAGCCGCGACGCCCGGAACCGGGACGTTTTCGTTGACGGCATCCGTACCCTGCTCGGCGTGGAACCCGAGGTCATCACGGGAGATGAGGAAGCCGCCCTGTCCTTTGCCGGCGCCAGCAGCGTCCTGCCTATCCTGGACGGCCAGGAAGTGCTGGTGGTGGACCTCGGCGGCGGAAGCACCGAGTTCGTCCTCGGCACCGCGGCCGGGGTCACGGCCGCCAAATCGGTGGACATCGGATGCGTCCGCCTCACCGAACGCCACCTGCGCCAGGATCCGCCCACGCCGGAACAGATCGCGGCTGCCCAGGCCGATGTGGACAACGCCATTGCCCGCGCGGGCCAGGACGTTCCGCTGGAACGCGCCACCGCCGTCGTCGGCGTTGCCGGCTCCATCACCACCATTACCGCGCACGCCATGCGGCTGCCCGAATATTCGCCGGACGCGATCCACGGCACCGAGCTGCCCCTGGATACTGTCCGCGCCGCCGCCAACGACCTCCTGGCCATGGACCGCGCAGACCGCGCCGCCCTGCCCTACATGCACCCGGGCCGCGTGGACGTCATCGGCGCAGGTGGACTGGTGTGGGGCCGGATCCTCGAACGGCTGCACGAACTGACCGGAGGCCGTATCACCACCGCCACGGCGAGCGAACACGACATCCTCGACGGCATCGCCCTGAGCATCGGCTGACCGCCCATGCAGAAACATGGAACCGGGATGACGTCACCGCTCGGGCGGGCCGGCGCGGCCCTGCTCGTACTGCTCCTGGCCGCCTGCTGCCTCGGAACAGGGCTCTTCACCGCACCCGATGCCCGGGCGGACGAGTGGCGCGACAAGCAGTACTGGCTCGCTGAATCCGGAATCACCAAGGCCTGGGAAGTCTCCAAGGGCGCCGGCGTCAAGGTGGCCGTGATCGACAGCGGCGTGGACGCCAAGCACCCTGACCTCAAGGGCGCCGTGGTGGGCGGCTACGACGCTTCGGGCTCAGGGCAACCCGACGGCCAAAAGGTGGTGGGCTCCAAGACCGAACACGGCACCCTGGTGGCCACCATGCTTGCAGGACGCGGACACCAGCCTGCCGATGCCACAGCCAGTCCATCACCGGCACCATCAGGACTTCCGCCGGACGGAATCGTGGGCGTGGCTCCGGAAGCCCAGATCCTTTCGGTCTCCACCTGGCTGGGCTCAACGAACCCCTCCGGCAAGAGTGACCAGGACCAGATCCCCGAAGCAGTCCGGTGGGCCGTGGACAACGGCGCCAAAGTCATCAACATCTCCCTTGGCAGTACCACTCCGCAGTGGCCGCAGAGCTGGGACGCCGCCTTCCTCTATGCTGAGCAAAAAGACGTGGTGATCGTTGCCGCCGCCGGCAACCGGGTGGGCGGCAATATCCAGGTGGGCGCACCTGCCACTATTCCGGGAGTCCTTACCGTGGCCGGACTGGACCGCAAGGGAACCGCGTCTGTTGACGCATCCTCGCAGGGCATCAGCATCGGCGTTGCGGCTCCGGCCGAAAACCTGCTGGGCGGTGTTCCCGGCGGCAGCTATGCGGAATGGGCCGGAACGTCAGGCTCCACGCCCATAGTTGCCGGGGTAGCTGCGCTGATCCGGTCCAAGTGGCCGGACATGAGCGCCAAGCAGGTCATCAACAGGATTGTTGCCACGGCCAAGGACTCGGGCGCCCCCGGCAAGGACCCCCTTTACGGTTTCGGGGTGCTGAATGCGGAGGCAGCCCTCAAGGACGACGTTCCTGAGGTGTCGGCCAACCCGCTGGGTTCCATCGCCGAATGGATCAGGGTCCACCGCCGCGGAAACCTTGCCACACCCACTCCCGTGCCCACCGCTGAGGTCCCCAGCGCAGTACCCACGCTGCCGGAGGCCACCGTGCCCGCAGTGAAGGCCCCCTCCCAGCGGGACAGTGCCCTGGGCGCCGCCGTCGTGATCGGTTTTGGCCTGCTGTTTGTGGCCATTATTGCGGCAGCGGTCATCCAGCTGAGGCGGGCCGCCAGGAACCCGGGTGAACTGCGGGAGGAGCCCGATACCGGGGTGGTGGACAGGGTGGATTCCCGCCGGCCAACCTAGGGTCCGGAGCCTTCCCGGCAGTTAGTGAAGATTTTCACAAACTGCTGTATCCTTGGAGCTATGGCAACCACCCCAGAGCTCCAGGACCGTCCCCGGGTACTCGTCGTCGGCGGCGGGTACGTCGGCCTGTACGTAGCACTCAAACTGCAGAAGAAGATCGCGAATGCCGGTGGCATCGTCACCCTCGTGGATCCACTGCCCTACATGACCTACCAGCCGTTCCTGCCCGAGGTGGCCGGCGGCAACATCGAGGCCCGCCATGCCGTGGTCTCCCACCGCAAGCACCTCCAGCGGACCGAACTGATCCAGGGCCGCGTCACCTCGATCGACCACGAAAACCGCACCGCGGTAGTGGCTCCCGCCGATGGCGGCGCACCTTTCGAGGTTCCCTATTTCGACGTCGTCCTGGCCGCCGGCGCCATCACCCGCACCTTCCCCATCAAGGGCCTCGCGGACAAGGGCATTGGCCTGAAGACCATCGAGGAAGCCGTTGCCCTGCGCAACAAGCTCCTGGAGCGCATCGAACTCGCCTCCACCATGACCGACCCCGCTGCCCGCGCCAAGGCCCTCACCTTCGTAGTGGTGGGCGGCGGTTTCGCCGGCATCGAGTGCATCACCGAGATGGAGGACCTGGCCCGCGCCGCGGTCCGCAACAACCCGCGCATCAAGCAGGAGGAAGTCCGCTTCGTCCTGGTCGAAGCCATGGGCCGGATCATGCCGGAAGTTACTGCCAAGCAGGCCGAATGGGTTGTGGAGCACCTCCGCAGCCGCGGCATCGAGGTGCTGCTGAACACCTCGCTGGACAGCGCCGAAGGCACCCTCAAGCTCATCAACCTGCCGGACAAGTCCCCGGCCCAGGAATTCGAAGCGGACACCCTGGTGTGGACCGCAGGCGTGCAGGCCAACCCCATGGTCCGCTCCACCGACTTCCCGCTGGAGCCCCGCGGCCGCGTGCGTGTCCTTCCGGACCTGCGCATCGCCGGTGACGAAGGCATCATCGACAACGCCTGGGCCGCCGGCGACATCGCCGCCGTTCCGGACCTCACCGGCAAGGGCCTCCCGGACGGCACCTGCGTCCCCAACGCCCAGCACGCACTCCGCCAGGCCAAGCGCCTCGCCAAGAACCTGTGGGCCTCCCGCTGGGACAAGCCGCTCAAGGACTACAAGCACAAGAACCTGGGCGCCGTTGCCGGCTTCGGCGAGTGGAAGGGTGTTGCCAACATCAACCTCGTGGGCAGCATTGGCCTCAAGGGCGGGCTCGCCTGGCTGGCACACCGTGGCTACCACGGCCTGGCCATGCCCACGTTCGAGCGCAAGTTCCGTGTGATCTTCAACTGGATCCTCGCCTTCTTCGCCGGCCGCGACACCACGCAGCTGCTGGACCTGGACAACCCCCGCGGCGCCTTCGTGGCAGCAGCCACCCCGGCTCCCAAGCCCGCGGCCGCACCTGCTGTCGACGCCGCACCGCCGGCAGGCGCTGCAGGATCAGCGGAAAAGACCAAGGTTGATCCCAAGGAAGCCGTTACGGCCAACGCCAAGTAACACCGGTTCTGCCCGGGGCACGGGTTTGAACACCCTGCCTTAACGCACGACGGCGGCTGTCCCCTGTTGGGGGACGGCCGCCGTTTGCGTCGGCGCAACTTTTCCCCTTCTAGACTGGCAGCATGACTGGCGAGAAGAACCTGCAGGCCCTGCTCGCGGGGATGCACCCGGTACAGCGCAGCGGCGAGTATGTCTACGTCCTGTGGCCGCATGGCCGGCCCCTGGCGCCCGGCATCGAGGCGGCGGTCCGCGAAGCCGAAGGCCTGACGGTGGTGCTTCCCCGGACCGCAGCGGACAGGGAAGGGCTGTCCTACGACTTTGTGGCGGCCTGGATCACCCTGGAAATCCATTCCGCGCTGGAAGCCGTGGGACTGACCGCCGCAGTCAGCAAAGCCCTCACGGAGGCCCGGATCAGCTGCAACGTCCTGGCAGGCTTCCATCACGACCACCTCCTGGTGCCGGTGGCTGACGCACCACGGGCTCTTGAGGTCCTTGCTGGACTTTCCGCCCGGAGCAGGCAGAGCCCCGCCGGGTTGCTGGAGCCCGTCCAGCTGGCGGGCAACGCGCACGGGCTGGATGAGGTACGGCCTCCCATCCCCGGACTGCAGCTGCGCGACGAAGCTCCGGCCGACAGGGATGCGATCCTCGCGCTGACAGCCGAAGCATTCGCCATCTCCCCGGCTACCGGCCTTCCCGCTGACGGGGAACCGGTGGAAGTCAATGTGCTCCGGGAACTGTTTGACTCCCGGGAATACCTGCCCGGCTTCAGTGTGGTGGCGGAGCTGGACGGCGAAGTGGTGGGCCATGTCATCAGCACGCGCGGATGGGTGGGCAGCCAGGAACTCCTCGGACTCGGCCCGATCAGTGTTACACCGCGGCTCCAGAGACAGGGAATAGGCTCCGCCCTGATGAAGGAGACCATCGCCCGGGCCAACGCGGCGGGGGAGAACGGCATCGCCCTCCTGGGCAGCACAGGGTACTACCCGCGGTTTGGCTTCGTTCCTGCTGCCTCGCTGGGCGTCCTGCCGCCTGAGGAAGTGTGGGGCGACAATTTCCAGCTCCTGCCGCTCGCGCTCTGGCCCGGCGGCATCCACGGCGTCTTCCGGTACGCCGAACCATTCACCCGTCTCTGACGGGATACCATGGATCCGTTGCCCCAGTAGCCCAATTGGCAGAGGCAGCGGACTTAAAATCCGCGTGTTGTGGGTTCGAGTCCCACCTGGGGTACCAACGCGCCGCCCGCCTTCGAGGGCGGTGATCAATGGAAGCCGCCCGCCTCGCGGGCGGCTTCCTGCGTTTAATTCCACATATGCAACGACTGTTATGTAGATGTGACCTCAGTCACTTATGTTCGCCTGGGATATGCATTAGCTTGAAGCTAAATCAGGAACACCTGATTTTTCGTGTCAAAGGCCGTTCGCACCTTTAGATCGAGGAGCTCGTAAATGACTTTATTCCCCCATGCGGGAACCCGCGCCGCCAAGCTGACAGTGCTTGGCATCGGCGTTGCCTTTATGGCGACAGCCTGCGGCGGTTCGTCCACACCCACGGCGTCCGAGTCCACCACCGCCGCTGCGGCAGGAATTGCATGCCCGGCTCCAGGCTCCACGGGCGGAAGCTCCGCGCCCGCCACCGGTGGAGGCGGAGGTGGAGCGGTTCCACCGTCCAAGGGTTCAACCGCAACCCCGCTCAAGCTTGGTTCGCTGCTGCCCACCACCGGTTCACTGGCTTACCTTGGTCCGCCCGAAATTGCAGGCGTGAACCTCGGCGTCAAGGAAGTCAATGACGCCGGCGGCGTCCTGGGCAAGCCCATTGAGGTTGTCCATCGGGATTCCGGTGACACCAAGACGGACATCGCCACCCAGTCCACCAACGCCCTGCTCGGCCAGGGCGTCAACGCGATCATCGGCGCGGCATCCTCGGGTGTTTCCAAGACGGTTATCAACCAAATCACCGGTGCCGGTGTCCTTCAATTCTCGCCGGCGAACACCTCGCCCGATTTCACCACCTGGGATGACAAAGGCCTCTACTGGCGCACGGCACCCTCGGACGTACTGCAGGGCAAGGTCCTGGGCAACTACATGGCAACGTGTGGCGCACAGACAGTGGGCATGATCGTCCTGAACGATGCCTACGGTACGGGCCTTGCAAAGAACATCAAGGCCGCCTTCGAAGGGGCCGGCGGCAAGGTGGTTGCCGAGGAACTCTTCAATGAGGGCGACAGTCAGTTCAGCAGCCAGGTGGACAAAGTCCTTGCTGCTAAGCCTGACGCCATCGCCCTGATCACCTTTGACCAGGCCAAGAGCATCGTCCCGCTGATTTCCGGCAAGGGCGCCAAGCCCAGCCAGATGTTCCTGGTGGACGGCAACACTTCCGACTACAGCAAGGACTTCCAGGCCGGGACCATGCTGGGCGCGCACGGAACGTTCCCCGGAACGTTCGCTAACGAAGCGTTCACGAAGAAGCTCCTCCAAATTGATCCGGCCCTGAAGGACTTCACCTACGGCGGCGAGTCCTTTGACGCCGTGAACCTGATCGCGTTGGCTTCCGAAGCCGCCGGCAGCACCAGTGGTCCGGAGATCGCCAAGCAGCTCAAGGGAGTCTCGGAGTCGGGCGAGAAGTGCAGCAACTTCTCCTCCTGCGTCACCCTGCTGCGCGAGGGCAAGGACATCGACTATGACGGCCAGTCAGGTCCGGTGACCTTCTCCGATGCCGGTGACCCCACCGAGGCCTACATCGGCATCTACGAGTACACCAACGACAACAAGCTCAAGCCCCTCCAGTCTGAGTTTGGCAAGCTCTAGCAGCAGTTCCTGACACAGAAAGGGAGCCTCCGTCCAACTGGACGGAGGCTCCCTTTCTGTTACCGGCGTTTAGCCCTCTTCGACAGTGTCGGCCAGGGTGCCGAGGTAGAGCTGGATGACCTTAGGGTCCTTCATCAGCTCACGGCCGGTGCCGGTGTAGGCATCCCTGCCCTGGTCCAGGACGTAGCCACGGTCGCAGATCTGCAGGCACCGGCGGGCGTTCTGTTCCACCATGATCACGGACACGCCTGCCCGGTTGATCTCATGGACCCGGAGGAATGTCTCGTCCTGCTTGACGGGGGAGAGCCCCGCGGAGGGCTCGTCCAGCAGCAGCACTGCCGGGTCCATCATCAGGGCCCGCCCCATGGCCACCATCTGCCGCTCACCGCCGGACAACGAGCCTGCCCGTTGTGCGCGGCGCTTGCCGAGCTCGGGGAACAGGCTGGTGACGAAATCGAAGCGCTCGGCGAAGTCCTTGGGCCGCTGGAACATGCCCATCTGGAGGTTTTCCTCGATGGTCAAAGCAGCAAAAACATTGTTCGTCTGCGGAACAAATCCCACGCCGCGGCTCACCAGCTTGTTGGCCTTCAGCCCGGTAATGTCCTGGCCGCGGACCACCACGGTGCCCGAATGGACCTTGACCAGCCCGAACATGGCCTTGAGGAGCGTCGACTTGCCGGCACCGTTGGGGCCGATGATGCCGATGAGTTCGCCTTTGCGGGCCTCAATACTGCAGCCGTTGAGGATGTTGACACCCGGCAGGTAGCCTGCCACCAGGTTGGTGACCTTCACCACCGAGTCGCTGTCGCTGACCGGCTGGGCGGCGGGCGCCGCGCTTGTACTGCTGCTCATTGGCTGTCCTTCTCTGTGCGGTCCCTGCCACTGACATCCGTGCTGCTGTGGCGGCCGGTGGCCCCGTCCCCGGCAGGCCGTTCCGCCTGCCGGGATGTTCCGGTTTCTTCGGCCACCACATCAAGTGAGATGATGCCCGCATTTTCGGTTCCCACAATCGACTCTTCATCGCTCACCAGCTCAGCTGCGAGTTCCTTGATGCCCTCCGAGTCGCCCAGGTCCACATCGTGGTGGGCGCCGAGATAGGCATCAATGACGGCGGGGTTTTTCATGACCTCGGTCGGCGGGCCCTCAGCCACCACCTTGCCCTCGGCCATCACCACCACCCAGTCGGCTATGTGGCGGACCATGTGCATGTCGTGTTCGACGAACAGCACGGTCATGCCTTCTGCCTTGAGGTTCTTAATGTGGTCCAGCAAAGACTGCGTCAACGCCGGGTTCACGCCAGCCATGGGCTCATCCAGCATCACCAGCTTGGGCCGCACCATCAGGGAGCGGGCCATTTCAAGGAGCTTGCGCTGACCGCCGGAAAGGGATGCCGCGTAGTCGTCCTTTTTGGTATCCAGCTTGAACTTCTCGAGGAGGACGTCCGCCTCGGCGGTGATTTGTTTCTCCCGGCCGCCCCAGATGCCCTTGAACAAAGCCTTGGCCAGGCTTTCCCCGGGCTGGTTTGCCGCGCCGAGCCGCATGTTCTCCATAACGGTCAGTTTGCCCATGACCTTGGTGAGCTGGAAGGTGCGTACCATTCCCATCCGCGCCACCTTGTACGGCGAAACTCCGGCAATGCTCTTGCCCTCAAACTGCCATTTGCCGGTATTGGGAGTATCAAAGCCCGTGAGGAGGTTGAACAGGGTGGTCTTGCCCGCTCCGTTGGGACCAATGAGGGCTGTGATCTTATGGCGGGGAATTTCGAGGTATTCGACGTCCACCGCGTTGATGCCGCCGAAGCTTCGGGTGACGTTCTCCGCCACCACGATGGGATCGCGCTTCTTGCAGCCGGGTCCGATGTCGCCGGCCGCGATGGGCCGGGCATCGGTCATGTAGTCCGGCTCCGCGGAGCCGGGATTGGTTGGTTCCGTGCCGTGCATGCTCATGCGAACGCCAGCTCCTTCTTGTTTCCAAAGACGCCCTGGGGCCTGAAGATCATCAGCAGCATCAGGGCGACGCCCACCAGGATGTAGCGCAGCTGCCCGGCCTGGACCGTGTTGAGCCACGTGACGGCCCCCGATTCGATCAGGCCGTACAGGATGCCCTGGGTCAGGGAGAGGACAACCCAGAAGATCATGGCGCCGATCACCGGACCGAGCACAGTGCCCAGGCCGCCGAGCAGGAGGCAAGTGTAGAGGAAGAACGTCAGCTCTGTTCCGTAGTTTGCCGGCTGGACCGCTCCGCGGGGGAGGGTGAACACCATGCCGGCCAGCGCGCCGAGGACGCCGCCGATGATGAGGGCCTGCATCTTGTAGGCGTAGACGTTCTTGCCCAGGGACCGGACGGCGTTCTCGTCTTCACGGATGCCCTTGAGGACGCGTCCCCAGGGGCTCCGCATCAGCAGCCACACGAGCGTGCAGCAGACGGCCACCAGGGCCCACCCCACCAGCCGGATAAAGAAGTCGCGGTTGTTCATGCCGAAGTAGGAACCTTCGGGGAACGGGTTCATTGAGTAGAACCCGCCCTCGAACGCGGCGAGGCCGTTGGCTGAGCCGGTCACCGAGGTGAGCTGGTTGGTGGTCACGATGTACCGGACGATTTCCGCGGCCGCGATGGTGACGATGGCCAGGTAGTCGGCTCGAAGCCGCAGCGTGGGAATACCCAGCAGGAGGGCAAAAATCGAGGAGGCAATGACGGCGATCAGCAGCCCGACGAAAAACGGGACACCGAAGGTGAGGGTGGAGATGGCGAAGCCGTAGGCTCCCACCGCCATAAAACCCGCCTGCCCGAAGTTCAGCAGCCCGGAGTACCCGAAGTGCACGGCGAGGCCGAGTGCGGCCAAGGCATAGGCCGCCGTCGTCGGGCTGAAAATTTCGCCGGCAGCGCTGGCAAGTATGAATCCAAAGTCCATGGCTGTCTCCTAACCCACGCGCTCGCGCCGGCCCAGGATGCCCTGGGGCCGGAACAGAAGGACAACGATCATGATGAACAGGGCGCCCACGTATTTGAGGTCGGCGGCGAGGCCGAACACGGTGGTGAGTTCCACGAAGATGCCGACGATGATCGACCCGATCAGGGCGCCGAACACGGTTCCCAGGCCGCCCAGGGTGACGCCGGCGAAGATGAGCAGGAGGATGGCCGAGCCCATATCGAAGGTGACGCCGGGGCGGTAGTAGGCCCAGAGGATGCCGCCGAGGGATGCCAGCATGCCGCCGGTGATCCAGACGAGGCGGATCACTCCGTCAACGTCGATCCCGGATGCCGCGGCGAGGGCTGGGTTGTCTGCCACTGCGCGGGTGGCCTTGCCCAGCCTGGTCTTGAGGAGCACCACGCCGATCAGGGCAATAACCACCGCGCTGATGCCCAGGGACCAGAGGTTGTTCGGTGAGATCGAAACCGGTCCGAGCTGGATTTCGGGGCTCTGTGCGAACGGCAGCTGCTGGGTGGCGCCGCCGAAGTAGAACTGGATCACGTAGCGCACCGCCAGGGCGAGGCCGATGCTGACGATCATCATGGGGACCAGCCCGGTGCCGCGGCGCCGCAGTGGCCGCCACAGCCCCCGGTCCTGCGCATAGCCGAACAGGCCGCCGCCCAGCAGGGACAGGAGGATCGCCAGCCAGAACGGAAGGCCGATGGCGTTGAACGCGAAGACCAGCACCGCACCAAGGGTCACCATCTCACCGTGTGCGAAGTTGGTCAGGCCGGTGGTGCCGAAAATCAGTGACAGGCCCACCGAGGCCAGGGCCAGCAGGAGGCCAAAACTGAGCCCGGCCACGAGGCGGTTGAGCAGGTTCTGCCCGAAGTTCTGCTGTTCCACCACAATGCCTTTGCCGAAGGCGAAGATCACCGACAGGTTGGAGGTTTGGCTGAAAGTCACCTGGCGCGGGTTCTCCTGGCCTTCAGCCAGGGTGATGCCCTTCGGCAGGGTGGATTCGTCCAGCTCCACCGTGTACGTACCTTGCTGCGGCACGCCGATGTTCCAGGCCCCGTTTGCAGTGGACTTCGTGGTTCCGGTGAAGTCGCCGCTCTTGGCGGTGATGGTCACACCGGCCAGCGGCGCGCGGGTGTCGTCCCGGAGGAATCCGCTGATGTTGTTCTGGAAGGTCTGGTTCGACGGGGATGGTGTCGGTGCGGGGGAAGCGGCCTGGGATGCCGGTGCGGCAACGAGGAGGATCGCCAGGATGGAAGCACTGATGGCTCCCAGCAGTCCCAGCAATCGGCCGCGTCTTCCGGCCGGCTGGCCTTGGGGTGTACTTCTCAAATTGAAAACCTCCACTTGGGGGCGGTCTCGGCTGCGCCTCTGCAGCCGCTGCGAACGGTCGCAGGACGGGGATGGCACCCACTGGCCCGGCACCCATCACAACTGTGAGTTCCGTCACCCTGCTTGGCTTATGCTACAGCGCAAAAGAAGGGTCAAATGCTGTGGTTCCGGCCTTATATGTAGCGATCGGATAACAACTGGCGCCGCCCGGCTTCAGGAGAAAGGCGGAGACGCCGGGAAAACCTTTGTTGAATAAAGGTGCTTCCCTGGAAGGCTCCCGCCTAAAGGTTCCGGGGAGTCCGGCCGCTGGACGTCACGGTTGGGTTTCACCCTTGCTATTGCGGGAACTTTTAGCGGTGCCGCCACGTGGGAATTGGTAGCGTGAACCATAAGGAACACAAAACACCATCACATGGAGGAATCCCGCAATGGCACTTGGCGGCAACCCGATCTTCAACGGAAAGAGCTTCCGTGGAGCCACCCAGGCACCGCCTGTCCCGCCGGCTCCTTACGGCCAGGCTCCTTACGGCCAGCAGTATGGCCAGCCCTTCGGCCAGCAGGGCTACGGCCAGCAGCCGTATGGCCAGGCTCCCTACGGCCAGCAGGGCTACGGCCAGCAGCCCATGACCGACGAGCAGCTGCGGCAGATGTACAACCAGCCTGCAGCCGGCCCGGCCGACACCGGCCGGATGACGTTCGACGACGTCATCGTCAAGACGGCAGCCTGCCTTGGCGTTGTGGTGGCCGGCGCTGCCGTCACCATGTTCGTCAGCATGGGCCTAGCGTCGCTGCTGATGATTGTTGGCGCCCTGGGCGGTTTCGTGCTGGCTCTGGTCAACACCTTCAAGAAGCAGCCTTCACCGGCCCTCATCCTCGCGTATGCCGGGCTGGAAGGCCTGTTCCTTGGCGGCCTGACCCGTATCCTGGACGCACAGTTCCCCGGGGTCGGCCTGCAGGCTGTGATCGGTACGCTGTCCGTGTTCGCCGTCACGCTGGTGCTGTTCAAGAGCGGCAAGGTCCGGGCAACGCCCAAGGCCATGCGCTTCTTTATGATCGCCCTCATCGGCTACGCGGTGTTTGCCCTGATCAACATGGTCATGATGATGACGGGACTGACGCAGGAGCCGTTCGGCCTGCGCACCCAGGTTGAAATCTTCGGCATCCCGCTGGGCGTGTTCATCGGCCTGCTGGCCATCGGCCTGGCCGCTTTCTCCCTGATCATGGACTTCACCAGCATCGAGGCCGGTGTCCGCAGCGGCGCCCCCCAGCGCTTCTCCTGGACTGCCGCCTTCGGCCTTACCGTCACCCTCGTATGGCTGTACGTGGAAATCATCCGCCTGCTGGCCATCCTCCGCGGGGACGACTAACCGCACAGCGGGAGGCCGCCGTCGTACTTTTGAAGCAGGCCAATAACGGCTGAGGGCCCCACCACCAGGTGGGGCCCTCAGCCGTTGGACGCCGAACTCAGGCAATGCGCATGGCGCCGGCGGCCGGCGTCACAGTGAAGATGTCCGGTGCCGTGAAACCGGCGCCTGCAAACGCCTTGACGACGGCGTCCCGCACCTTGTGCTCGGAGCTGACCGGGGTAAGGGCGATGGCCGCACCGCCGAAACCGCCGCCGGTCATGCGGGCGCCGATGGCGCCATTGGCGCGGGAGGCCTCCACTGCCAGGTCCAGTTCCGGGCAGGAGATTTCGAAATCGTCGCGCATGGATACATGGCTGGCATCCAGCAGGGCGCCGATTGCTGCCGGACCCTGGGCCGCCAAAAGCTCCACGGTCTGAAGGACGCGGTCGTTCTCCGTGACCACGTGCCGTACGCGGCGGAACGTCACTTCATCCAGGAGTCCGGAGGCCTCTTCCAGGTCGCCCACCTGGACGTCCCGCAGGGCCTTGACTCCGAGGACCTCCGCGCCCAGCTCACAGGAGGCGCGCCGGGAGGCATAACCGCCGTCGGCATGGGAGTGCGACACCTTGGTGTCGATCACCAGCATCACCAGGTCCGCCGGTTCCGTTTCGAAGGGAACCAGGTTGACGTCCTGGTTCCGGCAGTCCAGGAACACGGCGTGTCCTTTTGACCCGCGCAACGATGCTGACTGGTCCATAATCCCGGTGGGCGCCCCCACAAAGTCGTTCTCGGCCTGCTGCGTGGCCAGGACCATCTCCTCTGCCTTCAGGCCCGCGCCGGTCAGGTCGTTCAATGCCGAGATGACCGCACACTCAATGGCATGGGAGGAGGAGAGTCCTGCGCCGAGCGGAACATTGGAGTCAAGCAGCAGGTCAATGCCGGGAACGTCGATGCCCCGCTGGCGCAGCGCCCACATCACTCCCAAGGGATACTTGGTCCAGCCCTTGGCCGAACCGGGGCGCAGGAAATCCAGGGACATACTCACAATTCCCTGGTCCCCGTAGGTGGACAGCAGCCGCACTGTGGAATCGGCCCGCACCCCTACGGCCACCCGGGCAGTCCGGTCAATGGCGAAGGGCAGCACAAATCCCTCGTTGTAGTCGGTGTGCTCGCCAATCAGGTTCACCCGTCCCGGCGCCTGCCAGACGCCGGCGGGAACGCTGCCTAATTCACGGGTGAAGCGCGCCGTAAGATCTCCGTTGCCTGCCGGTCCGGAGGTGGTCAAAGAATCACGAATGGCGCTCACGCAGTTGCTCCTTCAGGCAAGGCTGCCTGAAGGGCAGCGGGGGATGGGGTGGATGCCGGAACGGTGACGTTGCGCAGCCGCTCCGCCACACTTTCCGGAGTGGTGTCGTTGATGAACGCGCCCATGGCGGCCTCCGATCCGGCGAGGAACTTGAGCTTGTCCGCAGCACGGCGGGGCGAGGTCAACTGGAGGTGGAGGTAGCTTGCGGGGCGCAGCAGGTCGTCAATTGGCGCTTGGTGCCATGCTGAGATGTACGGCGTGGGGGTGGGGTAGATGGCATCCAGGCGTTTGAGCAGGTCAAGGTAGACGTGCGCCAGTTCATCCTTCTCCTCCCCGCTCAGCGCCGCCAGGTCGGGAACCTGGCGGTGTGGAACCAGGTGGATCTCCAGGGGCCAGCGGGCAGCGAACGGGACATAGGCGCTGAAGTTCTCACCCTCCATGACCATTCGGCTTCCGTCCTCGCGCTCGGAGCGCAGCAGCGAGCCAGTGAGCGTCTCCCGGCCCTGGGCCGCATCGTAGAATTTGCGGGCCGCCGCACCCAGGACGCCTGCCCGCGGGGTCACATACGGGTAGGCGTAGATCTGCCCATGCGGGTGGTGCAGGGTCACGCCGATGTCCGCGCCGCGGTTTTCAAACGGAAACACCTGCTTGATTCCCGGAAGCGCGCTCAGGGCTTCTGTCCGCTGTGCCCATGCCTCGATGACGGTGCGGGAACGGGCTTCACTCAATCCGCTGAAGGACCCGGTGTGGGCAGGGGTGAAGGCCACCACCTCACAGCGTCCATAGGCCGGCCCCTTTGTTCCCCAGGCGGGGTCAGCAGGGACGGTCCCGAGGGCAGGGCCCAGGGACGGGAAGCGGTTCTCGAACACCACAACGTCGTAGTCGTCTGCCGGAATCTCTGAAGGGTTGCTGGCAGTAGTGGGGCAGATGGGGCATTGGTCTGCCGGGGGAAGATGCGTGCGGCTCTGGCGGTGGGCGGCAACGGCTACCCACTCGTCCGTCAGGGCGTCAAAACGGACTTCGCCCGGCTCGCCCCGCGGCGGCAGGCCGCGGTGGTCCGTCGTGTTTTCCGCCGCCCTTGCCTTGGGGGCGTGGGCGTCGTCGAAGTAGATCAATTCCCGGCCGTCGGAGAGCCTGGTGCTGGTGATTCCCGTCATGAACCCTGTCCTTTGGTGGTGCAGCAACTTAACAATATTGTGCCACAGTCCGCTCAGAAGAGAAGAGAATCAAACAAAAAGTAACACGGAAGGTTGATGCGGCGGCAGGGGTTGGGCTGTACGGTAATGCTCATGACTTCCGACTCATCCCTTGAAACCGGCGTTGCTTCAGGCTACCGGGCATACGCCACCGGACGGCAGTATGAGCTCCGCCGGGGAGATGCCTTTGCTGTGGTCACTGAGCTGGCGGCCGGACTCCGCCTCTACAGCCGGGGAGGAATCCAGCTGACCGAGACCTACGGCGATGACCAGATTCCGCCGGGCGGATGCGGCATTACCTTGGCTCCCTGGGCCAACAGGGTCCAAGACGGACAGTGGTTCCTGGACGGCAAAAAGCAGCAGCTGGACATCACGGAAGTGGCACGCAACAACGCCAGCCACGGCCTCCTCCGGAACGCCTCCTACGCGCTGGTGGACGAGTCGGAACATTCGGTCACACTGGAAGCCACCATCTTTCCCCAGCACGGCTACCCCTTCCTGGTACGGCACCGCGTGCAGTACCTGCTTGCGGAGGACCTGGGGCTGGTGGTCCGCCAGACGCTGGCCAACGACGCCAAGGCTCCGGCGCCCTTTGTCCTCGGTGCCCACCCGTACCTGCGGCTTGGTGACGTACCGGTTGAAGACCTGGCGCTGACCGTTTCCGCGGGCACCCAACTGCTCGCTGATGAGCGGCTCATCCCGCGCAGCAGTGCGCCAGTCGAGGGGGACACTGACTTCCGGGCGGGACGGCACATTGCTCCATTGAGCGTGGACGTTGCTTTGACAGGCCTGCAGTTCGACGGCGGCCGGGCCCGCCACACCCTTGCGGGACCTGGCGGGCAGCAGGTCAGCCTCTGGCAGGACGAATCCTGCCAGTACGTCCATGTCTACGTCAGTACCATCTACCCCGGCCGGAACCGTGCTGTGGCGGTCGAACCCATGACGGGGCCGGCGAATGCCTTCAACTCCGGGGACGGGCTCCGTTGGCTGTCGCCGGGGGAATCGTTCACCATCTCGTGGGGAATTGACTACAGTCCCGGCGCAGCGGGGTAGCAGTTTCCCATTAGGCCACGGCTGCGGAAGTATAAGGGCTATGACGCCAGCCGAGGATCCCGTTACGTCCGACCCTCAACCAGTGCGGCAACCAGTCGCCACACCTGCCCAGGCAGGTCCGCCACTGCGGGTCCTCACAGACCGTGAACTGGACAAGGACATTCCGTACGGCGTGCGCATCGCCGCGTCCTGGGCCTGGCGGTTGGGCCTCATCCTCCTGGTGTCCGGCGCGCTGATCTGGCTGCTGCGGCAAGTCAGCTTCCTGATCATCCCGGTGATGGTGGCCGCGCTCCTCGCCGGCCTCCTCAGCCCGGTGACCACCTGGCTGCGGCGCCGGGGACTGCCTGGCGGCCTCGCAGTGGCCGTGACCGTCCTCGGTTTTATTGGACTCATCGCCGGAGCGCTGGCACTGGTGGGCAGGCAGTTGCTCATCGGATTCGGCGAGCTCTGGTCCCAGGCGCTGGAAGGCGTGAAGCAGGTCCAGGACTGGCTTTCGGCCGGACCCCTCCACCTCACCGCCGCCCAGATTGATCAGTATGTCAAGGAGGCCACGGACGCGCTGCAGAACAACAGCAGCAGCATCCTCAGCGGCGCCTTGTCCTTTGGCAGTACTGCCGGCCACTTCGCCGCGGGAATGCTCCTGGCGCTGTTTATCCTGATTTTCTTCCTCCTTGAAGGCGACCGCATCTGGGCGTTCCTGGTACGGCTGCTGCCCAGGAAGGCCCGGGCCGCGACGTTCGGAGCTGGCCGGAAGGGCTGGTCATCCATGGTCAGCTACGCCCGCATCCAGATGTTCGTGGCCGCCGTGGACGCAATTGGCATAGGTGTGGGCGCCGCCATCATCGGTGTGCCGCTGGCTCTTCCCCTGGGCGTGCTGGTGTTCCTGGGTTCCTTTATCCCGGTAGTGGGTGCCCTGATCACCGGCATCATTGCCGTCCTCCTGGCACTCGTGGCCAACGGCCCGGTCAACGCGCTGATCATGCTGGCCATCGTGCTGGCGGTCCAGCAACTGGAAGGACACATCCTGCAGCCGCTGGTCATGGGCAAGGCCGTATCCCTGCACCCGGTGGCTGTGATCCTCTCCGTTGCGGCGGGCTCGTACCTGGCAGGGATCCCCGGAGCGCTGTTCTCGGTGCCCATCCTCGCCGTCGCAAATTCGGCCATTCGCTACATCGCCGCCAGAACGTGGGAACATGAACAGGTGCTGGCAGCGCCGGGCAGCCCCCTGCTTGCCGGCGCCGGACCGGACAACACCGTTAAGAATGTTGACCCGCCGGACGCCCACAAGGACGGCAACCGCGACGCAGCCGGCACAATCGCAGAACATCCTGACGCCCGTACCAATGACGCGGCGCCGGGGCCGAAATCCAGAGGAGATTAGTCCGTGAACATCCTTGAAACCCTTCCCGTCACGCTGGACGATGTCCTGGAGGCGCAGAAGTTGCTCGACGGGATTATTGCGCGGACTCCGGTGGAATCATCACGCGCCCTGGGAAAGCTTGTGGGCGGAGACGTCTACTTCAAGTGCGAAAACCTGCAGCGCGCGGGATCGTTCAAGGTCCGCGGCGCCTACGTCCGGATGGCCCGCCTGTCGCCCGAAGAAAAGAAGCGCGGCGTGGTGGCCGCTTCCGCAGGCAACCACGCCCAGGGCGTCGCCGTGGCGGCCAAGAGCCTGGGAATCAAAGCCCGCATCTACATGCCGCTCGGAGTGGCCCTGCCCAAGCTGGCCGCCACCCGCAGCCACGGCGCCGAGGTCATCCTGCACGGCCACAACGTGGATGAGGCGCTCGCCGAAGCCCAGCGCTACAGCAACGAGACCGGGACGGTCTTTGTCCACCCCTTCGATAACGTGGACGTCGTCGCCGGCCAGGGAACGCTGGGACTGGAAATACTGGAGCAGGTGCCCAACGTGGACACCGTCCTGATGGGCGTTGGCGGCGGAGGGCTCCTGGCCGGTGTCGCCGTCGCCATCAAGGCCCGTGCCAAGGAACTGGGCCGGGACATCCGCATCATCGGCGTACAGGCGGAGAACGCGGCGGCCTACCCGCCCTCACTCGCGGCAGATGCACTGGTGCCTTTGAAGAAGGTGTCCACCATGGCCGACGGCATCGCCGTCGGCCGTCCCGGCCAGCTTCCCTTCAGCATCATCCGCGAGCTGGTGGACGATGTAGTGACCGTCAGCGAAGACTCCCTGGCCCGCGCCCTGATCTTCCTGCTGGAGCGGGCAAAGATGGTGGTTGAGCCAGCCGGCGCCGTGGGGGTTGCCGCCCTGATGGACGGCAAGATCGAAAATCCCGGAACCACAGCGGTTGTCCTTTCGGGCGGCAATATCGACCCCATGCTGATGCTCAAGGTCATCCAGCGCGGCCTCTCCGCCGCAGGGCGCTACATGACCGTCCGCATGATGCTCGACGACCGCCCCGGTTCGCTAGCCACCATCGCCAGGATCATTGCCGAGAACGACGCCAACGTCACCGGCCTGGACCACACCCGCGTGGGCGGCTCCATCAGCATGGGCGACGTCTCCATTACCGTCAACCTGGAAACCAAGGGCCATGAGCACGGCGAGCAGGTGCTCAGCGCGCTCCGGGCCGAGGGGTTCCAGCCCATCGTGGTGCACTAGGGGGAGCTGATGGCCGGACTGACCGGGTACAAGGGTTCCGACGGCAAGGGTTTCGGGGACCGGCGGACCATTGCCGCCAGGGCCAAGGGTGGCCTGCTGGTGCTGGGGAGTTTTGTGGCGCTCCTCTTTATCATCGAACTGTTCAACGCACTGATGCTGCGCTCGCTCAACCGGACGTTCGGCCTGCGCCCCAGGAGCGCCGACGGGCTGCTGGACATCTTCACGTTCCCGCTCCTGCACGCCAACCTGAACCATTTGCTGTCCAACAGTTTTCCGCTGATCATTTTCGGCTTCCTGGTCTTCCTGTCCGGACTGCGGGTCTTTCTGACGGCCCTGGCCTTCAGCTGGCTCGGATCGGGACTGACGGTGTGGCTCATCGGAAACGGCGGCGTCACAGTGGGTTCCTCAGGCCTGGTTTTCGGACTGTTCGCGTTCCTGCTGGTGCGCGGATTCTTCAACCGCAGCTGGCGCCAGATCCTCCTGGCGGTGGTGCTGTTTATGGGCTACGGCGGCATCCTGCTGGGCGTACTGCCTTTATTTTCCGGCTACGTCTCCTGGCAGGCCCATCTTGGCGGTGCCGCCGGGGGAGTGGTGGCGGCACTGCTCCTGCGCCCGCGGAAGGCCGATGCGGTCAACGACTTCTGACCGCAGCCCCCGCCGCTGACAAAGCAAAACGCCGGCCACCCCTCAGGGCGGCCGGCGTTTTTGTTTGCTCTTACCGCTATGCGGTGTACGGCTTGGCGGAAAGGATCTCTACCTTGATGTCCTTGCCGTTGGGCGCCGTGTAGCTGAGCGTCTCGCCTTCCTTGTGGCCAAGGATGGCAGCGCCCAGCGGTGACTTCTCGCTGAAGACGTCGAGATCGGAATCGCCTGCGATCTCACGGGAGCCCAGCAGGAAGGTTTCTTCGTCACCGGCGATCCTGGCCACCACGATCATGCCGGGCTCCACAATTCCGTCATCCGCCGGAGACTCCCCCACGTGGGCGTCCCGAAGCAGGGCAGTCAGCTGGCGGATGCGGGCCTCAATCTTGCCCTGCTCCTCCTTGGCAGCGTGGTAGCCCCCGTTCTCCTTGAGGTCACCCTCCTGCCGGGCGGCTTCAATCTTCTGGACAATCTCTGCCCGGCCAGCGCCGGAAAGGTGGTCCAGCTCTGCCTTCAGGCGGTCAAAAGCTTCCTGGGTAAGCCAGGCTGCAGCTGCGCTGTTGGTGGTAGACACGGACTTCTCCTCTAATGGTCCTACATGCAAAAGACCCCGCCACGGTGGCCACTTGTGGAACAGTAACCAGCTCAGCGGGGTAAAGGTATTGCTCCATTGTAGTCAATCCCGTGGATTTACCCAACGCGGGAGCGGCGCGGATCACATTTTCTGGCCCGAGCTGTCAGGAATCCAGCAGCTGTCCACCACGCCGGATACGGACAGGGACTCCGTGCGGACGGTAACGCGCTGCGAAACTGTCCGCCCGCCGTCGGCCGTCTCCTCGGCCTGCGACGGCGGGACGTCCACGACTTTCCAGCCCACCACCGCGAATTTCGAGTCCAGCGCCTTAACCGCGCACTTGACGGCCGTGCCAGGTTCCCTGGTGACCTGGAAATCCACCTCGGCCACCGTGGCATCCGTAGTGGCGTAGCCGATATCTTTGAAGCTCACCGTGGTGAGGGAATTCGAGGTGGAGACCCAGGCCATGAACCCAATGCCCGCGGTAAGCGCAACACCGCCGATGGCCCGCCTGGCGGCAGGGGAGAGCCTGCGCTTTTGAGCACCATAACGATTGGCTAGGCTAGTGTTCGCGGGCTCGGGTGGGGCCTGCTGGTCCGGGGAAGTCACCAGACCAGTTTAGTGCCCATCCGCAGCCGACTTCCCGGCCGCAGCCCGGCCGGGGGCAACCGCCTGTTCAGCGATACATCCAGCAGCCACAAGCCGCGATATGAAGAATAAAGGAGCAGTCCTTCGATGACAGCGTCCAGCAACTCACAGGCGCCGCTCCGGCTGCTCGCCGTCCATGCCCATCCGGATGACGAGTCCAGCAAGGGTGCCGCCACGATGGCGAAGTACGCCGCAGCGGGGGTGGACGTTATGGTGGCCACCTGCACCGATGGGTCACGCGGGGACATCCAGAACCCGGCAGTTGAAGGCGAACCACATCCAAAGCGGGACATGGCGGGGGCCCGACGCCTGGAAATGCAGCGGGCAGCCAAAATTCTGGGTATCAGGCAGCGCTGGCTGGGTTTCGTGGATTCGGGTTTGCCTGAGGGCGATCCGCTGCCGCCTTTGCCGGCCGGGTCCTTCGCCACGCTGCCGCTCCACCAAGCAGCCGCCCCATTGGTGCGCCTGGTCCGGTCCTTCAAGCCCCATGTCATCCTGAGCTACGACGAAAACGGTGGCTATCCCCACCCGGACCACATCATGGCCCATCGCGTAGCAGTCGAGGCCTTCGACGCCGCGGGCGATCCGGCGCGCTACCCCGAGGCGGGCGAACCCTGGGAGCCCAGCAAGCTGTACTACGACCGGGCCTTCAGTCCCGAGCGCTTCCGTGCCCTGCATTTCGCCCTGGAGGAGGCAGGCCTTCAGTCGCCGTATGCGGAGCGGCTCGCCGCATGGCTGGAGTCCGACGCCGAGGGTCACACGCCGCCGCCGGCCCCCCACCCCACTACCACCCAGGTGGACTGCGGCGACTTCTTTGAAGTGCGCGACGACGCTTTGCGTGCACACAGGACGCAGGTGGACCCGCTGGGGTTCTTCTTCGCCGTTTCGCCAGAGATGCAGCGCCGGGCATGGCCTTGGGAGGACTACTCGCTGATCAGCTCCCGGGTGCCCTCGGAGCTGCCGGAGAAGGACCTGTTCGCCGGGCTAAGATAGAACCGGCAGGCAATTTCTATGCTGCGTAGAAGAAGCGCCCGGACCTCGGGTGGCTGGATCTGCTCCCTGCTGACACCCGTTCCATAGAAGGTATTCACCGTGCAAAGTCTGCTCCTCAGCCTGGCCACCACGCCCGCGCCCCAGCCCACGCCCTCGTTGCGGGAGGGAATTACGCAGGACCAGGTAACACCGGGGCTCCTGGGCTTCATCATGACCGCCTTTTTTGTGGTGGCCACGGCATTGCTCATCGTGGACATGGTCCGGCGCATCCGGCGGGTCCGCTACCGCGCCCAGGTGGAGGAGGAGCGCATCGCGGCTGCCTCGGCTGCTGACATCGAAGCGGCTGAGGCTGCCGAAACGGGATCCGCTGCGGGGCCCGCGGCAGGTTCAGCCTCCGGGGAGTCCCTCCAAGGGCCGGCCGACGGCGGCACGGACGCCGGTCCCGGGACCCGGCGCCACTAACTGGCTAGCTGAGCACGGCTAATCGGCTAGCTGAGCACTGCGAGGGCTATTGCCGTGAAGTGCGCGGCGAAGGCAACCACGGTCAAGGCATGGAACAGTTCGTGGAAGCCGAAGTGGTGGTAGCTGAAGTTCGGCTTCTTCAGCGCGTAGAAGACCGCCCCCGTGATGTAGAGAACCCCGCCCACGCAGATGAGGACGGCTGCAGGAACGCTGGCCTGGAAGAACTGCGGAAGATAAAACAGCGATCCGCAGCCCAGGGCGATGTAGATCGGAACGTAGAGCCAACGGGGAGCGTCGGTCCATAGCAGCCGGAACAGCACGCCCAGGATGGCGCCGGACCAGATGACCCAGAGCAGCAGGACGGCCTGGGGCCGTTCCAGGAGGGTCCAGGCCAGCGGCGTGTAGGTCCCCGCGATCACCAGCATGATGTTGGTATGGTCCAGCCGCTTAAGGACCATTTTTACCTTCGGGGACCAGTTGCCGCGGTGGTAGATGGCGCTGATGCCGAACAGCATCACTCCGGTGGCCGCAAAGACGGCCGACGAGATCTTGCGGTCCACTGTGGGGGCCAGCGCCACCAGGACGATGCCAGCCGCCAGGGCCAGCGGCGCGGTCACGGTATGGATCCAGCCCCGCCACTTGGGCTTGATCATCAGGAGCTCAGCCAGGCGGACTGCGGCCCCGTCCACAGCGTTCATGTCAGGGCCGGTTCCGGCGCTTGGAGTGCCGTCCGGCTGCGGCTTCCGGGACGCATCCGGGGTGTTGCTGTTCATCGGTCCAGAATAACTTACGCAGCAGTAAGTTACCGGTGAGTAATAAACTGTCCCGCCTGGTTCCGGCCGGGCCGGGACCGCACCTGCGGCTGCGGACGGTAGCCTAGGATGTGCACAGCCGAACGTACAGCAAGGAAGTCAGGTGAGAGAGCGCGTGGAGTTGCCCGGGTTCCTCTACGGCTTTTACGAGCGCAGGCTGCTCAAGGACCTTGCCCGAGACCGGATTCCCCGGCATATCGGCGTGATGGTGGACGGCAACCGGCGATGGGCCAGGCAGTTCAACGCCCCCACCAGCCAGGGCCACCAGGCCGGCGCGGACAAGATCCACGAGTTCCTTGGCTGGTGCCAGGAACTCGGGATCAAAGTGGTCACGCTGTACATGCTGTCCACAGACAACATGAACAGGTCCAGCGAAGAACTTGACCTGCTGATGGGCATTATCGCCAATACGCTTGACCGGCTGGACGAGGACGCCAACATTTCCGTGCACGCCATGGGTGCGCCCGAATTGCTGCCGGGCTACCTTGCCGAGCGGCTGAACAAGCTGACTGCACGCACCCCGGTCCGGGAAAAAATCCATGTGAACGTCGCCGTGGGGTACGGCGGCCGCCGGGAGATTGTTGATGCGGTCCGTGAGCTGCTGCATGATGCCGTGGCCAAGGGCAGGGACATCGGCAAGCTGGCGGATGACCTCTGCGTGGACGACATCTCCCAGTTCCTCTACACGCGGGGCCAGCCCGATCCGGACCTGGTGATCCGCACGTCCGGGGAGCAGCGCCTGTCCGGGTTCCTGATGTGGCAGAGCGCCTACAGCGAGTTCTACTTCTGCGAGGCCCTGTGGCCCGCCTTCCGCAAAGTGGATTTCCTGCGTGCCCTCCGTGATTACGCCGGCCGGCAGCGGCGCTTCGGAGCCTGACCTTCCCGGTTCACCGCGAGTTCACGCGGCCGCAACAAGAATCGCCGCGTAATGGTTGCGGAAATTACTTCCGATGGATTTACGTTATATCCATCAGCAGGCAAAACCGCCGGCTGATCGGGGAGGCCAGTACATGGAGCGAGACATCGCACCGGTTGTATGGGAGGCCGGACCCGGCCTCATGGCCGAGCCGGCTCACCACTAACACATCCGGGCTTGCGCCCGGGGCTGGAGTCGATGTGGCTACTTCTGAACAACTGCCCGCGGTCCTTTCCGACCAGGGAGAGAAAGCTACCTCTCGCGCCACGCGAGCCACCATAGAAACCGGTGCAGCGGAAGAAACCGCGGCCGGTTTTGCTGTCTCTGGAAGGGAAGCCAGCATCCACACCTTTGTGATCGACACCTCCGTCCTGCTCTCCGATCCCCGTGCGCTGCTGCGCTTTGCAGAGCATGAGGTCATCGTGCCGGTTGTGGTTATCACCGAGCTGGAAGCAAAGCGGCACGACCCGGAACTTGGCTACTTTGCCCGTAAGGCACTCCGGCTCCTTGACGACCTGCGGGTCAAACACGGCGGCCTCAACCAGCCCGTTCCCATCGGCGACGACGGCGGAAGCCTTGTGGTGGAGCTGAACCACATTTCCTCGGAAGTGCTGCCGCTGGGCTTCCGCAGCGGAGACAATGACAGCCGCATCCTCGCCGTCGCAAAGAATTTGGCGAACGAAGGCCGGAACGTCACGGTTGTGTCCAAGGACCTGCCCATGCGCGTCAAGGCCTCTGCCATGGGCCTCACCGCAGACGAGTACCGCAACGAACTGGTGAAGGACTCCGGCTGGACCGGCGTGGCCGAGGTGGAAGCCGGCGAACAGGAGATCAACACGCTCTACGGGCACGAGCCCGTCTTCATCCCGGCCGCTGCTGAACTGCCGGTCAACACCGGGCTGGTGCTGCTGTCCAACCGCGGCTCGGCGCTGGGCCGGGTGGGACCGGACAAGCAGGTGCGGCTGGTCAAGGGAGACCGTGATGTGTTCGGTCTCCACGGCCGCTCCGCGGAGCAGCGGCTGGCCATCGACATGCTGATGGATCCCGCCGTCGGGATCGTCTCCATCGGTGGCCGGGCGGGAACCGGCAAGTCGGCGCTGGCCCTGTGCGCCGGCCTGGAAGCGGTGCTTGAGCGCCGGGAACACCGCAAAGTGATCGTGTTCCGGCCGCTCTACGCAGTGGGCGGGCAGGAACTTGGCTACCTTCCCGGCTCGGAGTCGGAGAAAATGAACCCCTGGGCGCAGGCTGTCTTTGACACCCTCGGGGCACTGGTGAGCCAGGAGGTGGTGGAGGAAGTCATGGACCGCGGCATGCTCGAGGTCATGCCCCTCACCCATATCCGGGGCCGCTCCCTCCACGACGCCTTCGTGATCGTTGACGAGGCCCAGTCGCTCGAAAAGAACGTCCTGCTCACGGTCATGAGCCGCATGGGACAAAACTCCAAGATCGTCCTCACCCACGACGTCGCCCAGCGCGACAACCTCCGCGTCGGACGCCACGACGGAATCGCCGCCGTCGTCGAAACCCTGAAAGGACACCCGCTCTTCGGCCACATCACCCTGACCCGCTCCGAACGTTCGCCGATCGCAGCCTTGGTCACCGAGTTGCTTGAGGGCTGAAAGCTCAGTTATTCAGAGAGGCCGTGGTCCGGTTCGTCGGGCCACGGCCCTTCTGTTCGGGGTAGTGGCTGGGTTCGCCGGGCCACGGCCCTTCTCCGTCGCTTAGACACGTCGCATAGGGGCCCCTCCGGTCGCTGGGCGACCTCCGGATCCCGATGCGCCGCGATGCGCTCCTACGAGAAGGACCGTAACCCACCGTGTGCGCGCCTGCACCTGACGCGGACCTTGCCACGCGTCTGTTCCCGGGGCCATCGCCGAGTTGGCAATCTCGCACTTCCGGGCCACCTACAAGGCGGGCGCCTCGGCACACGTCCGGTCCCAGTGCTTCGCGTAGGAGCGCATCGCCGACCAGAGCGTTGCGCAGGTCGCGCAGCGACCGTAGCAGCGCGGCGGGAGGTGTCTAAGCGACGGCGAAGCGCTGGGGGCGGACAAACCCAGCCACGGATGGGGCACTAACTGACCTTGAGGAACTTGGCTACAGGTTCGTGGCCCTCGACCTGCAAAGTCCAGTCGGGGCGTTTGAAGGTTTCGGGGGTGAGGCGGACGTGTTGGACTGTTTCGACTTTGGGACCCCAGGCTTTGCGGGTGATGCCGTTCAGATCGTAGCCCAGGGACCGGGAGACGCCGATTGAGGCTTCGTTCCAGAGGGCCGCTTCGGATTCGGCGACTTCCGCGCCCAGCCAGTCGAACGCATAAAGGACGACGGCGGCACGCATCTCCTTGCCGAGGCCCCGGCCCTGCATGGACTGCTTCAGCCACGAGCCGGTGCTGACTGTCTTGAGGGCGGCGAAGTCCTTGGCGCCCACGTCCTGGCAGCCGATGAACTCGCCGTCGTGCCAGATGCCCAGCAGCAGGGTCCAGGATTCCGGGGTGCACTCGGCCCGGCAACGCCAGTGCCATTGCGCCATGCGTGGGCCTAGTTCATGTATCGGAGCTTCTGCCCACGCGGTGCTGAAGGGGTTTCTGCCAGGCTCGTGGATCCCGCTGCGCGCGGCTTCCACGGCCGCCGGGATGTCCTGGTCCAGGATGGGGCGGAGTTCAAGGCGGGGAGTGGTTAGCCGAAGGCCAAAAAGTGGCCAGACGTCGCTGATCGTTGTCATTCGCGAAGCCTAGCCGATGGCCTCATCGAAGGCTTGTCATCCTCAGGCGGGGATTTCCCAGCTGATGTGCTGCCGGACATCGGTGAGGCTCATCGATTGCGCTACGAAGAGGTCGTCCAGCATGTACTCGTCCACGGCGATGATCCGGAGCCAATGGCCGTACTCTTCCGTGCCGGGCTCCAGGGACTGGCTTGCCACGCAGACGCCGGTGGCAAGGTCCACCCGGATCCGTGACTTTCCCGGCAGGCACAGCGGCGCCGAGGGATGGATGGGGTGGTAGGCGGCGGTGGGTGCCACCACCGCTTCCAGCACTGGCCGGCCTTCGTGCTCCCGGTGGCTGACCCCGTGCACTTCCACCCTGTTGCTGCCGGGGAATTCGATGGGCACCGGCGCGTTGCCGGCCAGTTCCACCGGGTCCAGTGCAGCGGAAAACCGGCCGTTGCCGAAGCCGGGCTCACCGTAGGCGGCTTCCGGGCGGCGCCGCACCAGGCCCTGGTCGTCATAGACGGGCGTGACCAGATGCGGCGGCAGGAGCCAGGACTTACGGGTGGCACTGACGTACAGGCCGTCCTTGGAATCATTGATCCCCGTGGTGCTGTGCAGGACAAGTCCGTCTGCGGTTTCGAGCCGGAGTGCGCCGGGGCGGCGCAGCCAGGCCCGGACCAGGGGCGCTGCAGGGCTGGGCGCCTCGGCGAATGGCTCATCCCAGTATTCGAAGCGCAGGGACTGCCACTTCCAGGGGGAGGACCTGCAAAGATTCCGGAACATGGCCGGATCCGCGGCGGCTGAACTGCTGTCCGGATTCGTCCGGTGACGGGAGTCCCAGGTCGCCATATCCACAGTTTACGCGCGGGCGCTGCAGGGGACAGCGGAAATCCGGTAGCATCCGAGGGTGATCCAACGACTGGGCGAACTCTGGCAGCACACCCCGCTGGCCTTTTGGCTGGTGCTGGCTGCCTGCGCCTACTTTGCAGTGATGGCCGTGAGGCTCACCGTCATAGACGTCAGGCATCACCTCCTGCCCAACCGGATCGTCTTCCCGTCCTATGCCGTGGCCGGCGTCCTGTTGCTCACCGCCGCAGTTTTTGCCGATGTGGTTGGGGGTGCGGACCAAAGCCGTGCTGGTCTGCTGGCCGTGCCCGCCCTCCGGATAGTGGCCGGGGCTGCCATCTTGTGGCTGTTTTATTTCGTCCTCCGGTTTGCCTACCCGCCGGGAATGGGCTTTGGCGATGTGAAACTGGCCGGTGTCCTGGGTATGTATCTTGGCTTTCTCGGCTGGGGCCACCTGTTCGCCGGTACATTCCTGGCATTCCTGCTGGGCGGCCTGTGGTCCATTGCCCTGCTGGCTGCCCGCCGGGGGACCCTGAAGTCCTCCATTCCGTTCGGGCCGTTTATGCTGGCCGGCGCCGCGGCCGCCATGCTGCTGCCCGCCTGACAGGCCGGGGCCAATATGCGTGCGGTCGGTTCGGTAGGCTGGCCTAATGCCTGCGCCTGACTACGTCCTGAGACTCCGCAAGAAGATCGGCAACGACCCCCTGTGGGTCCCTGGAGTGCGGGGCGTGGTGGTCGATGACTCGGGCCGGGTCCTGCTCGCCCGGCGGGCGGACAACAGGCAGTGGGCCCTGATCAGCGGAATGCTCGATCCGGGCGAGCAGCCGGCACGCGGCCTGGTGCGGGAGATCTTTGAGGAAACGGCGGTAGTGGCCGAACCGGAGCGTGTTGTGTCCGTGGGGGCGGTGGGTCCCATCACCTATCCAAACGGAGACGTGTGCGAGTTCCTCGACGTGGTTTTCCTGTGCCGCTACATCTCGGGAACCGCCCGAGTCAATGACGACGAGTCAATCGACGTCGGCTGGTTCGGCCTGGATGAACTCCCCGACCTGATGGCCGGGCACCTCACCAGCATTCACCGTGCCCTGGCTCCGGCGGAAGCAGCCCACTTCGAACCCTGAGCAGGCTGGCCGCGCTGCGGCATAGCAGGCTACGCGGCCAAAGTCCTGAAACGCAACAGGGTCGCCGCAACCCCCAAGATTGCGGCGACCCTGTCAGTCCGGCACTCCTGCACCACGGCTTGCAGGAGTACGACGGCGGTCAGCGGCGCTGGGAAACCAGCTCGCCGTCGTCGTCCTTGACGCTGTCCTGGTCCCCTGCGGCGTCCGCCGCAGTTCCGGCCGCGCGATTGGCCAACTCAGCGGCGAGGCGCTCAGCTTCCTCCCCACCCACGGCTTCTCCGCGGGCCACCATTCCGGCGGTGTCCGAGAGCGGAATCTGCTTGAGCGTGAGGGCGAGGAGCAGCGCCACGGCGATGAACGGGATCAGGTACCAGAAGACCGGTGCCAGCGACTCGGCGTAGGCATTGACGATGGCATCACGAAGCTGCTCCGGAAGCTGGTTCAGGGCCTGCGGATCCAGTGTGCTGGTGGACTGCGCAGCCTGCTCACTGGAGGCGCCGGCGCCGGTAAAGGCGCCAGTGAGGGCCTCGGACAACCGGTTGGTGAAGATGGAGCCGAAGATGGCCACGCCCATGGCCGCGCCCACTTCACGGAAGTAGTTGTTGGTGCTGGTGGCGGTGCCGATCTGGTCGGCCGGGACGGAGTTCTGGACCACCAGCACCACCACCTGCATGATCAGGCCGAGGCCCGCGCCGAAGATGAACAGCTGGACACAGATGACCCAGATGGGAGTGCTGGCGGCCAGTGTGGTCATCCACAACATGGCGGCCATGGTGAAGGCCGCGCCCAGGATGGGGAACATCTTGTACTTGCCGGTTTTGGAGATCCGGATGCCGGAGTAGATGGAGGTGCCCATCAGGCCCGCCATCATGGGCAGCATCAGCAGGCCGGACTCGGCGGCGGAGGTGCCGGAGGACATCTGCAGGAACGTGGGAACGAAGGCGATCGCGGAGAACATGCCCAGCCCAAGGGTGAAGCCGATGGCCGTGGCGTTGACGAAGATCCGGTTGCGGAACAGGCTCAGCGGAATGATGGGGTCCTCGGCCCGGCGCTCAACCATGACAAAGGCGGCGCCGGACAGCACCATGCCGGTGCCAAAGGCCCAGGTGAGGGGAGAATCCCAGCCTTCGTCCTTCTTGCCGCCGAAATCGGTGAAGAAGATCAAGCAGGTGGTGGCGGCCGACAGCAGCACCACGCCCAGGATGTCGATCCGCTTTTCGGCTTTTTTGTTGGGCAGCGTCAGGGTGAACCAGGCGATGGCGAATGCGGCGATCCCGATGGGGATGTTGATGTAGAAGGCCCATTCCCAGGTCAGGTGGTCCACGAAGAATCCGCCCAGCAGGGGGCCAGCCACCGCGGAAAGGCCGAAGATCGCACCGAGGGGGCCCATGTACTTGCCGCGGTCCTTGGCCGGGACAATGTCGGCGATGATGGCCTGCGAGAGGATCATCAACCCGCCTCCGCCCAGGCCCTGGATGGCCCGGAAGACCACGAAGCCCCAGAAATCGGTGGCAAGGGCGCAGCCCACCGAGGCCAGGGTGAACAGGGCGATGGCGATAAGGAACAGGTTGCGCCTGCCCAGGACGTCGCCGAACTTGCCGTAGATGGGCATCACGATGGTGGTGGCGAGCAGGTAGGCGGTGGTGATCCAGGCCTGGTGTTCCACCCCGCCCAGCTTGCCCACGATGGTGGGCATGGCCGTGGAGACGATGGTCTGGTCCAGGCTGGAGAGCAGCATGCCGGCGATCAGCGCCGAAAAGATGATCCAGATGCGTTTCTGGGTCAGCAGCAGGGGACCGGCTGCTGTTGCCTTCGTAGCGGCGGCGTTACTCATGGTTGTCCTTCTGCGGCGGTGGTGTCCGGCTGGTCGAATGGCTGGGAGAAGAGCAGGCTTGCGGCGGAGATGTTCTCCATCAGCAGCTCTTTGTAGGGGCGGGTGTTGCCGTCGGCGAAATAGGCGATGCTGCTTTTCCGGGCGATGGTGCTGAGCAGGGCAACGGCCATCTGCACCACGGGGTGGTCAGGGGCAACGCCTTCACGCAGGGCCACGTCGCGGGCGAATTGTGCCTCCCGACGCTCGGTGACCCCGATGAGGCGGAGGATCAGCTGGGGCTCTTTTTTGACGACGGCGATCAGCTGGCGGGTTTCCTCTTCCGAGGCTTCCATGTCCTCGGACAACCGCAGGGAAAGCCGGACGAGGTCCCGGAAGAGGGTGGGCGACAGTTCGCCGGAGGGTGAGGAGCCGCCGCCGTCGATGAACTCTTTGAGGATGTCGCCAGGCAGGTCCTCGTCGCCGTGGCCGATGACGGCGTCTTCCTTCGCAGGGAAGTAGTTGAAGAACGTCCGGCGCGAAATGCCTGCGCGCACGCAGACTTCCTCCACGGTGTAGCCGTTCAGGCCGCGCTCGGCGGTGAGGGCACGGGCGGCGGAGGTGATGCCGGCACGGGTGGCAGCCCGTTTCCGCTCGCGAAGCCCGCCCTCAATTTCTGCACTATCGTCCACAGAGTAAAGTTTTGCACTCATTCGGTAATGGTGCAACTTCTGATGGCCTCGCGCAGGAGGGTGAGGGGAGAAAGCAGTACGACGACGGCCGGTACCTTTCGTGCGAAAGGTACCGGCCGCCGTCGTACTTGGAGTGTAAGTCCCGGTGCTAGGCCTTGTGCGCCGGAGCCGTCATGGTGGTGACGTCCAGGGCCTTGTCCAGGTCGGCCTCGGAAACCTTGCCTTCGCCGTCACCCACGAAGCCGAGCTTCTCGGTGGCCTGGCGGACGGTGAGGCCCTCGGCAACAGCCGTCTTGGCGATCTTGGCTGCGTTCTCGTAGCCGATGTACTTGTTCAGCGGCGTAACGATGGACGGGGAAGCCTCGGCGAGGAAGCGGGCACGCTCCACGTTGGCCGTGATGCCGTCAATCATCTTGTCCGCCATCACGCGGCTGGTGTTGGCCAGCAGGCGGATGGACTCGAGCAGGTTGGACGCCATCACCGGGATGCCCACGTTCAGCTCGAAGGCGCCGTTGGTGCCGGACCAGGCGATGGCGGTGTCGTTGCCGATGACCTGGGCGGCCACCATGATGGACGCCTCGCAGATGACCGGGTTGACCTTGCCGGGCATGATCGAGGAACCGGGCTGCAGGTCCGGGATGGCGATCTCGCCCAGGCCGGTATTGGGGCCTGAGCCCATCCAGCGGAGGTCGTTGTTGATCTTCATGAAGGAGATGGCGATGTTGCGCAGCTGGCTGGACCCTTCGATGAGGCCGTCGCGGTTGGCCTGGGCCTCGAAGTGGTCGCGGGCCTCGGTGAGCGGGAGCCCGGTGTCGGTGGCCAGCAGTTCGATCACGCGCTCCGGGAAGCCGGCCGGAGTGTTGATGCCGGTACCCACGGCCGTGCCGCCGAGCGGAACTTCGGCAACGCGGGGGAGAGAGGCGTTGATGCGCTCGATGCCGTAGCGGACCTGTGCTGCGTAGCCGCCGAACTCCTGGCCGAGCATCACCGGGGTGGCATCCATGAGGTGGGTGCGGCCGGACTTAACAACGTCCTTGAACTCCACGGCCTTGCGCTCCAGCGACTCGGCCAGGTAGCCGAGGGCCGGAATGAGGTCGTTGATCAGTGCCGAGGTCGCGGCAACGTGCACCGACGTGGGGAACACGTCGTTCGAGGACTGCGAGGCGTTGACGTGGTCGTTCGGGTGGACAACCTTGTCGCTGCCGGCGGCCTTCAGGGCACGCGAGGCGAGCTCGGCGATGACCTCGTTCGTGTTCATGTTCGAGGACGTGCCGGAACCGGTCTGGAAGACGTCGATGGGGAAGTCGCCGTCGTACTTTCCGGCAGCCACCTCATCCGCCGCGTCTGCGATGGCCTTGGCAAGCTCGCCGTCGAGCACACCCAGTTCAGCGTTGGCCTGGGCAGCCGCCTTCTTGACCCGGGCCAGTGCCTCAATGTGGGCACGTTCCAGGGTCTTGCCGGAGATAGGGAAGTTCTCCACTGCCCGCTGCGTCTGCGCGCGGTACAGTGCGTTCACGGGGACGCGGACTTCGCCCATCGTGTCATGTTCAATGCGGAACTCTTCAGTGGAAGTCATGGGGCTAGCTTAGGGCGATCCGGCACCCCATCGAAAACCGTGAAGAGCATGCTACGGGCGGGTTTTTACCCCCGCCCTACAGCTCACCGATCCCGGAAACAACGTTGGCGCGCCCCTCCGCCAGGCTGTACGAGAGGCCGATGACCGCCGTGCGGCCGCTTTCGATTGCGTCCGAAATCACACGTGAGCTGTCCACCAGCCGCTCGGACGTCTGCTTGACGTGCTCCACCACCATGTCGTTGACCTCGTGCTTGTCCTGGCGCATGGAGGTAAGCACCGACGGCGTAATGCGCTCCACCAGGTCGCGGATGAAGCCGGGAGGCATCTCGCCGGTATCCACTGCCGCCTTGGTGGCGCTGACGGCGCCGCAGCTGTCGTGGCCCAGGATGGCGATCAGCGGCACCCCGAGCACGCCCACGCTGTACTCCAGCGAGCCGAGGACGGCGTCGTCAATGACCTGGCCTGCCGTGCGCACCACAAAAACGTCACCGAGTCCGACGTCGAAAATGATTTCTGCTGCGAGCCGGGAGTCCGAGCAGCCGAAAATCACGGCGAAAGGGTGCTGGTTCTCCACGAGCGAGGACCGGCGCGAGGAGTCCTGGTTCGGGTGGGAGGATTCGCCGGCGACGAAGCGTTCATTTCCTTCGCGCATCCGGCGCCAGGCAAGGGCAGGAGTCAGATAGGTAGTCACCCTGCTTACCTTAGGGGGCAGTGGTGGCCGAAGGTGAAACTGTGACGGCAGGATTGCTGTCCATGGACTTCACGACGGCGTCCGCCAGGGTGGCGAATTCGTCCAGTTGGGCGGCGCCGGAGAGGATGACGGTAGTCCCGCGGTAGGCAAGCACCATCGACTTTTCGCCTTTGCCGGTATCCCGGAGTTCCCATTCCTGCCCGCCGGCATTGCGGGATCCGGTGACCGGTGCATTTTCTGTCTGCTGCAGGAGCCAGGTGGGGTTGGCAGCGCGGGTCTGGATGAGTCCGATGAAGGACTGTTTGGGCGTGATGTAGCCCACGTCCCACGAGGGAACGCCGCTTCCCGTGCCGGCTTCCCAGCGGGCGTAGTTGGGCCGGAAGGTGTTGCCCGTGTCCGGGGCCACCGGTGTGAATCCTGCCACATCCGTTGCGTTGCGGGCTGCGGCGCTGACGTCGATGTCCGGGCGGTAGCCGTCATTTTTGGGGGAGGGGTTCATCAGGACGATGGGCAGGAAGGCCGCGATGCTGACCGCCAGGGCAATGATCATCCCGATCACCGAGGCGTTGGCCCGCTTCGCTGCCGCAGCCGGAATCACAGGCTTAACCGGGGGCTGCCCTCCCTGCACGCCGGGTCCGTTGTTGCTTCCGGATCCGGCCGGTTCGGGGGTGGGACTGGTCTTTTCCTGCATTTCGCTCACCCCTCCATAGTCCCCTATGCCGGTGAACAACTCACACTCGCCCCAGGCGGCGCCGGCCCCTGTCTGCGGCAGCGCGCGCGGGTACATTGCGCCGCCGCGTCATGCCGCAGCCCGAGGGCGGTGCCGCGACTATGATCGATATCAGAGGAATCACCGCGTTCGCTGTTCCGGCGGAGCGGGTTCAATGATCGCCACTCGAAGAAGAGGTTCACGTGTCACCAGCGTCCATGACCCAGAAGTACTCCACGATCTCCCCGTCCCTGGCTGTGGGCAATGACGAGCCGGACCGCAACCTCGCCCTTGAGCTTGTCCGCGTTACCGAGGCAGCGGCAATCGCCGGCGGCCACTGGGTTGGCTTCGGCGACAAGAACACGGCCGACGGCGCCGCCGTTGACGCCATGCGCTCCTTCCTGCAGACGGTCCACTTCAACGGCGTTGTGGTCATCGGCGAAGGCGAAAAAGACGAAGCCCCCATGCTGTTCAACGGCGAACGCGTCGGCGACGGCACAGGCCCCGAATGTGATGTGGCCGTAGACCCCATCGACGGCACCCGCCTGACCGCCCTGGGCATCAACAACGCCCTCGCCGTCCTGGCAGTGGCCGAACGCGGCTCCATGTTCGACCCCTCCGCTGTGTTCTACATGGAAAAGCTCGTCACCGGCCCCGAGGCCGCTGACATGGTGGACCTCCGCCTGCCCGTCAAGCAGAACCTGCACCTGATCGCCAAGGCCAAGGGCGTCAAGGTCAACCAGCTCAACGTCATGATCCTTGACCGCGACCGCCACCGCCCGCTGGTGGAGGAAATCCGCGAGGCCGGCGCCCGCACCAAATTCATCATGGACGGCGACGTTGCCGGTGCCATCGCAGCCGCCCGCTCCGGTACCGGCGTGGACGCCCTGATGGGTATCGGCGGAACCCCCGAAGGCATCGTTGCAGCCTGTGCCATCAAGTCCCTCGGTGGTGTCATCCAGGGCCGCCTGTGGCCCACCAGCGACGAGGAAAAGCAGAAGGCCATCGACGCCGGACACGACCTTGAGCGCGTCCTGTCCACCAACGACCTCGTCTCCAGCGACAACTGCTACTTTGCCGCTACCGGCATCACCGACGGCGACCTGCTCAAGGGCGTCCGGTACTCCAAGGACAAGGTCCTCACTCAGTCCATCGTGATGCGGTCCAAATCCGGCACCATCCGTTTTGTGGAGGGTGAGCACCAGGCCAGCAAGTGGGAAGGGTACGCCCGCAAGAGCTGATTCCTTCCTGCCCGACACAGATCCCCGGAGCGCGCAGCGTGCTCCGGGGATCTGCCGTTTCAGGCCTTGGTATAGGGTTGAAGCCATGATTCCTGCTGTTGTGCCCTGTACTGACCGCGCCCTCTGGGACGAATATGTTGACCAATTTCAGGGACATCCGCAGCAGCTGTGGGGCTGGGGCGAGACCAAGGCAATGCACGGCTGGTCCGTGGAACGGGTGCTGGTCAACCACGGCGACAAGACCGTGGGCTGCGCCCAGTTGCTGGTCCGGAGGCTGCCGTTCCCCTTCCGCGCCCTGGCGTACGTCCCCCGCGGCCCGATGTGTTCGGTGGAGGACGCCCCGGCCGTACTGGCCAGCCTGGCTGACCATGCAGCCGCGCGCCACCAGGCTGTGGCGTTGAGCATCGAACCCGACTGGGATCAGGACTCCGCCTTCGCCGGCGCGGTAGCCTCCGCCGGCTTCCGGCCCACCACCAACACCGTGCTGATCCCGCGGACGCTGATCCTGGACCTCTCCAGGACAGACGACGAACTGATGGCGGAGATGTCCAAGTCCACCCGGGCCAACATCCGCAAGGCCATGCGCAGCGACGTCGAGTTCCGCAAGGTCAAGAACGAGGCCGAGCTTGAACAGGTCCTCGCGATCTACCACGAGACGGCCGAGCGCGCCGGCTTCGGCATCCATGAGGACCAGTACTACCGCGACATCTTCAAGAACATGGGGGATGGGTCCCCGGTCATCGCCGCGTTCGACGGCGAGCAGATGCTGGCCTTCGTCTGGCTGGCCAGGAGCGGGTCCACGGCTTTCGAGCTGTATGGCGGGGTCTCTGCCGAAGGCCAGAAGCAGCGCGTGAACTATGGGGTGAAATGGGCCGCCCTGCAGGCCATGCGTGAAGACGGGTGCTCCCGCTACGACTTCAACGGCCTCCTGAACGACGGTATCTCCGACTTCAAGAAGCAGTTCGCCAAGCACGAAAACATGCTCCTGGGTACGTGGGAAAAGCCGCTCTCACCGCTCTATCCGGCCTACGCCCAGGCTATGCCGCTGGCCCGCCGAGGTCTGCAGCAGGGGAGGCGGCTCCTGAAGACCGCGGCGGGCCGCATCCGGCCACTGATCCAGCGGCTGCGCCCGGGCAACTGACGAAGCAGGCCAGAAAAAGGGCGACGTCGGCACCCACGTGGGGTGCCGCCGTCGCCCTTTGCTCTTTGCTTGCCTGGCAGCCGCCGGTTGCTGAGCAGGCTGCTAAAGGCCAGTGGTGACGGCGAACGCCAGCGCGGGTTCAGTGCTGCCGGCTACCGGGTGGACGTTGACGGGCGCCTCGGCGGCCGGCAGGAAGGCGCTGCCGCCGCGCGAGAGCTGCAGATCGCCCTTGGGAGAGTCCAGGTAGACGTCCCCGGCCACCACAATCACCACGGCGGCGCCGGACTGGGCCAGCGGAACGGGGCCCGCGTCCGGTGCGAGCTCGATCCGCTGGAGCTGGAATTCCTCGAAGGGCGGCCGGAAAAGCTCCTGGTCCATGACGGTCCGCTCGGCCTGAAGCATTGGCACGGCCACTGGCTGGAAGTCGATGGTCCGCAGCAATTCCGGGACGTCGACGAACTTGGGTGTGAGCCCGCCGCGCAGCACGTTGTCGGAGGACGCCATCACTTCAACGCCAAGCCCGTGCAGGTACGCGTGCACGTTCCCCGCCGGCAGGAAGACGGCCTCGCCCGGCTCCAGCGATATCCGGTTGAGCAGCAGCGAGATCAGCACCCCGGGGTCACCCGGGTACTTTTCATTGAGGCTGATGACCGTGGCCAGTTCGGTTTCGTAGGGTGCCAGCGGAGCTCCGGCCAGCAGAGCGGCAACCACCTGGGCGGTGTCGTCAGCTACTGACTGGCCGCCGGTGATCAGCCGCTCGAAAGCGGCCCGCAGGCCGGCCCCTTCATCAGCCGCCCGGAGATCCTCGAGCAGGGTACCGATCAGCGCGGGTGGCTCGCCTTCCACCTGATCAAAGGCTGCCGCAACATGCTGCAGGATTTCGCGGGTCCGGGCTGCCGGGCGGAAACCGCAAAGCGCCTCGAACGGCGTCAGGGCAAAAATCATCTCCGGTTTGTGGTTGTCATCCCGGTAATTCCGGTTGGGGGCGTCAGGGGCGAGGCCGTGCGCATTTTCCCGCGCAAAACCGGCCCTCGCCTGGTCAAGGCTGGGATGGACCTGCAGGGACAGCGGCTGTGCGGCAGCCAGGACCTTGGCCAGGAAGGGGAGGCGGGGGCCGAAACGCGCCACCGAGTCGGAGCCGAGGAAATGCTCGGGGTCGCGCGAGATCAGTGCGTCCAGGGCAGTGGCGGAGCCGTCCTCCGGAACGCGGGCCACGGAGGGTGAGTCCGGGTGCGCGCCGATCCACAGCTCGGCTTCGGGGCGGCCGGACTCGGGGCGTCCCAGCAGGGCCGCGATGGCCGTTGTTGATCCCCAGGCGTAATCCCGGAGGACGTTCTCAATCTCGTACAAGTTGGTGTCCGTTCCTAGGTCTGGAGGGAAAGTGGGCTTACAAGGGGGCGCACTGGCCGTTGGTCGCCACCAGTTCACGGATGGCTTGTTCGTCGCCCTGGCGCTTGAGCCCGTTGAGCAGGGACTCGGTGATGGGTTCACCGTCCGGAGTGGTGGTCACCGGCGTGAAGTCCGCCGAGGGAGGAGACTGCTGGGTCCGGATTCCGCCCCCTGCAGCCGGCGCTCCAGCGGCGGGCGCTGCGGGTGCGGGCGCCGCGGGAGCGGGCGCCGCCTGCAGGTGCCCGGAGGCGGCCGCCGGAACCACCAGCATGTCATCGGCGGTTCCTGCAGACTGGGCATCCGAGGCCGAGGCCAGCAGCTGGTCCACACGCTCGTGGATGATGTCGAAGTTCGGAACCGTGGAGAAGGAGGCGTCAAAGTCCGGCGGGCCGATGGTGAGCCGCTTGGCTTCCTTGCCCTTTGCCTTGATGGCCAAATCCAGGAAACTGCCCAGCTGCGAGGAGGAGATATTGGAGTCCACAACCTTGGTTCCCGCGTTGGCGATGTCCTCGAACTTGGCCAGCAGGGTGGCCGGGTCCAGCTGTTTGAGCATGGCCTGCTGGACACACTGCTGGCGCGCGATCCTGGCGTAATCGTCCACGAATTCCCGCGAGCGGCCGTACCACAGGGCGTGGTAGCCGTCGAGGGTGTTGTCGCCGGCCGGGATCCAACCCAGCGGCATGCCGTGAATGCCGTTGGCCTCGTCGATGGTTTCCCCGCTAATGGGCACCCAGCCGCCGGCCTTGATCCGGATGCCGCCCATGGCGTCAATGAGCTTGGAAAAGCCGTCCATGTCCACCAGCACGTAGGCCTGGATGTCCATGCCCAAGGTTCCGGAGACTGCTTCCAGGGTTGCCTGCGCACCGGGGTCCGCTACGCCGGGGTAGAGGTCCGCATGTTCGTTGGTGACCTCAGTGTTGATGGCGTTGATCAGGCACGCGTCGCCGCAGTCGTACCCGTCGGGGTAGATGGCGCGCATGGGGGAGTCCGCGCTGAACTGGGCGTTCTGGAAGTTCCGGGGGATGGAGATGATGGCCGTCTGGCCGGTCTCGGCATCGACACTCAGCACGGACAGGCTGTCCGGGCGCCTGCCGGTCCGGTCATCCCCGGCGTCGCCGCCCATCATCAGGAAGTTGTACCTGCCGTCCACCGGTTCCATGGCGGGGCCGGCCGAGAAGATGCTGCCGATGGCGTTCCGGCCAACGTTTAGCAAGTAGGCGGCGTAGCCCAGCGAGCCGCTTCCCAGCACCATCGCCAGCACCAGGGCAATCACGACGGCGGGACGGGCGGGCGGCGCCAGCAGTACCGGGCGGATGAGCCTCAGGGTGTTGATAAAGAGGATGGCCCAGCCAACGGCCAGCGCCGCGATCACGATGATGATGGCCAGGGAGGCGAGGGGGTTGGTGATGATGCTGATCAGCAGGCTCCGGTTGACCAGCAGCAGGATGACGGCCAGTACCAGGGCTGCCCAGGCGCAGAGGGTTACGCGCAGCGCAGCCCGGCCGAGTTTGCGGTCGCCCGCTACGAGTTGGGCACTGCCGGGCACCAGGAGCGTCATCAGGACCAGCACAAAGCCGCGTTTGGTCCGGACCTGGGGTGAGGCGCTCACCGGGTAGCGGACGGGGTCGGTCATGGCAGTGTCCGAGGGGGACTGCTGGATCTTGCTGCTGGACATGGCCGCCTCCCTAACGGCTGCCCCGGAGCGTTCCGTTTCCCTCTGCGAAGACCTCACTGACCTTCTGCCGGAGGTTTGCCCCCTTGCGGGTGGCCACGGCATTGAGGTCGGCGGCGAATTCGATAAGGTCGGCGCGCAGCGAGGCGGCAAGCTCATCAGTGCCTGCTGCCAGCATCCGGACTGCGAGGAGTCCGGCATTGCGGGCTCCCGCGATGGAAACCGTGGCTACCGGAACACCGGCAGGCATCTGCACGATGGAGAGCAGGGAGTCCATACCGTCCAGGGTCTTCAAGGGAACGGGCACTCCGATCACCGGGAGCGGTGTGACACTGGCCAGCATGCCTGGAAGGTGGGCGGCGCCACCGGCGCCGGCAATGATGACCCTCAAACCGCGCTCGTGCGCTGTCTGGCCGTAACGGATCATTTCCATCGGCATCCGGTGTGCCGAGACAACGTCGGCTTCGAAGGGAATGCCGAACTCCGCCAGGGCGTCCGCTGCCGCTTCCATTACCGGCCAGTCGGAGTCCGAACCCATCACCAGGCCTACCAGAGGGCTGGCTGCGGTGCCTCGGGCCGGGGTAGCTTCGGCGCTCATGCGTTCTCCTCAAGAATTGCTGGCGGTTCTTCTGCCGGCACCCGCCCGTCCCGGATGATGCCTGCCACCACGGCGGCCCGGCGTCGAACGGAGTCAACGTCCGCCGTCGACGTGCCCGCCAGGTTGACGTGGCCGATCTTGCGGCCGGGGCGCACGGATTTGCCGTAGCAGTGCACCTTGGCGGCCGGTTCGCTGGCCAGGGCCAGCGGGTAAGCGGAAAACAGGTCCTGGTTGTCTCCGCCCAGGAAGTTCTTCATCACCACAACCGGTGCCAGGGCATCTGTGGCGCCCAAAGGCAGATTCAGGACCGCCCGGAGGTGCTGCTCGAACTGGCTCGTCACCGCACCGTCCTGGGTCCAGTGCCCGGTGTTGTGCGGCCGCATCGCCAGTTCGTTGATCAGGAAGCCGGCACCCGTTCCGGGCGTTTCGAAGAGTTCCACCGCCAGGACGCCAGTCACTCCGAGTTCATTGGCAATCCGCAGCGCGGCATCCTCGGCCGCAGCGGCAACTTCCACAGGGATATCGAGGGCGGGAGCGATGACTTCGTCGCACACGCCATCCACCTGGACAGTGTGTACTACAGGCCACGCCCGGGCTTCCCCGTCCGGTGTGCGCGCCACCAGCGCAGACAGTTCCCGGGTGAATTCGACTTTTGCTTCGGCGAGGAGGGGGCTCATAGCCTCGAACCAGTCACTGGTTTCGGCAGCCTCCGCGGCGGAGGAGATGATCCGTACACCCTTGCCGTCGTAGCCGCCGCGCGGCGTCTTCAGGACTACCGGCCAGCCGGTCTCCTCGCCGAATGCGACCAGTGCGGGCACGTCGGCGACGGAAGCCCAGACCGGATTCGGCAGTTCGAGGCGGTCGATGGCTGCGCGCATGACGAGTTTGTCCTGGGCATGGACCAGGGCGTCCGGGCCGGGCTGTACGTTGACGCCGGCTTCCTGCAGGGCCCTGAGATGGGCCGTGGGAACGTGTTCGTGGTCGAAAGTCATCACGTCCAGGCCTTTGGAGAATTCCAGCAGGGTCTGGAAGTCCTTGTAGTCGCCCACCGGCGAGGAGGACACTGCAGACACGGCTGAAACGTCGTCACTTTCGGCAAGGACGCGCAGTTCGAAGCCGAGTGCTGTTGCCGCTGGGGCCATCATTCGGGCAAGCTGGCCGCCGCCAACCACACCTATTACTGGAAAAGTCACATGGGTCAGCCTACCGAAAACCGCCGGGTATCCCGCCTTCGGGTCGGGGCGGCGGTTGAGTTTTTCGGCGCACGCGCCGCCGGATGGAGCAAGTTTGGGGGGCTTCCGTCCAGCTTTGGGGGCTAAAATAGGCCTCTGGCCGTGTGGCCCATTGTTTCAACGGCCATGGAGGGTCATGTTTAGCGCACTTTCAGATCGCATCCGGGGGCTCGCCTCGCTTTTCTGGCGTGAGGTGGCCAAGTTTGGTGCCGTCGGCGGTGTGGCATTCGTCATCGATAACGGCCTCACGTATTTCCTGATGCACGGAGCGATGTCGGACAGCGAGGCCAAGGCCCGCTTTGTGGGTGCTTCGGTGGCCACAATCTTTTCCTGGATCGCGAACCGTCTCTGGACCTTCCGGCACCGCCGGCAGGCCAACGTGCTGCGCGAGTTCCTGATGTTCATCCTCATCAACGGCATCGGGATCGGGATTTCCACCGGATTTACCGCCCTGGCCAAGTACGGGCTGGGCGTCACGGACAAGAACCTGCTCTTCCTTGCCGGCGTTGTGGGCATCCTGGTAGCAACAGTGGTCCGGTTCTTCGCCTACCGGTTCCTGGTGTTCAACCAGGAACTGGACCAGGAGCCCGAGTTCTCGCACGACCACGAGCTCATCGAACTCCACCATGCCAAAGGTGCGCACGCCCATGCGGATGTGGCGGAGCCCGAGCCTTTTGCCGGGGACCCCGCCCAGCCCCAAAAGTAGGGGCGCGGCCCGGGCCAGCCTTCAGCTGCCGTGGATGCGTTCCGCGGCGAGCAGCTTCCCGGTGTCCGCAACGTCAGGGTGCGTGAGCACCACTGAGCCTCCGCGGCGCCAGGCGCCCAGTGCATCGGCCAACGCCGCCTCAAGCCCGGCGCCGCCCGCCACGTGAAGCCGGACGCCCTCTTCATGAGGCGCCGCGAAGCCGTCCAGCAGGTCCTGGTGGAGGTGCCGGCGCCCGTCAGATGTCACGATGGCGCAGGCGGCTGGATCCGGATCGACATGCTGCATAAAAACATCCCCGTGGGAGCGCACCTCGGCCGCGTAGTCGAGGAAGCCGGCCGGAAGTCCGCCGTCCCACCGCATGGCAAGCGCCGGCAGCGCCACTGCCACCACGGCGTCGTACTTTCCGTTCACCGCATCCGGCGCGGCGGTTGCCAGGAAATCGGCCTCCTCCCCGTTCAGCACGGTCTCAAGGCCGAGCTGCCAGGCGGCCAACGCCCACACCATGGACTTCCAATGCGCCGGAAGGTCCAGGGCCAGCCGCATGCCGGGCCCGGCGTCCAGTTCGTCCTGCAGCAGGTTGCTGGTTTTGGCCACCCAGTTGTCCAGCACCTTTCCGGACAATTCCACGCGCTCGGAGTCCGGGCCGTACCAGGTGAGCCGCGGGGCCGTGGAATTGCCGGAGCGAAGGCTGGTCATCAGATCGATTGCGGGGGTATTCATGGCTCAATCCTGCCACCCGCCGCTCGGCGGGTCATCCGGTCGTTCGAGCCTGGTTCCATCGTACCAGTGCCGCTGTGATCTTTATCACTTCCGATGCTAAGCGTGCTTGCTATTTTGGTGAAAAGCGGCTATTTTCCGCACCAACTGGGACCTTTTGGCATTCCGGCGCCTACTTTTCGCCCCCTCGGCGCCGCTGTGGCGCCGGAGCCGCAGAAAATCCCGGGCGTGGCGTGCGAAACTTCGCAGGATTTACTGATTATTATCCGGGCAGCGGCTTGACTCACCCTAGTTACACGCGTGTAATTAGATAACTAAAGGCAACTGCGTAAATACCGGCACACAACCGAGTGTCCATGTATCCAGGCAGTCGCTGCAACATCAGGAGGGTCGCCGTGGGGCAAGCAGAGCGTATCCAGGAAGATGCCGTCGTCGCCGGTCAGGCAACGGCGAAATACCGTTCGCGGGGGGTGCCGAGCGATTGGTACGTTGACCCTGCCGACCCTGATGCGGCGGAGCGGTACAACACGAACAACAAGGACTTCCTCCAGGACCAGGCCACGGCATTCCTCGCCGCACATGAGGCCCTCCTGGATGGCGGTGGGGACCTTGAGGACGAGCTGGACCCGCCCATGGAACTGGCGGCGGCCGGAACGGCGCAGCCGGTCTGGATCGGCCTGCCCTTCCAGCAGGACTTTGATGACGAAGGCGAGCTTGGCTGGCAGACGGACGCCTTGTGCGCCCAAACGGACCCGGAGGCATTCTTTCCCGAAAAGGGCGGTTCCACCCGCGACGCGAAAAAAGTATGCGGTGCCTGCAACGTGCGGTCGCAATGCCTTGAGTACGCGCTGGCAAACGACGAACGGTTCGGCATCTGGGGAGGCCTGTCCGAGCGTGAGCGCCGGCGGCTGAGGAAGCGAGCAATCTAATTCATCAGGATGTTCACGTCACTGCCGTTGTGGTTGCCCACAACGGCAGTGCCTATCTCCCCAGGACCCTGGCAGCACTGGCGGACCAGACCCGGCCCGCGGACTATGTCATCGGGGTCGATACCGGCTCCCGCGACGATTCCGAGGTCCTCCTCCAGCAGGCTCTGGGTGGGGCGCACGTCGTCAGCCACCGCGGGAAGAGCGGTATGGGCGCTGCCGTGTCCGCCGGCCTCGCCCGGCTCGCCCCCTGGCGCGGCGAGCCAGGCGTGGGCGGGCCGGAGTGGATTTGGCTGCTCCACGATGATGCCGCACCCGCCCCGGAAGCCCTCGCTGAGCTTCTCACCGCTGTTGAACGCGCACCGTCTGTCACTGTCGCCGGCTGCAAGCAACTGGATTGGCACGCTGAACGCCATCTGATAGACGTCGGCCTGTCAACGAGCCGCTGGGCCGAACGGCTCACACTGATCGACGCCGACGAACTGGACCAGGGGCAATACGACGGCCGCACGGACACTTTCGCCGTTAACTCGGCGGGCATGCTGGTCCGCCGAGACATCTGGGAGCAGTTGGGCGGCTTCGACCCCGCGTTGCCGGGCAGCGGCGATGACGTCGACTTCTGCTGGCGGAACCGGCTGGCCGGACACCGGGTGGTGGTAGTTCCCGCAGCCACGATGTTCCACGTTGCCCACCGGCCCCATGCGCTGGGGAATGCTGCGGCAGCCCGGAAAGCACAGGTCCATCTGCGCCTGAAGCATGCACCGCTGTGGATGGTTCCTGTCCACGCTGCGGCCGCCCTGCTGGGAAGCATCTTCAAATTTGTTCTGAGCATTGCCGTTAAGGATCCCGGGCACGGCATTACGCAGCTCGTTGCGACGTTCGCTGCGCTGGCCAGGCCGGGCGCTGTTTTGAAGGCCAGGCGGACCGCCCGGAGGACACGCCGGATCAGGCGCTCCGTCATCCGCAAGCTCCAGACACCGAGGCGGGAGGTCTGGAGCCACAGGCGTTCGCTGATGGAAGCCCTGGGGTCGGACACCACTGCAGCTGACCACCTCGAACACGACCCCCTGGCGCATCAGCCCACCGGTGACGCTTCGGACGACTTCGCGGCGCTGGCCACCAGTAAACGCGGCTGGGTGGGCAACGGCGCGCTGGCCGCAATTATCATCGCCTCAGTCACGTCGCTGCTGGGCCTGACCGGACTGTTCGGAGCCCCTGCAGTATCAGGCGGTGCCCTGATCCCCGTTTCCGCCGGGCTGGGTGAGATCTGGCACCACGCGTCCAGCTGGTGGATCTCACTGGGCGCCGGACTCCCGGGACGCGGCGACCCCTTCGGCTACGTCCTCTGGGTCCTCGGCGTACTCGGTGGCGGCGACGCCAATGCGGCCATGGCCTGGCTGCTGCTGCTCAGCACGCCGCTGTCCGGCCTGACCGCCTGGTTTGCTGCCGGTGGACTGACGGTCCGCCGCCGGCTGCGCCTGGTGGCGGCACTTTTCTGGGCCGGTGCTCCCGCCCTGCAGGTGGCACTGAACCAGGGCCGGGCAGGGGCCCTCATTGCCCACATCATGGTTCCCCTCCTGGCGCTTGCCCTGCTGCGCGCTACCGGTTCAGCCGTGGGCCAAGGCCGCTTTGAGGCCCCGGCTCCCGGCGACCGCCGTTTCACCGACAGGCCGCCAATTAAACCCGGGATCAACGGGATGCCGTCCTGGACCGCGGCGGCAGCAGCAGGCCTGGCCATGGCGGTGGTGACAGCTTCCGCGCCTTCCCTGCTCATTCCCGCCACCGTGGCAGTAGTGCTCTGCGGGCTCCTCCTTGGACGCCGCGGGCGCACGGTCTGGTGGGCACTGCTGCCCACGGCCGCCCTGTTCATTCCCTTCGGACTTTCCACGCTCGACCGGCCCCGGGCCTTACTGGCAGACCCCGGCGTGCCGCTGGCCTTTGACGCCGCACCGTTGTGGCAGCAGCTCCTCGGACAGCCGCTCGAGTTCGGCCCCGACGGCGGCCTCTCCGGGCTCCCGTTCTTCGCCGACGGCACCCTGCCGTGGGCATCACTGCTGGCGTTCCTGGTGGCCGTGCCGGTCCTGCTCCTGGCCGTGGCCGGACTATGGCTGCCGGGCCAGCGGACCGGAATTGCCCGGTTGTTGTGGGTTATTGCCACCATTGCCCTTGCCAGTGGATGGCTCGCAGGCAACGTGGCCGCCGGCATCAATGCCAACACCATGGTGACTGCCTTCCCCGGGCCGGCGGTTTCTGCCGCGGCCTTTGCCTTCCTGGGCGCCGCCCTGCTGGGGGCGGAACAGCTCCTTGGCCGTGCAGACAGGGCTGCAGCAATGGGCACGAAGCACAAGCTGACGCTGCGGTCCGCCACAGCGGTGGGCACGGTGCTCCTTGTTGCAGGACCCCTGGCCGGCATGACGGCCTGGTCGGCGCAAAACCTTCTTCGAACGTCCGCCGTGACGTCCCAGGCGCCCGCCGACGCCGGTGCACCGCTGGGCACACCCCGCCTGGTGGAAGCCGCGGGCCGGCGTATCCTCCCGGCAACGGCCATCGACAGGGGGACCGGCCCCGAACAGACACGCACCCTGTTGATCAGCACCCGTGACGACGGCACCTATGACGCCTCGTTGATGCGTGGTGCGGGCACCACGCTGGACAGCCTCTCCGCCATCGCCTCCGCGCGGAACATCCTGGGCGCCCCGGGCTCCGAAGCAGTCCGGGACGACGACGAGGTCACCGCCGCAGTCCGCCGTGTGGTGGCCACCCTGGTTGCAGGCCAGGGCGTGGATCCCCGGACCGACCTCGAACAACTGGGCGCCGGCTTTGTGGTGCTGCGGGCCGCCGATACCGCCGCGCAACTGACCGCCAGCAGGATGGATGCGGTGCCGGGGCTTATTGCCGTAGGACAGACCGACGTCGGCTGGCTCTGGCGCATCGCTCCGCTGAACCAGCCGGCGCTGCAGCCGGCAGACATCACCCAGCGCGTAAGGATTGTTGATGGCAAGGGCGCCGCGATCGGCCTGGTACCTTCAGGCCACGACGACGTCGACGCCCCCATTCCCGAGGGTCCTGAGGGCCGCCTGGTGGTGCTCGCAGAGCGGGCAGATCCGGGGTGGACTGCGTGGCTGGATGGCCGGAAGCTCACAGCCACCACGTCCGGATGGTCACAGGCTTTCACACTGCCGCCCACGGCGGGACACCTGAGCGTGCGGTACGAAAACCCGGCCGCCCTGTGGGCCGGGATCGCCCAGGCCGCCGTCATCGGACTGACGGTGATGCTGGCCATCCCCATGCCGGCCCGGCGCCAGCGGACCGGCCTGTCCCGGGATGAAGGCTCGCTGCGTAAGGAACGCCAGAATGCATAACAACCCTGTTCACCCTGCAGCACCCCACGCGCTGCCTGCCGGCGGGGAAGCGGAAACCGAGGAAACCGAGGGGAGCCCGGCCCCGGCGAAGCGCACCGGCAGCGGACGCAAAGCGCTCGTGACCGGGCTGCTGTCGGCTGCGGTCATCATGGCCGGTGCGGGAGCAGTGGTTGCGGCCGGATCCTTCCTTCCGCAGCCCGGCTCCAGCCGCAGCGTGCCCGCGGGGGTGTCCGCGGTTCCGGCCGGGACCAGCGTCGGGGTCTGCCCGGGACCCGCCCGCCTGCTGGAAGGCACGGAAGCGGGCACGGACCCGCAATTCAGTCCCGAGTCGGAGACTGCTGCCAGTACAGTCACCGGCGCCGTCCTCAGTGCCGGCGGCGTGCTGCCGGCAAGCCGCCTGTCGGAACTCAGCGGCCGGACCGCCGTCGAAATCGCCAAAGGGCCCGGCCCGTCCGCTGCCGCCGGCGCTCCGCAGGAGCTCCTGGCCGGGGTTGTTGCAGGGCGGCAGGTGAACCAGGTGAGTGTGCTCAGCGCCGATGCCACCACCAACCAGAAGGCCTCAGCTGCGGCCGGCATGAAGTTCACGGCAACCGACGGCGACCTGCAGGGGACGGCAGCCGCGAACTGCCAGCAGCCCTCGAACGACCAATGGCTCGCCGGTGCCAGTACTACGGTGGGCCGCACGTCCGTGCTGATGCTCACCAACGCTTCATCCACACCGGCCACCGTGAGCCTGGAGCTGTTCGGGTCCAACGGACAGATCCAGGCGCCGGGAAGCCGCGGCCTGCTCGTGGCGCCCGGTACTTCACGGGCTGTAGTTCTCGCCGGGCTCGCCCCGGGTGAAGCCCAGTTGAGCGTGCATATCCGCAGCGCCGGCGGGCCGGTCGCTGCCGTCATCCAGCAGAGCGTCCTGCGGGGACTGACCCCGGGAGGTGTGGACTTCATAGCCCCCGGTGCAGCACCGGCTGTGCGGCAGGTGATGACCGGCGTCGACATCCAGGAGGCGGGACAGGTTGCTTCGCTCACGGCGAAGTCCGGATATGAGGACGCCGGACCGGCCCTGCAACTCACCGTTCCCGGACCGTCGGACGCCGTAGTGGAGGTCAAGCTGTACGGGCGGGACGGCCAGAAGGCCCTGCCGTCCGGCGGCGTGATCACCGCGAAAGCGGGTGCGGTCACGGAAATTCCACTCGCCGGGGTCCCGGCCGGCCACTACACGGTGGCTGCATCGTCGGACGTCACTTTCGTGGCCAGTACGCGGATTACGCGCGGACTCCAGGACAGCAAAGCGGTGGATGTCGCCTGGGCTGCATCCGGAGTCAGGCTCGGCAGCCAGCACGTGGTCCCGGTTCCGCCGGGCGGCCAGCGCACCCTGGTTTTTGGTGCCCTGGAGAACCGGGCCACCATCACGTATTCGGCCATCACCGCAGACGGCAAAGTACGGGCGCCGGCCACGGCGGACATTGCCGGCGGAACAACGGCTTCCATCGCGGTGCCTCAGAAGGCTGACGATTCCGACGTCGTCGGCTACGTGGTCTCGGCGTCAGGAGACGCTGCCTATGGTTCCCTGCTGCTGCAGCAGGACGGCCGGGACGACATCTCGTCACTGGCATTCCTCCCGGCCGCTGCCGGACAGGAAACCGTACCCGTGACCCTCAGCTACTGACGACGCCTCTTCAGCCGACCCTTAGTACAGGCCCTTAGTAGAGGCGCTCAGTACCGGCGCCGGTAAACGGGGTCCAGCGTTTCGGGGGCAACACCCAGCATTTCAGCCGTGTGTTCCACCACCACGTCATGGACCAGGTCCTGGAGGTCGTCGACGCCCCCGCACGTCTGCTCCACCACGCGCCGGTACACCGTGATCATGGGGCCGTCCTGGTCCGTTGCAGGGATGTAGGCACCCATGGGTGCCGGGGCCGAATTCGCTGCCAGCTGTTCGAGGTCCGGAGGGATCTCATCCACGCCGAACCGCACGCCGTCGAGGGTCTTGCCCCAGATATCGTGGAGCCGCTGGGCGGAGTCCAGGACCATGTCATCGAACCGGTCAGAGCGCGTGCGGTAGCCGGGATGCGTGGGGAGCATCACTTCGCCACGGAGACCGCGTCCATGCCGGTTCCGGCGGCGGGCCATAAAGCTTTTGCCGGGCATTCCGGTGCCCGGGTCCTTAACGGCACCCAGGTCAGCCAACCGGACCGTAAAACCTGATTCATGGTTCGATGACTGCATACATCGACTGTAAACCCGGGCGAACAATTACGCGATACATTGTCCCCGGCTTCACGGGCGCGTCGACCCGAAGCGGTAATGCGCCGATATGCGGTGGGCAGCGAGTAGTCTGGGATGTCGTGGGAGCTATCCGTCAGTGTTCAAGATCTGCATGCCGCCAGTCAGCGGTGGCTACCCTGACGTACGTCTATGCCGACTCCACTGCAGTCCTTGGTCCGCTGGCCACCTACGCTGAACCGCATTGTTACGATCTGTGCGAGCAGCATGCAGGCTCCCTGACCGTTCCCCGGGGCTGGGAAGTCCTGCGCCTGGCCATGCCCACCACTCCGCAGCAGCCGGGCCCCGATGACCTGCTGGCCTTGGCCAATGCGGTGCGGGACGCCGCTGCCTTGCCGGCCCAGCCGCCGTCGACCCCAGCCAAGCGCGGACCGCACTCAGCCCTCGAGGCACCGGCTGGAGCAGAAGGTACCCGGCGCGGCCACCTGCGCGTCCTCCGGGAACCGTCCTGAACGCATCTGGCGGTACGCTGGAAGCTGCAATTCCGTCCGCTACCGGCGCCAGCGCGCCCGTCAGGGAGCATGAATCAATGCCAAAGATCAGTCCTGAACTGCTGTCCGTCCTGCGTTGCCCCGTGACAGGTTCGCTGTTGGTGCAGGAGGGCGAGGAGCTTGTTGCAACCGCCGGGGACGAGTCTGGCGCCAGGCCCCGGTACGCCATCGAGGACGGGATTCCGCTCCTGCTTCCGCCCGAACTGCTGGCAGCCGCTGCCTCTGCCGGTTCAGACCAGCACGACGCAACCACTGCTGCGCCGCCGGCAGGGTAGCGCCCCCTCTTTCGAACCACAGGCCCACCAGGCCACCGGCACTCCGCTGCCGCAGTTCCCGGACCCAGCACCGGCCATCGCCGGACCAAGTAAAGGATTCACCCATGGCTTTTGATTACAAAGTTGCCGACATTTCACTGGCTGAAGCCGGCCGGCACCAGATCCGCCTCGCCGAGCACGAGATGCCCGGCCTGATGTCCCTGCGCGAGGAGTTCGGCCCCAGCCAGCCGCTCAAGGGCGCCCGGATCGCCGGATCCCTGCACATGACCGTGCAGACCGCCGTGCTGATCGAAACCCTGACGGCCCTCGGGGCCGAGGTCCGCTGGGCTTCGTGCAACATCTTCTCCACCCAGGATGAAGCCGCTGCCGCCGTTGTGGTGGGCAAGGGCACCGTGGAGGATCCGCAGGGCGTGCCGGTGTTCGCCTGGAAGGGCGAAACCCTCGAGGAATACTGGTGGACCGCGGAGCAGATCCTCACCTGGCCCGGCGCCGGGTCTGATCCGGAGCTCGGCCCCAACATGATCCTGGATGACGGCGGCGACGCCACCATGCTGGTGCACAAGGGTGTGGAGTTTGAGGCGGTGGGCAACGTTCCCTCCGCCGATCCCACCGATTCCGAGGAATACGGAATCTTCCTGGAGGTCCTCCGCCGCTCCCTCGCGGCTGACCCCAAAAAGTGGACCCGTACGGCCGCCACCATCAAGGGCGTCAGCGAGGAAACCACCACCGGCGTACACCGCCTCTACCAGCTGGCCGAACAGGGCAAGCTGCTGTTCCCTGCCATCAACGTCAACGACTCCGTCACGAAGAGCAAGTTCGACAACAAGTACGGGATCCGCCACTCCCTCCCGGACGGCATCAACAGGGCCACCGATGTGCTGATGGGCGGCAAGGTCGCCGTCGTATGCGGCTACGGCGACGTCGGCAAGGGCGCCGCCGAGGCCCTGCGCGGCCAGGGCTCCCGGGTCATCGTCACCGAAATCGACCCCATCTGCGCCCTGCAGGCCGCGATGGACGGCTACCAGGTGGCCAAGCTCGAGTCCGTCCTGGCCCAGGGTGACATCTTCATCACCACCACGGGCAACAAGGACGTCATCATGGCCGAGCACATGGCGGGCATGAAAAACAAAGCAATCGTGGGCAACATCGGCCACTTCGACAACGAAATCGACATGGCCGGGCTCTCGAAGGTCCCGGGGATCAGGAAAGTGGAGATCAAGCCGCAGGTCCACGAGTGGGTGTTCGACGCCGGAACGGCAGCCGAGCGTTCCATCATCGTCCTGTCCGAAGGCCGGCTGCTGAACCTGGGCAACGCCACCGGGCACCCGTCCTTCGTCATGAGCAACTCGTTCGCCAACCAGACCATCGCCCAGATCGAGCTGTGGACCAAGAAGGACCAGCCGGAAGGCCAGCGCGAGTACGAAAACCAGGTCTACGTCCTGCCCAAGGTCCTGGACGAAAAAGTTGCACGCCTGCACCTGGACGCCCTGGGTGTGGAGCTCACCGAGCTGACCAAGGACCAGGCCGAGTACCTGGACCTCGACGTCGCCGGCCCCTACAAGCCCGAGCATTATCGTTACTAAGAAGTAAAGCGCCCGGGTGCCAACTGCACCCGGGCCGTTACTTTTTGCACCTAGGATCAAAATATGGAGCCTGAAGTCAAGCCCCGCCGCCCGGGCAGAACCAAGAAAATTCTTGTGGTGGTAGCGGTGTGCCTCCTCGCCGCTGTCGGCGGCGTGTTCTCAGCGGTGGCGCCGGGAATCGCCCGCGGCGCCATTGAATCCGAGGCAGGCTCTGCCGTCAGGACATCCCCCGGCGTCGCTTTGCCGGTCATCGCCCCCGTGAAACTGGACGCCGCGCCGGTCAACGGTGCCAAGCAGGTCAACCCTGCCGCCCCGGTGTCACTGAAGGTGGCCAACGGCACCATCGAGCGCGTCACCCTCACCAGCACTTCAGGGGAGACCGTCGAAGGCAGCATCGACGCTGAGGGCACCGGCTGGACCGCAGCCGGAGCATTGAAGTTCAACACGGACTACAGCTACACCTTCGTGGTCAAGGACAGCGCCGGACGCGAGGCAAGCACCACCCAGACCTTCAGCACCGTCTCCAGTACCCATGAAGCCGACGCCGCCATCTACCCGCTGGATGGCATGAAGGTGGGTGTGGGGCAGCCCCTGCAGATCATCTTCAGTGAACCTGTCACCAACCGTGACGCCGTGGAGAAGGCCATCACCATCTCCAGCAGTGCAGGCCAGGTGGGCGCCTTCCACTGGTACAGCGACACCATGGTCCGGTACAGGGCTGAAAACTTCTGGGCCGCAAACTCCACCGTCACCATGGACATGAAGCTCTTCGGCGTGGATCTGGGCAACGGCCAGATCGCCAACTTCAACAAGAAAGTGAACGTTGCCATTGGCGACAAAAAGGTGGCTGTGGCGGACGCTGCCGCCCATACCTTCACGCTGAGCGTCAACGACCAGGTGGTCAAGACGCTGCCGGTCAGCATGGGCGACAAGCGCTTCCCGTCTGCCCGGGGGTATGGCGTGCTGATGGAGAAGAAGCGCTATGACCACTTCCGGGCCTCGAGCATCGGATTGAAGCCGGACGACCCCGCCTATTACGGTGACGTGGACGTCGAATACACCATCCGGCTGACGCTCAGCGGGGCCTACATCCACCAGGCCCTGCCGTCCGCGTTCCCCTTCATCGGCAACACCAACGTCTCGCATGGCTGCATCGGGTTCGCTCCCGACGGCGCCGCCTGGGTCTTCGACAACATGGGCACCGGGGACGTGGTCCAGATCATCAACACCGAGGGGGACTACGCGGCCCACACGGACGGCTTCGGCGACTGGAACATCCCCTGGGGCGAATACAACAACTAGCGCCGGGCTGCAGCGGCCTAACTGCTGAAGGGCAGCCGCTGCAGCCTCTCGCCCGTCTCAGCGCTCCGCCGTCGTGCCTTGCCCAGCCTTGCCAGGTCCCTGGTGCGCCGTTCGGCAACGACGGCGGCAAGGTAGTCTTCAGGGCTGGTTCCCGCGGGCGGGGGAGGGGCCACGTGGGCCGCGAGTTCGGTGGCAATTGACTCGGCCATTCCGGCCCTGGAGAACGGCGCCATGCGCCCTGCCTGCCGGATGAATTGGGATGCCCGCCGCGCCGTGGCATCCGGGAGCCTGCCGATATCCGCCGTGGCCGCCCAGGCTGCCAACCTGGGCGGAACGAACACCGGCGCGGACCGTTCCACCGGTACCCGGCTCCGGATGGCGTAGGTCCCGGCCATCAGGTCGCCCAGCCGGCGTGACCTCTCGTTAAAGAGGGCCACGGCAATGGCCAGGCCGCCGAAGGTCAAATAGATTTCGAGGAATCCGGTCAGGCCGCGGATGAGGGCATGGCGGAAGCGGATGGCGCCGCCATCCTCCCGGACCACCCGCAGCCCCGCAGCCAGTTTGCCCAGCGAGAGCCCGCGGCTCAAGGTCTCAATCGCCACCGGAACGATCACCAGGCAAAAAACCACGCCGGCAAGGACCAATGCCCGCTGGGCGGCCTCGTCCAGGTCTTCACCCGCCGCCGATATCCCCATCAGGATCACCACGAGCAACACGATGCTCAACGCCATGTCCAGGAGCAGGCCCAGGGCACGGGCCGCGAAGGAGGCGGGACGCAATTCCAGTACCACTGCTTCGCCCGTGACGATCGAACTCATGCTGGTCCCCGTTCCCCGCATTTGATGTTGCAGACGCAAGTCTAGTGCCGGGCGCTAGGCTGATGCCGTGGATATGGACGCGTTCTCCGCCATCAATGCGGACAGGTGGTCCCGGCTGCACGAGCTCGCCTACAAGGCCGGGCTCACCGGGTCCGAGTCAGACGAACTGCTGGCCCTGTACCAGTCCACGTCCGCGCATCTGTCCCTTATCCGGTCCCTGGCTCCGGAAAGCGGCCTGTCCGCGTCCCTTTCGGCCACGCTGGCGCAGGCCCGCACCCGTTTCACCGGAGCACGCTCGAACGTGATGGCGGACCTGGCGCGGTTCTTTGTGGTGGCCCTTCCTGCCGCCTTGTACCGCCTCACGTGGCTTACCCTGGCGTGCGGTGCCGTGTTCGTCCTGGTCGGTGCCGTATATGCCTTGTGGATCAGCGGGAATCCCGACGCGCTGCGGGCAGTGGCATCCGAAGCGGCGGCGCGGCAGTACGTCGAGGAAGACTTCATCAACTATTACTCGGAGAACCCTGCCGCATCCTTCGCCGGAGCAGTCTGGACCAACAACGCCTGGATCAGCGCGCAGGCCGTAGCCTTGGGGATCACCGGCGTGTGGGTGCCCATGATCCTGTTCGCCAATGCCCAAGGGGTGGGCATTGCCGCCGGTATCTTCGCCGCGGCCGGCAAGTCCGACGTTTTCTTCAGCTACATCCTGCCGCACGGGCTGATGGAGCTCACTGCCGTGTTTATCGCCTCCGCTGCCGGCCTCCGGATTTTTTGGGCCATGGTGTCCCCGGGCCCGCGCCCCCGGGGAAGGGCCGTGGCCGAGGAAGGCCGGTCATTGGTCACCGTTGCCCTGGGACTGGTCCTGGTGCTCTTCGTCTCCGGCCTGGTGGAAGGGTTCGTGACGCCCAGTGCGCTGCCGGTATGGGCAAAGATCGGCATCGGAGCCACGGTCCTGGGCGGGTACTGGCTCTACGTGGTGGTGTGTGGCCGGCCCGCGTACCTGGCGGGGGAGCGCGGTGACCTTCGCCGTGAGGATGCGGGCTATTCCGACATCACTGCCTGAATCGTTGTAATCCTGCCGGGGTGGTTCCTCGCCCAGCCCGAATTCCGGACGGTAGGCTCGTCAACAGAGAAAACGCGCCGGTGGACCCGGAACCAGGTGCGAAGACCAACGGAAGTGGACGCTGCTGTGAAAGACGAAACTCCTGCCCGCGCCCGGCGAGCCGAGCCGCAGCCGGACCCGATCCTGGACACGTCCGGGGATTCTGCCGAGCCGGCGTTTTCCTGGATGACCGGGGCCACAGACGCTGAACGCCCGGCCAGCGATGAGGCCCGTGAACCCGTCAGTACAGAATCCGCAAGCGCTCATTCCGAAAGCACCGTTGAACCTGCCGGTGTCGCTGATGCCCACCGCGGCACGCCGTCCCGGGGCGCGGTGGATGCCCACGGTTCCACAGCTGCGGCCGGCGCGGCTGCCCCAGGTACAGGCAAGGTGGAGCAGCCGGAAAGCCGGGCGGACCGCAAAGCCGCTGAGGCCGCCGGCGAAGACCCGGAGGCCTCGTCCAGCCAGGAAAGCTCACCCGTATTCCGTGAGCAGCTGCCCACCTCGGCCCTCCAGGTCCGCCCGCCCCAGGAAGAAGTGGAGCGCCGCAACGCCCAGCGGGAGAGCGCCGCAAACGCCAAACCGGTGGCTCCCCGCGTGATGCAGGTCCTGCTCGCCATCTTCTTCCCGCTGGTTTTGCTGATCCTCGCCGTCCGCGCCGTCACCAGCCCCCTGTTCCTGTGGGTGGAATACAACCGCCCCGGATTTCCCGGCGACGGCTACGGGTTCAGCACCGACGACAGGATGACCTACGGCTCCTACGCCGTGGACTACCTCAGCAACTGGGCCGGCCCGCGCTACTTGGGGGACCTGGTGCACCGCAGCGGGGACAAGTTGTTCAAGGACGGCGAAGTCAGCCACATGGCGGACGTCAAACTGGTGATCCTGTCCACGTTCGGTGCCGGTGTGCTGCTGGTCCTGTTCTGCCTCATCGCCATCCTGTACCTGCGCAGGCGCAGTTCCGGCGGCGTCCGGAGGGGGCTGTTCGCCGGCTCCCTCATCACGCTGGTGCTGATCCTGGGCCTGGGAACGCTGGCAGTGCTGGGATGGCAGCAGTTCTTCACCGAGTTCCACAGGATCTTCTTCGCCGAGGGCTCCTGGACGTTCAGTATGGATGACACCCTGATCCGGTTGTTCCCCGGCCAGTTCTGGATTGACGCCGGAATGGTGATCGGGGGCCTGGTAGTGGTGACAGCGCTGGTGACCCTGATCCTTACCTGGCCCACCCGCCGGCGGCGCGGCCTGGTACCGGAGAAAACCGGGGCGGCCGGGCAGCCAGCGGATCAGTTGTAAAGCTTGCCGATTTCGGCTTCGAAATCGCGCACCACGGTGTTGCGCTTCACCTTCAGCGACGGCGTGAGGTGACCGGATTCGACCGTGAACTCCGCGTCCAGCACGGCGATTTTGCGGATGGATTCCGCTTTGGACACCAGCAGGTTCGCCTGGTCCACCGCTTCCTGCACGGCGGCTGCCACCTGCGGATCGCCGGCGGCCTCCCTGATGGACCGGGCCGGCAGGCCGCGCTCCGAGCACCAGTTCTCCAGGCCCTCGGGATCCAGGGTCACCAGGGCTGAGATAAACGGCTTCCCGTCACCCACCACCACGGCATGGCCCACCAGCTGATGTGCCCGGATTTTTTCCTCGAGGGGTCCGGGCGCCACGTTTTTTCCGCCGGCGGTGACCAGCAAGTCCTTCTTCCGCCCCGTAATGGTGAGGAATCCCTGCGGGTCCAGTTCCCCAAGATCGCCGGTGCGGAAGAAGCCGTCCACAAAAGCCTCAGTGTTCGCTGCCTGGTTGGCGTGGTATCCCCGGAAGACGCCAATGCCCTTAACCAGGATCTCCCCGTCCTCGGCTACCCGGATGGTGGTGCCTGGAATGGGGATGCCCACTGATCCCACCCTGGTACGCGCCGGGGTGTTGGCTGTGCACGGAGCAGTGGTTTCGGTCAGCCCGTAGCCTTCCAGGACCGGGATCCCGGCGCCGCGGAAGAAATGGGCGTCCTCCGGGCTCAGCGGGCTGGCGCCGGAAACGGTGTACCCCACCTGGCCGCCCATGGCCTGGCGGAGCCGCGGGTAGAGCAGCCTGTCGAAAATTCCGTGGCGGATCCGGCACAGCAGGCCGGGCCCAATTCCCTCGCCCCGGCTCTTCAAATCCTCGGCACGGGAGTATTCAATGGCCGTGGCGGACGCCGCACTGAACAGCCGGGCTTTGCCCCCTACTGCCGCCTTGTGGGCCGCGACAGCACGGACCTTTTCGAAGATCCGCGGAACCACCAGGAGGAAGGTGGGCCTGAAGGAGCCCAGGTCTTCCAGGAGCTGCGTTGCGCCCGGCGAGTGCGCCAACGTGGCACCTGCCGTCAGGCAGACCACCTGCACTGCCCGGGCCAGCACGTGGGCCAGAGGCAGGAACATCAACGTCCGCGCCTGCTCCTGGAGCAGCAGCTCTGGAAGGAAGGCAACAATGTTCTTGGCCACGAGGGCGAAGTTGCCGTGCGTGATTTCGCAGCCCTTGGGCTTGCCCGTGGTCCCGGAGGTGTAGACCAGGGAGGCGACGTCGTCCAGCACAGCCTTGCTCCGGTGCCGTTCCAGCTCGGCGTCCGTGACGCCCGTTCCTGCAGCGGCAAGGCTTGCGAGGTTGGGGGCATCGCCGTCGAAATCCATCCGGACCACGTTGACCAGCCGGTCCCTTAGCAGGGACGAGCCGGCCAGGACACCCGCGACGAGCTCCACCTTGGCCCGGTTTTCCGCGAACACGCGCCGGACTCCGGCGTCGTGGAGGATCCATTCCACCTGGCTGGCGGAGGACGTCTCGTAAATGGGCACCGTTACTCCGCCGGCGAACCAGATGGCAAAATCCACCAACGTCCATTCATAGGAGGTGGCCGACATCACCGCCACGGTGTCACCGGGCTCGAGTCCGCCGGCGATGAGCCCTTTGGCAAGGGCGCTGACATCCTGCAGGAACTTCTGCGCCGGAACATCCACCCAGCCGTTAGGTCCCTTCCGCCGGTACAGGGCACGCGCAGGATTGGCGGCCTGCTGTTCCAGCAGCAGGTCAGTGACGTTGCTGGCAGCGTCAAGCTCAACCAGCAGCTCCGTGCTCGCTTCTCTCACAGCAGGTCTCCGTTCCGCTGCCACGCCGCGGCAGCGGCTCCTTCGGGGTCTCCTGACATCCTGCCCTAGATCCAGGACGGCATCCACATCCGGAGCCTCCACTGCTGGTACGGAATGATCTCGGCAGCCCAGACCGGGTAGAAGAAGGCCGACAACAGGATGGCCGCCGCCACAAACACGACCACCAGGTACAGCCCGGACCGGCGGCGCCATGGCGGATCCGTGGTTTTCCCCAGGACCAGGCCCAGGCAGTAGACCAGGGCAAGCACCAGGAACGGTTCGAAGGAGACGGCGTAAAAGTAGAACATGGTCCGTTCGGGGTACATGAACCATGGCAGGTATCCGGCGGCCATGCCGGCAAGCACGGCCCCTGCCCGCCAGTCACGGCGTCCTGCCCACCAGAACAGGAGCACCACCAGAGAAATGGCGGCCGTCCACCAGATCAACGGGTTCCCTACGGACAGGATGGCGGAGGTGCACCGGTCAAAGTCGCAGCCCGGGGTGCCGCGCTCGGGGGACTCATAGAAGAACGACGTCGGCCGGCCCATCACCAGCCAGCTCCAGGCACTTGCCTCGTAGGGATGTTCCGAGCCCAGGCCCTGATGGAACTTGTACGCTTCCAGGTGGTAGTGCGCGAGGGACCGGACCGAGTCCGGCAGCCAGCCCCACTCCGCGGAAGGATTGCTTTGCGCCCAACGGCGGAAGTAGGCGTCCTCCGACCGGAACCAGCCCGTCCAGCTCAGGGCGTAGGCCACGGCAGCAACCGGAACCATGCCCAGGAATGCTGGTACACCGTCTTTGATGATGCCGCCGCTGATCCAGCCGCGGATACCCGCCACCCGGCGCGCATTGAGGTCCCAGAGCACCGTGAGGATACCGAACGCGGCCAGGAAGAACAGCCCGGACCACTTGGTCCCCACGGCGAGGCCCAGGCAGAGGCCTGCCGCAATCCGCCACCAGCGGACCCCCAGCCAGGGCCCGGCCAGGAGCTGGACTGGAGTGGGACGTCCGCCGCTGGCCTCCGCCGCCCGGGCAAGCCTGGCGGCCAGCCGCCGTCGTCCGTCATCCCGGTCCAGCAGCAGTGCGCCGAACGCCGCGAGGACCCAGAACATCAGGAAGATGTCCAGCAGCGAGGTGCGGGACATCACCAGGTGGTGACCGTCCACGGCAAGCAGGAGGCCCGCGGCGCCGGCGAGCGGAAGCGACCCGAAGAGCTTCAGCGCGATGAATGACAGGAGCAGGATGGACAGGGTTCCGGTCAGGGCTGCGGAGAAGCGCCAGCCGAAGGAACTGTCCGGGCCGAAGAGCCACATGCCGGCGGCGATCATCCATTTTCCCACCGGGGGATGGACCACGTACTCGGGCGAGTTCAGGAGCACGCCGGGGTTTCCGGCGTTGAAGGAATCGTTGGCTTTGTCCGGCCAGGCCCGTTCGTAACCGCTCATCAGGAGCGAGTAGGCGTCCTTGACGTAGTAGGTCTCGTCGAAGACGAGCTTGTGCGGTGTTTCCAGCCGGACGAACCGCAGGACCCCGCCCGTCACGGCCGTCAGGACGGGAACCAGCAGGAACCACAGGCGCAGCTTCGGCGGGTAGTCGCGCCACCGCTCCCGGTGGCCCAGCAGCCGGGTCCGGAGGGATTCGGCGGTAAATGCCTCGGCCGGGCGGCTGATCCATGGCCGGGCCGGGGCGTTTCCGGGCAGGCCGCCGGCAGCTGGAGAGCTTGTGCTGGACGCCGCGGGTGTGGCGTGTCCGGCCCCGGCTGGCCGCGTCGAGGTCTGCGTCACGAGCCCCATGCTACCTTTTGCGGCTGGCAGTGCCCGCAGCAGTAGGCTGGTGGCGTGGACCCTAACCCCAGCCCCTTCCCTGATTCCGGCATTGCACCCTCCAGCCAGGCCGGTGGAGAACCCGCAGGGGATGCAGCGGTGGCGGCACCGGGCCAGGGGGCCGGGCGCATCGTGCTCGCCGCCACGCCGATCGGGAACGCCGGCGACGCCTCCGCCCGGCTGGTGGAACTGCTGGCGACGGCGGACATCGTTGCCGCTGAGGATACCCGCCGGCTGCACCGGCTCGTACAGAACCTCGGGGTCACGGTGGCAGGGCGGGTGATCAGTTACCACGAGCACAACGAGGCTGCCAAGACTGCCGAACTCCTCGACCAGGTCAGGGCTGGAAAAACGCTTGTTATGGTCACCGACGCGGGAATGCCGTCGGTATCCGATCCTGGCTTCCGGCTCGTGGAAGGTGCTGTGGCGGCCGGACTCACCGTCACCGCTGTTCCCGGGCCATCGGCAGTCCTGACGGCCCTGGCGCTGTCCGGCCTGCCTACCGACCGCTTCTGCTTCGAAGGGTTCCTGCCGCGGAAGGCCGGTGAAAGGGCCTCACGCCTGGCCGACCTCGCCGGGGAGCGGCGGACCATGGTGTTCTTCGAAGCGCCGCACCGCCTCGAAGCCATGCTGCGGGCCCTGCGGGAACGGTTCGGCCCTGAGCGGCGGGTCGCCGTCTGCCGCGAACTGACCAAAACCTATGAGGAAGTCATCCGCGGCTCCCTGGCCGAACTCCTGCAGTGGGCCGAAAGCTCTGAGGTGCGTGGTGAGATTGCGGTGGTGCTGGCAGGGGCACCCGAGCAGGCCGCCGGAACACCGGAGGACCACGTGGCTGCGGTCAACGAGCTGGTGGCGCAAGGCATCCGGCTCAAGGAAGCCGTTGCCGCTGTCGCGGAGGATGTCCGGGTGAGCAAGCGGGAGCTCTATTCAGCGGTTCTGGCTGCCCGCTGAGGCACCCCCGCTTGCCCGCGCTGAGGGCTGTGCAGGTGCACAGCCTTTCCCTCTTGAGGTAGTGCGTAAAGGCGTAGACCGGCCCGCTGCCCGGCAGTAGTCTGGCACTAATCAGCCCGTATCACAGCGGCCGTTCCGGCCACCTGCCCGCGGGCTGCAATAACCCTACTGACGAGGGAGTCATCGTGACTGTCACTGCACAGCCGGCCGTTTCCGCAGAACGCGAAAGCGCCCTTTTGGCCTCTGTTCCCACCGGCCTGCTTATCAATGGTGAGTGGCGGGCCGCCGCTTCCGGCAAGACGTTCGACGTCGAAGATCCGGCCACGGGCAAGGTGCTGCTGACCATTGCCGACGCCGGTCCCGAAGATGGTGCCGCCGCCCTGGATGCCGCCGCTGCCGCACAGGAGTCCTGGGCGAAGGTCCCGCCGCGGGAGCGCGGCGAAATCCTGCGCCGCGCCTTTGACCTGGTCACCGAACGCGCCGAGGATTTTGCGCTGCTGATGACCATGGAAATGGGCAAGCCCCTGGCCGAAGCCAGGGGAGAAGTGACCTACGGTGCCGAGTTCCTGCGCTGGTTCTCCGAAGAAGCCGTCCGTGCCTTCGGCCGCTACTCCGTCTCCCCGGACGGCAAGTCCCGGCTGCTGGTGACCAAGAAGCCGGTGGGCCCGTGCCTGCTGATCACGCCGTGGAACTTCCCGCTGGCCATGGCCACCCGTAAGATCGCCCCGGCCGTCGCCGCCGGCTGCACCATGGTGCTGAAGTCCGCGAACCTCACGCCGTTGACCTCCCAGCTGTTCGCCGCCGTGATGATGGAAGCCGGCCTGCCCGCCGGCGTCCTGAACGTCATCCCCACCTCCACAGCCGGCGCCACCACCGGACCGCTGATCAAGGACTCCCGGCTGCGCAAGCTCTCCTTCACCGGCTCCACAGAAGTGGGCCGCCGCCTGCTCTCCGACGCCTCCGAAACCGTGCTGCGCACCTCCATGGAACTCGGCGGCAACGCCCCGTTCGTCGTCTTCGAGGACGCCGACCTGGACGCCGCCGTCGCCGGCGCCATGCTCGCCAAGCTGCGGAACATGGGCGAGGCCTGCACCGCGGCCAACCGCTTCATCGTCCACGAATCCGTCGCTGCCGAATTCGCGGAGAAGTTCGCCGCGAAAATGCGCGAAATGACCACCGCCCGCGGCACCGAACCGGAGTCCAAGGTGGGCCCGCTGATCGATGCCAAGAGCCGGGACAAGGTCCACGAACTGGTGTCCGACGCCGTTGCCTCCGGCGCCACAGCGGTTGTGGGCGGCGGACCGGTGGAGGGCCCGGGCTACTTCTACCAGCCCACCATCCTCTCCGGCGTCACCGAAGGCACCCGGATCCTGTCCGAGGAGATCTTCGGCCCCGTCGCCCCGATCACCACCTTCAGCAGCGAAGACGACGCGGTACGGCTGGCCAACAACACCGAATACGGCCTGGTGGCGTACGTCTTCACGAAGGACCTGAATCGCGGCATCCGGATGGGTGAAAAACTCGAAACCGGCATGCTGGGCCTGAACGCCGGCGTCATCTCCAACGCCGCGGCGCCGTTCGGCGGCGTCAAGCAGTCCGGCCTGGGCCGCGAAGGCGGCCTCGAGGGCATCGAGGAATACCTCTACACCCAGTACATCGGCATCGCCGACCCCTACGCCGGGTAGGCTACCCGGCGGGCGAAAGCCGCTGCCTGCCCTGGCGTGCGAACCGCTGGATCCGGAGGGCCTGTATCAGGAATCTCCGGACCAGCGCGCAGACCAGGTGCGGGCGGCGGCTTTCGCCGCCTTGCCGACGGCAACCCCGGCAGCCCGGAATGGCACAGCCAGCAGCCGTCCAAACCGTCCAACAACCGACGCCGGCAGCCAAGCTGCGTGGAGCCGGCGCAGCGTGGGGGAGTTGGCCCGGAATGCTGATTCAAGAGCCGCGATGCGGGCAGCGGTGATTTCGCTGCTCCGGGACGCCTTCCGCGCAGTTTCTGGCTGGTCTGCTTCAGGCTCCCCGCCCAACGGCGGCCCGTATTTCTGGCGTTCGAATTCGGCGGTCAACGCGGCCGCTGCCTGGTGGGCGGCCTCGTCCATTCCGCCCGGTTCGCCCAGCAGTTGGGAGCCGCGCAGCCTGGCCGAGTACGCCCGGGGAGTCTCGCTCGGCTGGGGCGGCAGGCCGTAGTCGGTCCCCAGGTCCACCATTTCGCTCCACGCCAACGGCACGGCAGCGGCGGGATCGGCTGTCCTGAGCCGCCGTGCCCGGATGCCTGCCCGGATCAGCCGGGGGCTTGCGGCAAGCAGCGCAGCCCCCAACAGCGCTCCGATACCTGTCAGCCACGGAAGGAGTTGGCTTCCGGTGTTCGTGATGACACCCGACTCCGGGCCGGGCAGCGGAGCGGCGCTCGGCGCTGGTGCCGGAGCAGGTGTGGCTCCCGGGACTAAATCGTCACCATTGTCCAACGCGTTGGGGGCCGAAGAGGCGGAGGTCTCGGTGGCGTAGTCCGGCACCACGCCGCGGGACGGTGTGGGCTCGAACGGGACCCAGCCCAGCCCCTGGAAGTAGAGCTCCGGCCACGCGTGGGCATCCCTGGCGTCCACCTCGTATTCAGGCAGTGCACCCTGGCCGGCCACGGATACGGTGGCGCCCGTCAGCCTGCCCGGCGCGTAGCCCACTGCGATCCGGCTGGGGATTCCCTCGAGCCTGGCCATCACCGCCATGGCGGACGCGTAGTGGATGCAGTAGCCGCTCTTCTGGTTCAGGAAGTCCGCAAGGACCGAGAGCCCGTTTCCGTCATAGCCGCCCTGCACGGGGGACTGCAGCGAGTAGGTGAACTCCGCGGACCGCAGGTACTTCTGGATGGCCATCGCTTTGTCATAAGGCGTGGAACCGGAACCGGCGACCGTGTCCGCCGTGCTACGGACGATGTCCGGAATGTTTCCCGGAATCCGGGTGAAGTCATCCGCTATGCCCTGCACAGGTGCCGAAGACCTGGCCAGCAGCCCCGCTGTCACCTTCGGAACGGTGGACGTGACCAGGTACTCCTGCCGGCGTGAGGTGGTGTCGGTCCCCCTGATGCTCAAGGTGGCAGGATCCCAGGTCCACCGTCCTTCCAGGCCCCGCACGGATTCCGGTGCGTAGGGGACGGGCAGATAGGGGCTGGTGAATGTCCCGGCATCGATGGCCGTGACCAGCTGCTGCATGTCGGGCACCGCATACCCGGGGTCGATCTGGTTGCCCAGCGGGCGGCGGGAAGCGTTGCGGTCATCGGGGCCCCAGGAGTCGCCGTCGAAATTGTCCACGGTGACAGAGCGCAGGTACAGCGGGGCAGGGGAGTTGGTGGCATAGGTGATGCGGCCGCTCCCGGCAGGTGTCCGCAGGCTGTTGCCCAGCGTGATCATAGGATTCAGGCCGGTGGACTGCCCCCATGGATTAATCCGCGAGCCTTGGGGGAAGGTGCCCTGGTCGAATCCCGGAATGGCCAGCGGCAGAACCAGGGTGGCGGCCACCGCCACCGCCCCGGTCAGGACTGCCCGCCGGACCTGGCCGGGACTGCGCGCGGAATCGGCCGGTGTCCGCGCGTCCGGGACGTACCACTGGCTGCAGGCCAGGATCATCAGATACCCGGCCACAACGGCTGCAAATGCCCAGAAGCCAACGCTTTGGGGCTTGATCATTGCCGGCACCACCAGGATGGCCAGCAGCCCCACTCCGGTGGCGGCGGGCATGCCGAGTGGTACGGCCAGCGCGTCCACCAGGATGACGGCCAGGCCCAGGACCACGCAGATGACCATCACGATGCCCACGTTGGGTGCCACGGGGGCCGTTTCGGAGAGAACGGTTTCGCTGGCGCGGCGGATCAGCCGGTCAAGCTCGGACAGGCTGGCTCCGGTGGGAAGGATGCCGGCGAAACTGGAGCTGCGGAAGAACGTCAGCGTCAGGATGGCGGCCAGGGAAAGGAATCCGCCGGCGGTCACCAGCAGCGGTTGCGCCCTGAGCGAACGCAAGACCGCGAGCGTGAGGCTGACCACCAGCACGGTGGTGAGAACCGGCCAGTACCAGGCCCAGCCCCGCAGCACTCCGTTCAGCGACACAGCCGCGCCTGCCACCGCGAACGCAATGGACCCCGCCATCACCCACGGATAAGCGCCTACCCGGGGGCGTCCCGGCGTTCCTGCCGGCGCCGGTTCTTGCCGGTCAGTCCCGGGCTTCCTTGCAGGTGCAATGGTCATCGGGCCACCCCCGCTCCACGCCGGACCTCCGCCGCCGGTGGTTCCGGCACGGCAGGATCCTGGTCGAACTGGTTCCAGGCCGCCGCCACGGATACGCTGGGCGCCACGGCCGCCGCCCGCCAGCCTCCCTGCCGGAGCTTTTCAAGGGCATCCTCGAACTCCGCCGGCCGCTCCGCCACCAGGATGGCAAAGGCGTTGGTGCCGTAGCCTGCGGCGGGCGCAAGGGACAGCGCCTCCAGTGCCGAGATCCTGCCCAGGACGGCAATCACCGGGCCCCGCATGCGGTGGGCGGAGAGCTTGTCCATGAGGTTGTCATCAAAAGGCGGGGGGCCTGCCTCCTGGCCGTGGGATTCCCTGGCGCCAAAGAAGTCCCCGCGGCCAGCCCCGCCGTGCAGGTGGTGGGGTCCGGTGAGCTGGATTGCGGCGAGGCTCTCGGCGATGGACTGGAGCCCGGAGGCTCCGGTGTACTCCTCCAGCTCGGGTTCCGGAGCGGAGGGCGAACGCAGGAAAGCCGGTTCCCCGCGCGCATCCAGAAGCCGCAGTGCGTAATTGCGTTCGGAAAGGTGGGCACTGATGGACATCGCGGCTACCACCGCCCACTCGAAGGTATCGCTGCTGATCATGGTGTGGCCGTCCTGGGCCGCGTTTCCTGCCGGGGCGGCGCCGGAGCTGCCGGAGAACGCCCCGAACCGGTGATCCAGGATGATGGTGGCCTCAGGCGTGGTGACGGATTCCTCCTGCCGCACCATCAGCTCGCCGTGGCGCGCGGTGGCAGCCCAGTGGACACGGCGCATCGGATCCCCGTGCCGGTATTCGCGGGTCATCACGTCGTCATCGCTGGGGTTGGCCCGGATCCTCGTGGCAGTAACGCCGTCGTTGCCCCGTGCCCCGGCCAACCCGGTCAACGGAAGGACGACGGCGGCAGGCGTCACGGTGAGGGTGTCGCCGTCGTCAATGGCCTGCCTGTGCAGCGACAAGCCGAACGGATCGGTGAACTCCGCTGTGACTGGCCCGATCAGGAACTGGCCGCGCTGGGCGGAGCGCAGGTGGTACTCATACCTGCTGGTGCCGCCGGTGGCGGAACGCGAAGGGAAGCGGAAGGCCGGTGACTCGCCGAACCTGGCCGGCAGCCGTTCCTCCATGGTGGCGCGGCCGCTGGCCGACCCCGTCCGGGCCACCGCCAGCCTGACCGTGGTGGGTGAAGACGTCTCTACGGGCGAGGGGTTGAACTCGCGGTACACCTGGAACCGTGGTTTCACGAGCCGGATCCCGGCGAGGGAAACCAGCGGGAGGACAAAGAGGAGTACAGCAAGGCTTAACAGGTCCCTGCGGCCCATGACCTGGGCCGCGGCAAGCGCTGCTGCCCCCGCAGCCAGCATTCCCCAGCCGCGTTGCGTGAAGAGGTGTCGGGGCAGTCGGTCCAGCAGCGCCATGGAAATCCGCCTAGTGGTTCCTGCTTAAACCTGCCACCGGAGCGTTCCGGCCGGCGGGCGCGGAAGCCCTTGCCCCGGTATCCGCCGGCTTCTGCGCCACCGGCAGCCGGGACAGGATGCCGCGCAGGACGCTGTGCGCGGTTTCCCCGGCACCCGCCGCTTTCCGGTCCAGGATGATCCGGTGTGCCAGGACAGCCTCGGCGACGTCCACAACGTCATCCGGCAGGACAAAGTCGCGGCCGTCCAGAGCCGCAGTGGCCTTCGCCGCGCGCAGCAGCTGCAACATGGACCGGGGGCTGGCCCCGAGGCGAAGCAGCGGGCTTTCCCGGGTGGCGCGGCCCACGGACACCGTATATTCCTTGACAGCCTGCGAGACGTAGACCTGCTGGACCGTGGCGATCATGGCGGCCACCTCGGCGGTGGTCACCACCGGGGACACCTTGGCCAGCGGTGACGCCGACTGGTGGGTCTCCAGCATCTCGATCTCGGATTCCTTGTCCGGGTATCCCATGGAGATCCGGGCCATGAAGCGGTCCCGCTGTGCCTCCGGCAAGGGATAGGTGCCCTCCATTTCGATGGGATTCTGCGTTGCCACCACCATGAACGGCTCGTCCAGGCGGTAGGACTTGCCGTCCACCGTCACCTGGTGCTCCTCCATGCACTCCAGCAGGGCGGACTGGGTCTTCGCTGACGCCCGGTTGATCTCGTCGCCGATGACAATGTTGGCGAAGACCGCCCCGGGCCGGAATTCGAAAAGCCGGGAGGACTGGTTGTAGATGGACACACCCGTAACGTCGGAGGGAAGCAGGTCCGGGGTGAACTGGATCCGGTTCACCGTGCAGTCGATGGTCCGGGCGAGCGTTTTTGCCAGGAGCGTCTTGCCCACCCCGGGTACATCCTCCAGCAGCAGGTGGCCCTGGGCGAGCAGCACCGTCAATGCGAGCTTCGCGGCATCCGATTTCCCGTCGATGACCGTATTGACGGTGGTCAGGATCCGGTGGCTTGCCTCGTGGAAGGACGTGGCATCCATGGCAGCTGACCGGTGGCCGTTCAGGTGGCTTACGGGCTCTGCGATTCCTGCGAGATTGCGGTTCGCAGCGCTCACATCGTTGGCAGTGCGTCGGTGGGATTCCATCGGCAACCTTTCAGCCCGGGGTTCACCTGGACGGGACAGCTGGCCCTGCCTTCGCCCGTCGGTGGGCGTCCGCATGTGTTCGTACCAGACTACTAACACAACTGCCACCACAGACAGAGAGTTCCAACAAATATGGGGCTGCACTGTCGGTTTAGGCTTGATGGATGTGCAATCCCCTGATCCCCGCCGCGTACCGTGCTCCAGCTGCCGGTGATGCGCCGGAATCCGAACGCTCCAGGCAGCGGGAGTTTCCTCCGGCTCCTGAGCCCTTGCCGGTGCCCGTTATGGACAACCACACCCACCTCGACTTCCCGGACGGAGAGGCGCCGGTGGGGATCAAGGAAGCCCTTGACGCTGCTGCGGCGGTAGGCGTCCAGGGTGCCGTGCAGGTGGGCTGCGACCTGGAATCATCCCGGTTCACGGTGCAGGCGGTTGACCTGGATGAACGGCTGCTGGGGGCAGTGGCGCTCCACCCCAACGATGCGCCGCGTTATGCCGCGCGGGGCCAGCTGGAAGAGGCGCTGGCAGAGATCGAGCAACTGGCTGCCCACCCCCGGATCCGTGCCATCGGCGAAACCGGCCTTGATTTCTTCCGGACCGAGGGAGGGGGCCTGGCCCACCAGCGCTACTCCTTCCGCCGCCACATCGACATCGCCAAGCGGCTGGACCTGACACTGCAGATCCATGACCGCGACGCCCACAGCGACGTGGTGCAGGTGCTCAAGGAAGAAGGCGCCCCCGAACGGGTGGTTTTCCATTGCTTCTCAGGCGACGAGGAACTGGCCGCGATCTGCAACCGTGAAGGCTGGTGGATGTCCTTCGCCGGGACGCTAACGTTCAAGAACGCGGCGAACCTCCGGGCCGCGCTCGCCGCAGCCGACCCGGCACTCCTGCTGGTGGAAACGGATGCTCCTTTCCTGACCCCGCATCCCCACCGGGGGAGGCCCAACGCCAGCTACATGGTCCCCTATACCGTGCGGGCCATGGCGGAATTGACAAGCCGGGACCTCGCCGGGCTGTGTGCCGGCATCAGCGAAAACACCGTGCGCGCCTACGGAAAATGGGATTAAGAACACGTTCCCTGGCCTGCAGCAGGCAAATACCTGGTATGCAAATTTCTTGGCGGCTTTATAACGCTACGGTTACAGTGGAAAACTATTAGCCGGGGTCGGGGAAGGCCACCGGATAAGTTCACTTCTTCCGCAGCGGATATGCCAGGGCTTGACCCGGCTTGCCCGCAGGCAGGAGTGTGGCGGCGCGACGGTGCCCGGACTACCCCTCCTCGAGGTGGTGCCCGGGCATTTTATTGCGCTCTCCCCGTGCCCGGACGGAGCTAAAGTTACGGGCAATCGTGGTCAAGTTCTTCACAACGGACGGCAAGTTCAGCTTTTTCAAGGTTGGAACCCAGCTGCTGGTGCTGTGCGCACTGGTGGTGGGACTCGTAGCCTTCGTGGGCAATAACAAAACCATCACGCTCAACGTTGATGGCAAGGTAACTTCCGTTCAAACCTTCGGTGGAACAGTGGGGCAGGTCGTTAAGAGCGCCAACCTCGAACTGAAGCCGGCGGACCGGGTTTCCCCGGCCATCGACGCCACCGTCCAGAACGGCACGGTCATCAACGTGAACCAGGCCAAGGAAGTTAAAGTCAGCCTGGACGGCTCCGAAAAAACGGTGAACACCACCGCCCAGGATGTTGAAGGACTGGTCACCGAACTTGGAGTCGCAAGCGCGTCGTCCGTCTCGGTTCCCAAGGACGCACAGCTTTCAGTCGCTGGATCGTTCGTTTCCATCTCCACCCCCAAGTCCGTGAGCATCGTCGCCGACGGCAAGGTCCACGCAGCCACCACCACTGCCGCCACCGTGGGCAAGGTCCTGGAGGATGCCGGCCTGACCCTTGGGGCCAACGACCGCTCCTCCCAGCCCGCCAACGCCCACGTGGTCAACAACATGGTGGTCAAGGTCTCCCGAGTGGACGTTGGACAGACCGCAGTGACCACTGAGGACGTCCCCTTCAAGACCGAAACGGTGGAAAGTGCCGAGCTTTTGAAGGGCGAAAAGGAAGTCACCCAGGCCGGTGCCGCCGGCAAGCTGGAGAAGACCTTCAAGCTGGTGCTCGTTGATGGCCGCGAGGCATCCCGCACCCTGGTGACTGAGTCGGTCACCGCGCAGCCCGTCACCGAGAAGATCACCGTGGGTACCAAGGCCAAGCCTGTGGCCCAGGCCGCCCCGGCACCCGCAGCCAGTGCCAGTGCCGGTGCCAACACCGGTGCAGCCGCTCCCGCCATGATGAACGAAGCCATGTGGGACAAGATCGCCCAGTGTGAATCAGGCGGCAACTGGTCCATCAACAGCGGCAACGGCTACTATGGCGGCCTTCAGTTCGACATCCGGACCTGGATCGGCTCGGGCGGCGGCGCGTACGCCCCCAACGCCAGCCTCGCCAGCAAGGCACAGCAGATCGACATCGCCAACCGGGTCTACGCGCAGCGCGGCCTCCAGCCCTGGGGCTGCGGCTGGGCGGCAAGCCGCTGACGCGCGGCACAACTGAAGCCCCACCGCATCGCGTCCGGGCCCGGATCTTCCGGGCCCGGCCGCGGCATTTATCCGCGGCTTTCTCCGGCAGGGTGGTCCCGGCACGCGGGATAGGATACCTAGGTGACTGAACCCATCCCCGCCGCGCCCGCACCGCTGTTTGGTGCCTCCGATATACGCCGGCTGGCGGAAGAGATCGGCATCCGCCCCACCAAGACCCTGGGCCAGAACTTCGTCATTGACGGCAACACCATCCGCAGGATCGTGACCGCCGCGGGCGTTGGGCCGGACGAAACAGTACTCGAAGTAGGGCCCGGCCTCGGGTCGCTGACCCTCGGCCTGCTGGACGCAGCAGCCGCCGTGGTGGCCGTGGAAATCGACCCTGTACTGGCTGCAAGGCTCCCCGAAACCGTCAAGGAATGGCGCCCTGCCGCCGTCGGAAACTTCCACCTGGTCCAGGCCGACGCCATGAAGGTCACAGAACTCCCCGTCCAGCCCACCGCGTTGGTGGCCAACCTCCCCTACAACGTGGCCGTGCCCGTTGTGCTGCACCTCCTGCAGCATTTCCCCAGCCTCCAGCACGGCCTGGTGATGGTGCAGGACGAAGTGGCTGACCGGCTGGCTGCCGTGCCGGGCTCCAAAATCTACGGAGTGCCGTCCGTGAAGGCTGCCTGGTACAGCCACATGCGCAAGGCCGGCGTGATCGGGATGAACGTGTTCTGGCCGGCCCCCAAGATCCATTCAGGACTGGTGTCCTTCACGCGGCACGAACCTCCGGCCACCAGCGCCACCCGGGAACAGGTCTTCGCGGTGATTGACGCCGCCTTCGCCCAGCGCCGCAAGACCCTGCGCGCCGCCCTTGCCGGTTGGGCCGGCAGTGCCCCGGAGGCTGAGCGCTGCCTTGTCGCCGCCGGCGTCGACCCCACGGCCCGTGGTGAAGTCATCGACATTTCCGCCTTCGCAAGGATCGCCGAAGCCCGTGAGGCCCGCGCGTGAACGCCCTTCCGGGACGCTTCGCGGCCAGGACCGTCAGGGCCAAGGCGCCGGGGAAGGTGAACGTCTCCCTGGGCGTCGGCCCGCTGCGGCCGGACGGCTATCATTCGGTGGCCAGCGTTTACCTCGCCGTGTCCCTGTATGAGGAAGTCGCGGCCACCAGTACCGAAACACCGGGGATCACCGTCAGCCTGAGCCCGGACAGCACACTGGACCTGGACGCCGTGGACATCCCCCTGGACGGGAACAACCTGGCCTTCAAGGCGGCGGCCATCATGGCGGACGTTTCCGAACGCCCAACGGGTGTCCACCTCGAGATCACCAAGCGCGTGCCCGTGGCAGGCGGCATGGGCGGCGGCTCAGCCGACGCCGCCGCAACCCTGCTGGCCTGCGACGCACTGTGGAACAGCGGCCTCTCGCGGGAGGAACTCGCCCATCTGGCTGCCGAGCTCGGTGCCGATGTCCCGTTCTCGCTGCTGGGCGGAACCGCCGTCGGCCTCGGGGTGGGCGACGAACTTTCCCCGGCGCTGGCCAAGGCGCAGACGGACTGGGTCCTGGTCACGGCGGATTACGGGCTCCCCACTCCAGAGGTCTACAGGACGCTGGACCGGCTGCGGGCGGCAGAGGGCATCGAAGGCGCCGAGCCCACCGGCGTTGACCCGCAGATCCTCACCGCCCTCCGCAGCGGGGACGCAGAAGCCCTCAGCCGCGTCCTGGTCAACGACCTCCAGCGGGCCGCGATCGAGTTGGCGCCCTCATTGCGCGATACGCTGGGAATCGGCGAATCACATGGTGCCGTGGCCGGGATCGTCTCCGGCTCGGGCCCCACCGTGGCGCTGTTGGCCGATGACCCCGTTGCCGCAGAGGGCCTGGCGGAGAACCTGCGGCGCTACGGCCTGACGGCCCTCGCCGTCCACGGCCCCGTTCCCGGCGCGCGCATCATCTCCGACACCGTCCTGTAGACCTACAGTTTCCAGCAGCAGAAAGCAGTTCCCTTTGGCACACCTTCTTGGCGGCGAGAACCTCACCGTCTCCTACGCCACCCGCACCGTCCTGGACGGCATCACCCTCGGGCTTGAAGAGGGTGACCGCATTGGCATGGTGGGACGGAACGGCGACGGAAAGTCCACCCTGATGCGCCTGCTGGCGCTGCGGTCCACCCCTGATTCCGGCCGCGTCACCAAACGCGGGGACGTCAACGTGGGGTACCTGGACCAAAGCGACGTGCTCGACGGCGACCTGACAGTCGGTGCCGCGATCGTGGGGGACCAGGCGGATTACGAATGGGCGCGGAACTCGCAGATCCGCGAGATCATGGGCGGGCTGGTGTCCGACGTCGACTGGCACGCCAACGTCCACGCCCTGTCCGGCGGTCAGAAGCGCCGTGTTGCACTGGCCAAGCTCCTGATTGAGGACCACGACGTCATCATGCTGGACGAGCCCACCAACCACCTGGACGTGGAAGGAGTTGCCTGGCTGTCCCGGCACCTGAAGACGCGCTGGCGGGCGAACCAAGGCGCTTTCCTGGTGGTTACCCACGACCGCTGGTTCCTGGACGAGGTCTGCAACAAAACCTGGGAAGTCCACGACGGCATCGTGGATCCCTTCGAGGGCGGCTACGCGGCGTACGTCCTGGCCCGCGCCGAGCGGGACCGCGCCGCTTCCGTGATGGAAAGCAAGCGCCAGCAGCTGGTCAAGAAGGAACTCGCGTGGCTGCGCCGGGGTGCCCCGGCACGGACCGCCAAGCCGAAGTTCCGGATTGAAGCGGCGAATGCCCTGATCGCCGATGTCCCGGAGCCCAGGGACTCCACCGCACTGAGCAAGATGGCCACCGCCCGCCTCGGCAAGGACGTGCTGGACCTGGAGAACGTCTCGCTGGACTTCCTCGGCGGCAACGAAGGGCAAAAACTCTTTGACAACATCACGCTGCGCCTCGCGCCCGGCGAGCGGCTGGGGCTGGTGGGTGTCAATGGTGCCGGCAAGACCACACTGCTGAAACTGCTCAACGGCCAGATCGAGCCGACGTCCGGCAAACTCAAGCGCGGCAAGACCGTGGTCACCGCCGTGCTGACCCAGGAGGTCAAGGAGCTCGACGACGTCTCCGACCTGCGGGTCATAGAAGTGATCGAGCGGGAGAAGCGATCCTTCAACGTGGGCGGCAAGGAGTTTTCGGCGGGCCAGCTCGTGGAGCAGCTTGGCTTCACCAACGAGAAGCAGTGGACCCCGGTCAAGGACCTCTCCGGCGGCGAGCGGCGGCGCCTCCAGCTGCTGCGGCTGCTGGTGGGGGAGCCCAACGTGCTGATGCTCGACGAGCCCACCAACGACCTTGACACGGACACCCTCGCAGCAGTGGAGGACGTCCTTGACGGATGGCCGGGAACACTTGTTGTGGTGAGCCACGACCGGTACCTCCTGGAGCGCGTCACCGACCACCAGATGGCCCTGCTTGGCGACGGCAAGATCCGCGCCCTGCCGCGCGGCGTGGACCAGTACCTGGAACTCCGGGAAGCCACCCTGGCTGGTTCCACCATCACCGGCGGCGGCAACCCCGTCACCGGCGCGAGCTCCGGTGCGGCGGCTGCAGCCCCCGCCGGGCCTTCCGAAGCACAAAAACGCGACGCCCGGAAAGCGCTGAACAGGATCGAGCGCCAGCTCAAGAAGCTGGAACAGCAGGAAAAGAAGCTCCACGACCAGATGGTGAAGAGCACGGAGCAGTCCGATTTCGACGCCCTCGCCGAACAAAACAAGGAGCTCAAGGACCTCGCCGACGAAAAGGACGCCCTCGAGCTCGAATGGCTTGAAGCCTCCGAAGTCCTGGGCCAATAGGCTGCTCAGCCCGGCATCACGGTCCACTCCGGAAGCCGCCAGTCGCCGCCGCCTGGCGACCGTTGTGGCCCCTATGGTCCGTGCCGGGCGGCCCCGTGTCGCGCGGCGGCCCGAACCCGTGGCAAAATAGGGACTTGTGCCCGGGGCTTGCGCCTTCGGCACGGTCCGCTCTGGTGTAACGGCAGCACCCCGGCCTTTGGAGCCGTGGAGTATAGGTTCGAATCCTATGGGCGGAACTGCTGTGCCAGAAGCGTTCAGTCAGCACGACAAATCGGTTGCCCCGCCGGCTGGAAGCCGGGCGGGCGCCGCAAGCGCCAGCATAACCAAGCAAGGAGAGCCCGTACGTGATCCCCGAGAACACCGGCCCGGCCGCAGTCATCGTCCTGGCGGCAGGCGCCGGTACCCGGATGAAATCGCGTACCCCCAAGATCCTGCATGAAATCGGCGGCAGGTCCATGGTGGGGCATGCGCTCCTGGCAGCACGGAGCATCAACCCCCGCCAGCTGGCCGTGGTGGTCCGCCACGAGCGCGACCTCGTGGCACGCCACCTCTCCGACGCTGATCCGGCCGCGCTGATCGTGGACCAGGACGATGTCCCCGGAACCGGCCGCGCTGTGGAGGTCGCCCTGCAGGCCCTCGACGCCGAGCAGAGCCTCACGGGAACTGTCGTGGTGACCTACGGCGATGTGCCGCTTCTTTCCGGCGACCTGCTGGCCGAGCTGGTGGCCACGCACGAACGCGAGGCCAACGCGGTCACGGTCCTCACCGCTGTCCTGGACGACGCCACCGGATATGGCCGGATCCTGCGCGCCGAAGACGGCACCGTCACCGGCATCCGCGAACACAAGGATGCCTCCGATGCCGAGCGCCTCATCCGCGAAGTCAACTCCGGCATCTACGCCTTCGACGCCGCCGTCCTCCGCAACGCGCTGGCCCACGTCACCACCGACAACTCGCAGGGCGAAAAGTACCTCACCGACGTGCTCGCACTGGCCCGTCAGGCAGGTGGCCGTGTGGCCGCCGTCGTCACCGCAGACCGGTGGCAGGTGGAAGGCGCGAACGACCGCGTCCAGCTCGCTGCCCTCGGCGCTGAACTGAACCGCCGCGTCGTGGAAGCCTGGATGCGGGCGGGCGTCACCGTGGTGGACCCGTCCACCACCTGGATCGATTCCTCCGTGACCCTCGAAGAGGACGTCCGGCTCCTGCCCAACACCCAGCTGCACGGTGCTACCAGCGTGGCACGGGACGCCGTCGTTGGCCCTGACACCACCCTGACCGACGTCACTGTCGGCGAAGGCGCGAAAGTGGTCCGCACCCATGGTTCCGGCGCGGTCATCGGCCCGGACGCCGCCGTCGGCCCCTTTACCTACCTGCGTCCCGGCACTGTCCTGGGCGAAAGCGGCAAGATCGGCGCGTTCTATGAGACCAAGAACGTCACCATCGGCCGCGGCTCCAAGCTGTCTCACCTTGGCTACGCCGGCGACGCCGAGATCGGCGAGGATACGAACATCGGCTGCGGCAATATCACTGCCAATTACGACGGCGAGAAGAAGCACCGCACGGTCATCGGCTCAGGCGTCCGGACCGGCTCCAATACTGTCTTTGTTGCCCCGGTCACCGTGGGGGACGGCGCCTACAGCGGCGCCGGCGCGGTGATCCGCAAGGACGTTCCGGCGGGCGCGCTGGCCCTGACGGTTGCTGCTCAGCGCAACACCGAGGGCTGGGTGCAGGCCAACCGGCCCGGCACCCGCTCCGCCGAACTGGCCCAGGCAGCCACCTCACATTCCTCAAGTACCCCGGCATCTACAGAAGAGGGCAAGTAATAATGAGCGAAATCACGGCGCGCGGCGAAAAGAAGCTGGTGCTGGCTACCGGCCGTGCCCACCCCGAGCTGGCCCGGGAGATCGCCAAGGAACTGGGCACTGAACTGCTGCCGGTGGATGCCTACGACTTCGCCAATGGTGAGATCTACGTGCGCGCAGGCGAGAGCGTCCGCGGAACCGACGCCTTCGTCATCCAGGCGCACCCCGCCCCGCTGAACAACTGGCTGATGGAACAGCTGATCATGATCGACTCGCTGAAGCGGGCCTCCGCCAAGCGCATCACTGTTGTTTCACCCTTCTACCCGTATGCGCGGCAGGACAAAAAGGGCCGCGGCCGCGAGCCCATCTCGGCCCGCCTGGTGGCAGACCTGTACAAGACCGCCGGTGCGGACCGCATCATGAGCGTTGACCTGCACACCTCGCAGATCCAGGGATTCTTCGACGGCCCCGTGGACCACCTGATGGCCATCCCGCTGCTTGCTGATTACATCCGGACCCGGGTGAACGCGGAGAACATCACGGTGGTCTCGCCGGACACCGGGCGTGTGCGCGTCGCGGAGCAGTGGGCGGAACGGCTGGGCGGCGCCCCGCTGGCCTTCGTGCACAAGAGCCGGGACCTGACCGTTCCCAACCAGGCCGTTTCCAAGACCGTGGTGGGCCAGATCGAAGGCCGCACCTGCGTGCTGATCGACGACATGATCGACACCGGCGGAACCATCTCCGGCGCAGTCAATGTGCTGAAGAACGCCGGAGCCAAGGACGTCATCATCGCGGCCACGCACGCAGTCTTCTCCGAGCCGGCCGCGCAGCGCCTCTCGGAGTCCGGTGCCCGTGAGGTAGTGGTCACCAACACCCTGCCGCTTGCCGCATCGCAGCGCTTCCCGCAGCTGACGGTGCTCTCGATCGCGCCGCTGATCGCCCGCGCCGTCCGTGAAGTGTTCGACGACGGCTCCGTCACCAGCCTCTTCGACGGCAAGGCCTGACCGGATTGCCGGTGGTTGAGCTTGCTCGAAACCCTGGTTTCGCAAGCCCAACCACCGGCGCCGGCCCGGACCCGATTCGGCCATCCGGTCCGGCGCTGGTAGACTCTTCAGCGATACCTTGGCGAGGGAGAACGCCGGTTGCCGCAGCCGCGGGAACCGGACTGCAGTCTCCGTTATCGACTGGGTCTGAATCTCCCTTCGAAGTGGGCCGCCTCCGGGCCGCCTGGCGTTGAAGGTCGCAACAGACCTCCGCCCTTGCTGAACACCGTTTAGTTTTCAAGGAGATCTCCATGTCTGAGCAGAAGCTCGCAGCAGAAGTACGCACCGAATTCGGCAAGGGCTACGCCCGCCGCGCCCGGATGAACAACCAGATCCCCGCCGTCATCTACGGCCACGGCGCAGAGCCCATCCACATCACCCTCCCGGCCAAGGCCACCACCCTGGCTGTCCGCACGGCCAACGCCCTGCTGTCCCTGGACATCAACGGTGAAGGCCACCTGGCCCTCGTGAAGGATGTCCAGCGCGACCCGATCAAGCAGATCATCGAGCACATCGACCTGCTGACCGTCCGCCAGGGCGAAAAGGTCACCGTTGACATCCCCGTCCACGTTGTTGGCGAAGTTGCCCCCGGCAACGCCTACAACCAGGAACTGACCGTCATCTCGCTCGAGGCTGAGGCAACCCACCTGCCCACCGCCGTCGAGGTTGACATCGAAGGCCGCACCGCCGGACAGCACATCCACGCTTCCGACCTGGTCCTGCCCAAGGGCGCCGTCCTGCTGGCCGACGCCGATGCACTCGTTGTGAACATCTCCGAGGCCACCGAGTCCGCCGAGGAAGGCGCCGAGGAATCTGCTGAAGGCGCTTCCGCGGCAGCAGCCGAGTAATTCCGCTGATGTGCAGTGGCCGGACCCCAAGGGTCCGGCCACTGTCGTCTCTGCCCACTTGCCGCGCGTCCCAATACTCCACTTTAGGATTGACCCATGACTGACACCTGGCTGATCGTCGGCCTCGGAAACCCCGGAGCCCAGTATCTAGGCAACAGGCATAACGTGGGCCAGATGGTGCTGGACGAACTCGCAGGCCGGGTGGGGGCAGGTTTCAAGACCCACAAGGCGCGGGCACAGGTGGTGGAGGGGCGGCTTGGAATCGGCGGCCCCCGCGTGGTGCTGGCCAAACCCATGAGCTACATGAACGTTTCAGGCGGCCCTGTCTCGGCGCTGGCCAATTTCTACGGCATCGACCCGGATCACGTGGTGGCAGTGCACGACGAAATCGACATCCCCTTCAACGCGGTCAAGCTCAAGATTGGCGGGGGAGAAGGCGGCCACAACGGGCTGCGCGACATCTCCAAAGCGCTCGGCACCAAGGACTACTACCGTGTGCGCGTGGGAGTGGGCCGGCCGCCCGGCCGGATGGACACTGCCGACTTCGTGCTGCGGGATTTCGGCACTGCCGAGCTCAAAGAGCTGCCCTTCCTGCTGGATGAGGCGGCCGATGCAGCGGAGTTGCTGGTGCGTGACGGACTGCTGGCGGCGCAGCAGAAGTTCCATCCTGCAAAGTCTGAGCGATAGCGACATAAAAACTTAAAGTCGCATGAACCTGTTTCCTTGTCTGCACGACGATGTACTCTAACTCCAAGGCGGGGGAGCAATGGGGCTACATCCCGCCACCAGGGGACGTAGGGGATAAGTTCATGTCAATCGAGCCACTCAGCTGGGGACGTGGGTCAACACCTCAGGGCGCTGGGCTGCAGACCGAAACCTCCGGAACACCAGGGGGGCAACAGTGGTCTGCCCCTGCCCGCAGCGCAAACCTTGAATCCATCCGGGCAGCGCTGACCACTGACGATTCCCTCGGCGTCGTTATCACCGGCGGCAGAGGCGTGGGAAAGTCGTCCCTTGCCCGGGCCGCAGTGGCCGACCTTGGCCCTGATACCTGGTCGCTCCAACTCCGCAGCGGCCCTTCCGGCGCCAACACCCCCTATGGCTGCCTTTCCTTCCTCCTCGCCCGCCTGCCCCAGGCGTACATGGGCTCGCCCACCGCCATCCTGCGCGGCATCACCTCCTTGATCCGGAGCGATGCCGCCGGGCGGCCCTGCGTCATCACCCTTGATACGTCCGGAAGCATTGACGACATGAGCGCCGGGGTGCTCCTGAACGTACTCCTGACCGGCACCGCAAAAATCATCGCCGTCGCACCGAAGATCAGCGACCTTCCCCCGGACTTCCACTGGTTGCTCACGGACCGGCGCCTGACCGAGGTCCGGCTCAGCAACCTGAATGAACTGCAAACGCGCCAGGTGCTGCTGTCCCTGCTGGGCCACCGGGTCTCCGCTTCTCTGGTTGCCACCTACCACCACACGGTGGGCGGCAACCCGCTGCTGCTGAAGGCCCTGGTCACCGAACAAAAACTTTCCGGGAACCTGGTCCTTTCCGACTCCGTCTGGACGCTTCGCGACAAAGTGGTGCTCGACGGCGCCGCCAGCCTTGATGACATCGTCCGCTCCCGCTGGTCCAGGGAGACGCCGGAAACCCGCGAAGTCATCGAAATGCTTTCCTGCGCCCGGCGTGTGGAACTCGGAAGGCTCACTGCCCTCTACAGTGCCGACGTCGTGGCAGACATGGAGGACGCGGGCCTGCTGGAGATCGACGACTCCGACCACCGCTGGGTCTCGTTGCGTGAGAAATACATCGGCGAAGTAGTGCGCTCCTGGTTGAGCATTGCCCGGCGGCGGGAGCTACGGAGCGGGCTCCTGGGCGGGACGGAACCCGATCCGGCGGAGATGGCAGTCGATGAGCTGATGGCCTTCGCCGCCTGGACCCATGAATGCGAAGCCGAACTCAGCCCGGCACTGGCCCTTGCCGCCGCTGAAGCCGCCGTTCAACTCTTTGATCCCCATTTCGCCCTGTCCTACGCGGACATGCTCAAGAGGACGGACCGGGAGTGGGTGCCGGCCCAGCGGCACAAGGCCGCCGCCTACCTTCAGCTGAACCTGCCCGTTCAGGCCCTTTCAGCCTTGGATGACATCTCGCAGCCCGAACTGGACAGCGTGGGAGTGGAAGAGTACGCCCACGTTGTGGCGGCGAAGGCCCAGGTGATGCTGTGGCTTCCGGAGCAGGCAGGCAAGATTCCGGCCCTCCTTGCCGCGGCAAAGGAAAGGCTGGATGCCGCCACAGGCCACGCCACGTGGCCGCACCGGGCCGTTGCCGCCGCACACCGGGTGGCATTAAGCGGGTTCGAGTACCGCGCGTTCGCCGGTGATTACGCTGACATGATTCCGGAGCTTGAGGCAGCAGCGGATCCGGCCCTCAACCCGGACACGTCCTACCGGATGCAGGCTTCCGTCATCCTGATGAGCGCACTGTCCATGACGGGGCGGGAAATGGACGCGTTGAGCCTGATGCGGAGGATTGGCGGGCAAATCTCGGATGCGTCCCACGTGGTGGGCCTGCGCGAGCAGTTCACCAGGGAGGCCTTCGTGGTGCTGCTGACCGCCGGGCAATGGCGCCGCTGCATCGACCTTGTCGGACAGCGGATCGACGGCGAACCGGACCGTATGCCTTACCGGAGCGCCGCGTCCGAACTTGCGGCCGGCCTGGCCTATGTTTTTTCGGGGCGTGGCGGCGCGGCCCTGGACCCGTTGATTTCGGCGGTGGCCCAGCTGGAGCTCCAGCCGGCCCAAAGCGCCCTCCGCTCGGCCTACGCCGCAACGGCCCTCGCATATGCCCAGACCGGCAACGGCACCCAGGCGCGGAAGTATCTGGGCAAACTCCAAAGGACTCCCGGCAAAGCCAGTTTTTCCGCCGAGAAAATCATTGAGTTCTGCGCCCTGGTTGCCGGCCGCTGGCTGGGCGACGCCGAAGCCGTGGCCGGACTGAAGCAGTCGGCCGAGCGGCACATGAGGGCAGGGATCTACACCATGGCAGGAATCAGCCTGCTGGCTGCCACGGTCAATGGCAGCGACGCCGACTTCCGCCTCCTGGAAGATATCGCCGGGCATCGGCAGGGTCCTTTGGCAGAGGTCTCCCGGCTCATTGCGCTGGGCAGCCGGACCAAGGACGCCAAAACCCTCCTCGCAGCCGGTGAACTGGCGGCCACGCTGGAACTGGACGCGGTGGAGGCCCGCTGCATGGCGCTGGCCGTGGACTTCGCCCGGCAGGACGGGGACGCTGTCTCCGCCCGCACCGCCCAGGCCAGGCTGGACATCCTGGCGGCCACGGTGGCAAATCTTCCCATCATGCCCAGCAGCGGCAGCCCGCTGCTCACCGCGCGGGAGCGCCAGATCGCGCGGCTCGCCGGCCGGGGAGCCTCTAACCGTGACATCGCCCTGGAAATGGGTGTGTCAGTCCGAACCGTTGAAGGCCATTTGTACCAGGTCTTCACTAAGCTCGGCGTAACTTCCAGGGGTGATCTGACTGGACTCGTCTAACGGCCACAAACCGCAAACAGCCCACCGCGCCCTCACCGGGAGGCGGGAGCCGCTGGAACGGATCTGCAATATTGTCCGGAACGGCAGCAGCCATGCGGTTTTCCTCATGGCAGGACCAGGCATCGGCAAAACGTCCGTAACCGAGGCGATTGCCGAACGTCTCGCCGGGCAGCTGAACATCCTGCAGATCCACGGCAGCTCCGCCCTCGCGGCCGTGCCCTTCGGCGTCCTCACCCCCTATACGGGCGACCTGAGCGCTGAAGAGTCCGTCTCGCCGGTAGCGGTCCTGCGGTCAATGTGGACCTACTTCGAAAAACTCAAGGCAGGCCGCGGTGCCCCCGTCCTGCTGGTGGTGGATGATGCCCACCACCTGGACGACGCCTCCGCCGGCGTACTGGCAGACCTCATCTCTGCCGGCTGGGCTACGGTGGTGGCTGCTGCCAGGCCCCGGCCCGGCCTTCCGCAGCCGTTGGACCAGCTCTGGTACGACGGCCTTGCCGAGCGGGTGGACCTGCGGCCCCTGAACCGGGACCAGATCGAAGAGGTATTGGCCCATGTCCTCGACGGAACCGTTCCGCCGGCCACTGTTGATGCTGTCTGGCATGGCTCCGGCGGGAACCCGCGCATCCTGGACGCACTGCTGCACGATGCCGCGGAAACGGGCGTCCTGGCCAAACGGAACGGCATCTGGATACTGTTGGGAGCCCTGCCTTCTGACGGCCCCCAGCTCACGGCTGTAGTGACGAAAGACCACCTCCGGCGGGCGCCGGAGGAACAGGAAGCCCTGAAGCTCATAGCCCTCGCCGGACCGGTAGGCCGGAAAGTGATCGAGGACATCAGCGGGGCCGCCGTGGTCCGGTCCCTCATTGACCAGCAGATGGTTTCCGAGAGTTCCGGGATTCCCTCCGAACTCTCCATGTGGAACGCCCTGTTCGCCAAAGCCATCAGGAACACCTTGTCAGTGTCCCGGAGCCTGCAACTGCTGGAACGGATCCGGGCCCATCAGGACGGCACCGCCCTGCGCGGCGAGGGCATGCTCCGCTCCGTCGAGTGGGCATTCGAGGTTGGCCTGCGGATTCCTGATCCCGAAATGCTGCAGGCCGCCCGCGAAGCCTTGAGGCGGTTCCGCAACGACAGTGCCCGCACCTTAGCCGCCAAAATCAGGGATCCTGCACTGGTGCCCCTGGCTAAGGCCATCCAGGCCCGGGCGCTCTATAACGAGGGCATGTACGGGCCGGCTGCCGACCTCCTGGACGCCTGCTGGCGTCAGTTGTCCGGTACGGCGGAAGGTCCCGCCGTCGTACTGCTCCGGGCCGCCGCGCACCAGGCGAATGGCGCCCCGCTCAACGCCCTCGCAGAGGACATGCGCGGGCACGTCCAACAGCGGGAGGACGGCGACAGCCCCGCACCGGATCAGCTCCTGCGCGTCGTGCGGCTCCTGGAGCTGGGCGGGGACGTGGACGCCGAAGCGCTGGCCGCGGAGGTCAGGGACATCAGGAACAGCACGTCCACGGACACCGGAGGCGAACCGCTCAGGGCGTTGGGGGAGGCACTCCTGGCGCACGCCCTCGCTGCCACCGGCCGCGCCTCCGAGGGCCTGGATTCGGCGCTGCTGGCCGCATCCGAGCTGCCTCCGCTGGAAGACAGCCTGTTCTTCTACACCGAGTTTGTGCTGGGCCGGCTGGTGACCGACTACCTTGCGATGGGGGAGTGGGAATCGGCCGAGCGGGAGCTCGACAACTACGCCGCAAGCCATGGGCCGGGGTCCGCCACCTTCAGCGGCAGCCTCCAGGTGCTGCGGGGCTACTCCCTGCTGCGGCAGGGCCGGATGGAGCGTGCATACCAGGTGCTGCTGCCGGCCGTGGAGGCACTCCGGCTGAACGATCCGCTGCAGCTGTTCCGCTTCGCTTCAGCCCTGGGCTTTTATGTTGCCGCGAGACTGGGCGACTCGGCCCAGGCGCAGCGACTGGAACAGGACTACAGCGATGCGGGCGCAGGCGGGCCTGCCCACGAGCTCCTTGCCGCTGCCTACAGCGCCGCTGCCGCCGAATACCTGTCCCGGGACGGCAAGGGCCTCGCCGCGCTGCACACGCTGGCCACCACGCCGGATGCCACAGCGAGGGCCGGAACCCTGCTTGAGCTCCTTGCGGTCTGCTGGGATCTGGGCGACCCCTCGGTCATCCCGATGGTGCAGGCGGTTGCCCAGGGCGTGGAGGGCCGGTGGGCCCAGGCAATGCTTGCCCTGGCCGCCCGGTGGGAAGAAGCGGACGGGGACGCGTTAATGGAGACGGCCTCCGCACTGGAGGAAGCGGGCTTCGTGAACCTGGCACGGGAGGCCTACGCCCGTGCCAGCACCCTGCTGGAACAGGCGGGCGAACGCCGGCGGTCCAGGCAGGCTGTGGCGCTGCGGGAGAAATGCGACCACGAACTCGGCGAAAGATTCCGGGAAGGCCGCTTTATCGCCGCGGCACCGGCCGTCCACCTTACCCGGCGTGAACAGGACATTGTGGGACTGGCCGTCCAAGGCCTCACAGACCGTGAAATCGCCCAGCGGCTGATGGTGTCGGTGCGCACCGTGGAGGGCCACCTGTACCGCACGTACGTCAAGCTTGGCGTGCGGAGCCGGGATGAGCTGGAGTCCGCACTGCCCAAGTAGCTCTCCCGCCAGAGCCCCCGGTTGTGCTTCCCTGGAGGCACCGGCCGGGCACTTCCATGCCCTCTGTCCACCATCCCCGCGGCACTCCCGGGCGCTTTCCGGTGCCCTGCGGGTATCCGCCGACCCTAGGTAGTCCCAGGTGGCGGAATTCGAGTACACCCTACTCGTGTGCAGGGTGGCCCCGGAGTATTTACTTATGGAACCAAAGCAAGCGGCACGAAAGAAGCCGCAGCGGCGGGAACATAACCAGGCCTTGTATCCGACAAACTTCCGGTCCACTGGGACCGGGCTGGACGGGGCCGGCGACGTCAGAGTCTTCTGAGACCGAGACTCTCCCCCCAGCCGTCGCCGGCCCTCCATTCCGCGGGCTGAAGCCCGGAGCGACTGTGGCGGCTGCCCCCACCGGGCGGCCGCCACAGCCGTGTGTGGGACAATTGAGTGTCATCCGTTGGCATTTCAAGGAGTTTGTTTTGGCCGTAGTTTCAACGCCAGCCACACTGGAACGTGCCGTACCGGTGATGGACAACGCCGAAGTGCAGCGCATCCGCAACGACTTCCCGGTCCTGGACCAACTGGTCAACGGCCGCCCGCTGATCTACCTGGACTCCGGCGCCACATCCCAGAATCCGCTCAGCGTCATCGAGGCCGAGCAGGAATTCTACGAGCAGCGCAACGCCGCCGTGCACCGCGGCGCCCACCATCTCGCGGTCGAGGCCACCGAGGCGTTCGAGGACGCCCGGCAGACGGTGGCCGACTTTGTGGGCGCCGACTACTCCGAGGTCATCTGGACGTCCAACGCCACCGAGGGCCTCAACCTCCTCAGCTACGCCCTGTCCAATGCGGGCTTGTGGGCAGCACAGGGCCGGGGCGACGCGCGGCTCAAGGAGCTTGCCCTGAACCCGGGCGACGAAATCGTGGTCACCGAGATGGAGCACCACGCCAACCTCATTCCCTGGCAGGAACTCGCCTTCCGCACCGGGGCCACCCTGCGGTACATTCCCGTGGACGACGCCGGCAGCCTCCGTATGGACGCGGCCAGGGAGATCGTGAACGGCCGGACAAAGCTCCTGGCCTTCACCCACGCCTCCAACGTCCTGGGCACCATCAACCCCGTCACTGAACTCGCAGCCCTGGGCCGGCAGGCCGGAGCCCTGGTGGTGCTGGACGCCTGCCAGTCCGCCCCGCACATGCCGCTGGACGTCAAAGAGCTGGATGTGGACTTTGCGGTGTTCTCCGGGCACAAAATGCTCGCACCCACGGGAATCGGCGTGTTCTACGGGAAGCAGGACATCCTGGACGTGCTGCCGCCGTTCCTGACGGGCGGCTCCATGATCACCACGGTCACCATGGAGCGGGCCGAGTACCTGCCGGCGCCCCAGCGCTTCGAAGCCGGCACCCAGCGCATCTCCCAGGCGGTGGCGTTGGCCGCGGCCGTGAACTACCTGACCGAAACAGGGCTGGACCGGATCCACCGGTGGGAGGCCGAGCTCGGCCAGCGGATGGTCACCGGCCTCGAATCCATCCCGGGCGTCCGCGTCCTCGGGCCTGCAGCCGGGCAGGACCGCATCGGGCTCGCCGCCTTCGACGTCGACGGTGTCCACGCCCATGACGTGGGCCAATTCCTGGACTCGCGGGGCATCGCGGTGCGGGTGGGCCACCACTGTGCCCAGCCGCTGCACCGACGGCTGGGTCTGACCGCCACCACCAGGGCGAGCGCCTACCTTTACAACACCACGGACGACGTCGACCAGTTCCTGGATGCCGTCGCGGGCGTGCGTGCCTACTTCCGCGCCTAAGACCCCACACACCCCGAAGGTAAACCCATGAGCCTCGACCAGCTGTACCAGCAGATCATCCTGGACCATTCCAAAGCCCGGCATGGCAGCGGGCTGGCCGGTACCGACGCGCCCAACGGCGCCACCACCGGCCAGTCCCACCAGCTCAACCCGGTCTGCGGCGACGAAGTAACACTGCGCCTGGCCGTCAGCGAAGGGAAAGTGGCACAGGTTGCCTGGGACGGCGCGGGCTGCTCCATCTCCATGGCCTCGGCCTCGGTGCTGACCGACTTGGCGGAGGGCATGACCGTGGCGGAACTTCACGAGGTGATCGACAGCTTCCGCGAGGTCCTGCGATCCCGGGGAAAGATCCATGCGGATCCGGACTTGCTGGGAGACGCAGCAGCGTTTGAGGGCGTGGCCCGGTACGCGGCACGGGTCAAGTGCGCCATGATTTCCTGGGTTGCCGCCGAGGACGCGCTCAACCAGGCCGCCTGAGACGCAAAAACCAGGACAGCAAAACGTCCGGCCCTCCTCCCCAACGGGATGAGGGCCGGACGGTTTTAATGCCTGCGGCCTGGTTTGATGCCTGGCGGGCCTTGTTGATGCCGGGCGGGGCCTAGCTGAACAGCCCCAGAATTCCAATCAGGGCCGTGGCCGCACCCAGCACCATCGAGATGGCTACCAGCACCACGTGGACGGTGAGGAACTTGGTGGCCTTGCCGGCGGCGTCGCGGGCGCGCGGATCCTTCATGACCCGGCGCAGGAACTGCGGCCAGACCACCAGCGACCAGATGCCGGCAACGATCAGGACGAGCGCGGCAAAGACGGGCAGCTCCACGCGCCTAGTGGCTTTCCAGCCAGGCCTGTGCCTGCTGGGCCTGCAGGTTCAGTGCCTTGGCAACCATCGGTTCGGCAGCGTCGGCAATCTTGCCGCCCAGGAACGGCACCGAGGATTTAACGGCACCTTCGAGCTCCACGCGGGTGCCGCCGTCGGCCGCTACCAGCCGCTGGACGGCGGTGACGTCCACGGGGGCGCCGGCGATCTTCAGGGAAATGTTGCTCTGCCGGGAACCGTCCGCGGCGGGAGCATCCCAGTTCTCCACCTGGGTCACCTTCAGGTGTTCACCCACGAACTTACGGGCGATCTCCGGCAGCCGCGTGGTGGGCAGGGTCCGGACGGACGTGGCGCTGAACGCGCCGGCAAGATCGCCGTCAACAGTGAAGGATTCCAGGGTGCCGCCCACCAGCTGGCTGACGTGGCGCTGGAAATCCTCGTTCACCAGGACAGCTGCAACGCTGGGGACGGAGTGCGGAAGGGTGGTGGTTGCGCTCAAGGCCATGGGTCCTCCTGGGACGTGGGGGTCGGATTAGGCTCCAAACATCCTACGGGGTCCGGACGCCTGCCTCCGCATCCGCCAGTTTCCGCGCCGCGCCGGTGATATTCCTTGCCATGGCGGGGAAGATCAGGCTGTGGAACGGCAGGACAGCGAGCCAGTACAGCCTCCCGCTCAGCCCCTTGGGGAAGAAAATGGCCCGCTGCCGGTAGCGGCTGCCGTTCCCGTCCGGTTCCACGGACAGCTCCAGCCAGGCACGCCCCGGCGCCCGCATTTCGGCCCGGAGCCGGAGCAGTTTCCCGCGCTCGATCCGTTCCACCCGCCACCAGTCCACCACTTCACCCGTGGCCAGGGTGTGCGGGTGCCGGCGGCCGCGCAGCAGCCCGGCGCCGCCGGTCAGTTTGTCCAGCCAGCCGCGCACCTGCCAGGCGAGCGGCAGGGAGTACCAGCCGTTCCTACCCCCGATGCCCTCGATGACCGTCCACACGTGGGCGGGATCGACGTCGCCATGGAAGGTCCGTTCGTCGGTGTACACCTTGTGCCCGGCCCAGTCGGGGTCACTCGGCAGGGGATCTGCATCGACGCCGGCGTTGGCCCACGTGGTCTCCACCTGGCCGTCGCGTTCCTTGCCCAAGGCCAGGGCCACGGCGGTGCGGTAGGCGGTCAGGCCGACGTCGGGCTGCGGAATGTACTGGTCGATGCCGTGCTCATTGGCGACGGCATCGTGCTGCAGCGACTGGACCAGGGGCACGGCCATGGACAGCGGGATGGGGGTGGTCAGGGCCACCCACATGCCGGCCAGCTTGGGCGCCGGAACCGGCAGGGCCAGCACCGGCCGGTAGGGCAGGCCGGCTTCCGCAGCGTACTCCTGCATCATGCCGGCGTACGTGAGCACCTGGCGGCAGCCGACGTCGAACGTGCGGTTGAGCGGGCCCTCCAGTGACGCCGCGGAGACGAGGTAGTAGAGGACATCGCGCACGGCGATCGCCTCGATCCGGTTCCGGACCCAGCTGGGCGCCGGCATCAGCGGCAGGGTTTCGGCGAGGTGCCGGATCATCTCGAACGACGCCGACCCCGAGCCGATCACCACCCCGGCCTGGAAAACAATGGCGTCCACCGGGCTGTCCAGGAACACCTGGCCCACAGCCTCCCGGGAGCGCATATGGGTGGACAGCTCAACTCCCGTGGGGTGGAGTCCGCCCAGGTAGACAATCCTGTCCACGCCGGCGTCGGCTGCGGCACGGGCAGCAGTCCGTGCCATCGCCTGTTCCTTCGCTTCAAAGCCGGCACCGGCCGCCATGGAGTGCACCAGGTAGTAGAAGACGTCGACGCCGGCCAGGGCCGCCCGCAACGCCCCGCCGTCGTCCAGGCTGCTTTCCACCACCTCCACCTGGTCCCGCCACGGGACGCCGGCGATCTTGCCGGGGGAGCGCACCAGGACTTTGACCGTGTGCCCCTCGTCCAGGAGCCTGGGCACCAGGCGGCCGCCGATGTAGCCGGTGGCGCCGGTGACCAGGACAGTTTTGGCTGGATGCTTGCCGGTTCCGCTCATGCTGTGCCCTCTCGTCCTGTTTCCTTGCCTGTCCCTGTTCAGGGGTTCGGAGCCGCGGCGGCCGTGGACGGCTGCCATGTCACCGGCTGGGGGTAGGCTGGAACTACCCGGGATTCGCAGCGAATTTCGGGTTTTCGCGCTGCCTGCTTTTTCGCAACACCACAGGAGCTTCTGCCATGAGCCTTCCCGGCCCGTCCACTGCCGGCACATCCATCGCTGGAAAGTCCGGCACCGGTAAATCCAGCACCGGCAAGTCCAGCGTAGGCCCTTCGCTGGAGGGGCTGCGCCGCGCCCTCGCCGCGGACCAGACCTTCGCCCGGGTCCGTGCGGAGGCTGCCCGCGGCTTCGCTGTCCGCGGCCAGGATTACCAGATCAGTGCCCCGGCCGGGCTGCGGCCTGTGCTGCTCGCCGAGATGGCCGACGGCGTGGCTGCCGCTGCCGGGGGAGCGGACGGTGCGGGGCCGGGCGTGGTCCTGGCGGTCACCGCCACGGGGCGGGAGGCGGAGGACCTTACCGCCGCCCTGCGCGCATACCTGCCTGCCGATGCCGTGGCCGAATTCCCCAGCTGGGAGACGCTCCCGCACGAGCGGCTCTCACCGCGCTCGGACACCGTGGGGCGGCGGCTGTCCGTGCTGCGCCGCCTCGCGCACCCGGAAACGTCGACGGCGGGGCCGCTCCGGGTGGTGGTGGCGCCTGTCCGCGCCGTGGTCCAGCCCGTTGTGGCCGGCCTGGGCGAGCTGGTCCCCGTCACCCTGAAGGTGGGCCAGGAGAGGCCGTTCACCGACGTGGTGCGGAGCCTGGCCGACGCCGCGTATGCCCGGGTGGACATGGTGACCCACCGCGGCGAGTTTGCCGTCCGCGGCGGCATCATCGACGTGTTTCCGCCCACCGAGGACCATCCCATCCGGGTGGAATTCTTCGGCGACGAAGTGGACCAGATGCGCTGGTTTGCCGTGGCCGACCAGCGCTCGCTGTCTTCGCCCGGACTGCACCACCCCACTGAACTGCATGCACCGCCGTGCCGCGAAATCCTCATTACCCCGTCGGTGATGTCCCGCGCCGCCACGCTCAAGGCCCAGCTTCCGGCCGCAGCTGACATGCTGGAAAAGATCGCCGGCGGCATTGCCGTGGAGGGCATGGAGTCCCTGGCGCCGGTGCTGGTGGATGCGATGGTCCCGTTCGTTGACCAGTTGCCCGCCGAATCCATCGCCGTGGTGATCGAACCGGAGAAGGTCCGCACCCGCGCCCACGACCTCGCCGCCACCAACGAGGAATTCCTCGAAGCGGCCTGGTCCACCGCGTCCGACGGCGGGACCGCGCCGCTGGACCTCAGCTCGCAGGCAAGCGCTGCCCTCCATTCCGCCAGCTTCCGGTCACTGACGGACACCCGCTCCTCCTCCCTGGAGCACGGGGTTTCATGGTGGTCCATCACATCGCTGGCCCAGGACGAGGAACTGCTGCCCGAGATCGACGTCCTGAACCTGCACGCCCGCGAACCGCGCGGCTACCAGGGTGATGTGGCCGAAATGATGGAGTTCATCGGATCCCATGTGCGCGACCAGTGGCGGATCGTGGTGGCCACCGAGGGCCCCGGCCCCGCCCAGCGGCTGGCCGAACTATTCCATGACGCGGACATACCGTGTGCCCGGGTGGACAGCCTGGACCACGAACCCCAGGCGGGCATCATCGAGGTGACCACTGCCGCCGTCGGACGCGGTTTTGTCCTGGACGGGCTGAAGCTCGGCCTGCTCACCGAAGCCGACCTGCTGGGCCGCACCTCCGCCGGCTCCACCAAGGACATGCGCCGCATGCCCTCGAAGCGCCGCAACGCGGTGGACCCGCTGCAGCTTGTTGCGGGCGACCACGTGGTGCACGAGCAGCACGGCATCGGCAGGTTCGTGGAGCTGATCCAGCGCAAGGTTGCCGGCGGTGGTGACGGCGTTCGTGAGTACCTTGTCCTGGAATACGCGCCCTCCAAGCGCGGTGCGCCGGGGGACCGGCTGTTTGTCCCCACGGACCAGCTGGACCAGGTGACCCGCTACGTCGGCGGCGACACCCCGGTCCTGAGCAAGATGGGCGGCGCGGACTGGGCCAGCACCAAGTCCAAGGCCCGGAAAGCCGTCAAGGAGATCGCGGGCGAGCTGATCCGGCTGTATTCGGCCCGCATGGCCTCCCGCGGCCACGCCTTCGCCCCGGACACTCCCTGGCAACGCGAGCTCGAGGAAGCCTTTCCCTACGTGGAGACTCCCGATCAGCTGACCACCATCAACGAGGTCAAGGCGGACATGGAACGCGAGATCCCCATGGACCGGCTGGTCTCCGGCGATGTGGGCTACGGCAAGACGGAAATCGCCGTGCGTGCTGCGTTCAAGGCCGTGCAGGACGGCAAGCAGGTGGCCGTGCTGGTCCCCACCACCCTGCTGGCCCAGCAGCACTACGAGACATTCACGGAGCGGTTCTCCGGGTTCCCGCTGCGGGTCAAGGCTCTGTCCCGCTTCCAGGGGACCAAGGAAACCAAGGAGACGGTGGAAGGCGTCAAGAGCGGATCTGTTGACGTGGTGATCGGCACGCACCGGCTGCTGTCCAAGGACTTCGAGTTCAAGGACCTGGGCCTGGTGATCGTGGATGAGGAGCAGCGCTTCGGCGTCGAGCACAAGGAAGCGTTGAAGAAAATGCGCACCAACGTGGACGTGCTGGCCATGAGTGCCACACCGATTCCGCGCACGCTGGAAATGTCCCTGACCGGCATCCGGGAAACGTCCACCCTGGCCACCCCGCCGGAGGAACGCCACCCCGTCCTGACCTACGTGGGGCCCTATACGGACAAGCAGATCTCCGCCGCCATCCGGCGTGAGCTGATGCGCGAAGGCCAGGTGTTCCTGGTCCACAACCGGGTGTCCACCATTGAGCGGACCGCCGCCAAGATCCGCGAGCTCGTCCCGGAAGCACGGGTGGAGGTGGCCCACGGGCAGATGTCCGAAAGCCGCCTGGAGCAGATCATCGTCGACTTCTGGGAAAAACGGTTCGACGTGCTGGTGTGCACCACCATCATCGAAACCGGCCTGGACATCTCCAACGCCAACACCCTGATTGTGGACGGCGCGGACAAGTACGGCCTGTCCCAGCTGCACCAGCTCCGCGGGCGCGTGGGCCGCGGCCGCGAGCGTGCGTACGCCTACTTCCTCTACCCGTCGGAGAAGCCGCTGGGCGAGGTGGCACTCGAACGGCTCAAAGCGGTGGCCACGCACAACGAATTGGGTGCCGGTATGCAGCTGGCCATGAAGGACCTCGAAATCCGTGGGGCCGGCAACCTGCTGGGCGGCGAACAGTCCGGCCACATCCAGGGCGTGGGCTTCGACCTCTACATCCGCCTGGTGGGGGAGGCCGTGGCAGACTTCCGCGGCGAGGCCGAGGAGAAGGCCGCCGAGATGAAGATCGAACTGCCGGTCAACGCCCACCTCCCGCACGACTACGTGCCGGGGGAGCGGCTCCGGCTGGAGGCGTACCGCAAGCTCGCGGCAGCCCTCACCAACGAGGCCATCGACGAAGTCCTGGCTGAGCTGGTGGACCGGTATGGCGAGCCGCCGCTGCCCGCCCAGAACCTGGTGGCCGTGGCCCGCTTCCGGGTGGGAGCCCGGGAAGCCGGCCTGTCCGACGTCGCACTCCAGGGCAACTTCATCAAGTTCTCGCCGGCCACCCTGCCGGAGTCCAAGGTGATGCGCCTGAACCGGATGTACCCGGGGTCCCAGTCCAAGCCGGCCCTCGACGCCGTGCTGATCCCCAAGCCGAAAACGGCAAAGATCGGCGGGCGGGACCTGCAGGACGCGGAAATCCTGGAATGGGCCAACGGGGTCATCCGCAACATCTTCTCCGACCAGCCGCTGGCGGTGGGATAGGACTTGATGGGAGGACATCACGCCGCGTCGGGAGCCGCGGCGTGGGTAGCTATTGCCTCAACGGGGCCGTATACCCTTGGCTGGTATCCGCTGGACGCCACCGGGATCCTGATCGGCGGGATGGCGACGGCGGGCACCGCACTGGTGTGCGACTGGGACCACCGGCATAGCACGGTAGCGAATGCCCTGCCGCCGCTGTCGAATCTGATCGCCGTTGGAATTGAAAATGCCAGCGGCGGGCACCGGCAGGGGACACACTCCGTCCTCGGAGCCGCCTTCTTTGTGCTGCTGGCCACCTTGGCCGGTCAGTTCCAGCTGCAGACCCAGTGGGGCCTGCTGTCCGTGGGCGCCGGACTGCTGTGCATGTTTATGATCAATATCGCGGCCAAGGCGCTGAAGCTGTTCCCGAAGGCCGGTTTCATCAGCAACTGGATCTTCGCGCTGACCATGGCCGGGCTTGTCACTTGGTTCGCACCGGACCAGTGGACCTGGCTGCCCGTCTCGATGCTCACGGGCGTGGTTGTGCATATTGTGGGGGACCTCATCACCACCAACGGGGTGCCCCTTCTGTGGCCGCTGGTGATCCGGCCGCCCAAGGTGCTGCGCCGGCTGCCGCTGCTGCGCCAGGTGTGGCGGCCCAACGGCGCACTGTCCCTGCCATTGCTCGGCCGGGCGGGGTCCAAGCGCGAATGGCTGCTGCTCATTCCCGTGAGCGCGTACGCAATGGTGGGGTTGTGCGTGGCCGGCTGGGCGATAGCCCGGACCCACTGGACCAGCGTGGCGGCGGCAGCCGAAGCCTGGACCCGCATCTGGTTCTAATGTCGTTTTCAGAAGCCGACTGCACATGATCGCGCTTAATTCCGGGGTTTGCGCAGACGGGTTTTGAGGGCAAACGCCTACTTGTCTGGGACCGCGATGCCTCTCGAAACCTTGGGGATTCGGGGCGCTGAGGTTATGAGACATCCAGATGGGGAACGGATTACTGCCGTTTTCCTCAGCCGGAACCCCTCCAACGACCACGACGGATTGCCCTGAAATGCACATCCGAAATGCTCAAAGTCGCCTGCCCCGACGCTCTAAATATGCCGGCCGCACGGGCGGGCGTGGCGAAATCCCCGGTGTAAGACAGAGGGGCCCATGCGCCATGTTAAGGAATGGCGACGCCATTGTCAGTTTCCGAAGTCGACTGCACAGAATGTCCGAAGTCATCTGCACAGCCCGTCAAAGGAATGAAAGGTCTATTGGGTATATAAGAAACAGTCCCGCATACGGCTGGCAGCAGGGACGGCCGCTACTGCGGCTCACGGTTTATCCACTAGGCTCGCTTTTGGTCCATTCTGGGCCTTGACTCGGCTACGCCGGACTTATGGGGGCATATCCATGGTGGGAACTGGCAATACATCAAAGACGACGACTGGCCTGCCCGCGGTTCGGCCAGCGCTGCTTGTTGTGCTGTCGCTGGGACTGGCAGGGTGCACTTTTGCGGATGCTCCAACCCAGGCGGAACCGGCCGCCCAGACCACCCCCGCTGCAGTTGCGTCGTCCGCTGCGAAGCCTGCCCTGAGTGGAGAAACCGTGCGGGACTCGTTTGGCAACGCGGACTTCTACACCACCGTTCCAGGAGACACCCTCCCGGCCGTGGCGGCGGCGTACAAGCTATCCGAGGCGAAAGTCGCCGCGTTCAACGGACTCCAGCCAGGAACTCCCCTCACTCCGGACACACGGCTCCGGCTGATTCCGACCGGTCCCATGTCGGGTGCCAAGGGGGCTGCAATGGTTGACGCAAACGGCATTCCAACGGGTTACACAATAGAGCCCGAAGACAGCCTGGCCGGCATCACCTACCGGTTCAACCTGACCTCTGAGCAGTTGGCGGAAGCGAACAAGGTCCCGTTCACCTACGAAAAGGGAAACGTATTCTTCATCCAGGCCGGCAAGGTCATCCAGCTGCAGAAGAAGCCGGTAGACAGCAGGTCCGGCTCGGGTGCCTCGGTCAACAACTCATTCGGCCAGACGGTCTTCTACACCACGGTGGACGGTGACTCGTTCGACAGCCTTGGCTACAAGTTCCGCTCAACCACGGCACAGATCCTGATGTACAACCCCTCGCTGTCGGCGGATCAGCCCATCCATGCCGGCACGAAGGTTCGACTGATACCCGGCGAACTGAAAATCGAGGGCGCCCATGGAACGTTCACCACCGATGCCCAAGGTATTCCCCTGACCTATACCACCGCCCCAGGGGACACCGAGCGGCAAGTTTCGTTTCGATTCGGCGTGACTGACCTGCGCTCGGCCAACCGTCCGAGCACGGGCACGGCCGGGTCTTGGTATGAATACACAGACCTGCCCATCGGCGAACTTGCGCCGGGGCAGACCATCAGCGTGGCGCTGGACAAGCCCATCAATAAACCCGGGAGCTGACATCCGCCCCCGCGGACTCCAGCAGGCATACGAATTGTCGTCATGGCGTAATCCTGTCACTACTCCAGGGCCGTCCGACTAACGTGCACCAACAGTGCGGTGATCGACCGGCTAGCGGACGCTGGCGGAGCCACCTAATAGCGCCTGCCAGTCCGGTGGTTCTAGGTGCTCAGATTGAGACCTGGCAAGCCTGATATTTTGTTGCCCCGTGTGTAGGGTCGGTTCATGGACGCAAGTGCAGCGTATCGATCACCGCGGTTGTGGCCTTGGGCGATGGCGATCCTGGGCGTAATCGTCTTAAACGCCTTCTTCATCGGATCAGGGGGAGGTGAGTGCTTTGACTACGTTGTTGAGTCGGGCGCCACCGGTACCTGCACTAGTGGTCCGATGCTCGGGATCGAAGGGACGTGGATCTTGGGCGTCGTAAGCGCGGCGGCCGTCGTTTATTTCGCTCGTCGCGTCGTGCGCATAATTAGCGCCCTAGGAACTACGGAAGAACATCTCTAGCAATCACAGGTGGGACGTCGTTCAGCGAGGCGGCTGTTGGCGGCACAAACGGACCCCATGCGCATCTGTCCTCGTATTCCCGGTAAGGATCCTCTACCGGCACAAACCGCCTATCCAGCGAAAACGGAAGCCAGTTATTGAAGGTCTTAGCCCCAGATGCGCCAAGGGCTTTGACGCGGGCTAATTGGCGAGTGCCCGGACTGCGGCGAGATCCCACGGCGCGCTAAACAGTGGCTGGTGGACCCAGCGCCCCCAGCCCCTTACATTCCAGGCAATACGTATACGGGGGAGGACTTCCGCGATCCTTGTAGCGAAATGGGGCCGCGATTAGTACCAGTACCGTCTTCCGGCAAGAGGTCGTCCGATTGCACCGAGCAAGAAAAGCACGAGGCCGACAACAACCAGAATCCACCCAATCGTTATCAGTATTCCAATGTTGAAAATATAACCGAGGATTAGTAGAACAACTCCGAGTGAAAGCACCTTAGTCCTTACCTTCCCAAATATTCGGACCAACCCTAGGCTGCAAGACGGTTGCTTGCGGTCGTCCCATTCGTACCACACCGGGTTGTCCAGGGGAACAGGAACCTTTTACAGGTGTGCCACGCCCTTTGAGTGCAGGAAATGCCGGCTACATCGACAGAGCTGCGATGCCTACGGCAGAAGCCGTCCCCCCGCCCGTAAGCCGGCTCCCAGTCGCCCGCCACAGATTTCCGGCAGCACTCATCCGGCCCCACCACCCTGATGCTGGCCATAGTCCCTGCCATTCCTATATGCGGATATGCGAGCTCCAGCGTTCTCGCAAACGACTGGCGCTGGGGCAAGCTCGGCGAGAACACCAGGCCGATTGCCGCTAGGGGGTGCATACCGAAAGTCTAGGACCGTGCCGCACTGGGTTTCAGGCGCAGCAAAATGAGGGCACGAAAAAGGTGCGCCCCGTTCGCTGAGCGCACCCTTTTGGTAAAATCATTCAGTCTTTGAAGGCGTCTTTGACCTTTTCGCCAGCCTGCTTCACGTCGCCTTTGGCCTGGTCCGTCTGGCCTTCAGCCTTCAGGCTGTCATCGCCTGTGGCGTTACCGGCCGCTTCCTTGCCCTTGCCGCCAGCCTTCTCGGCAGCGTTCTCAATCTTGTCGCCTAGTCCCATGGTGTTTCCTCCTCTGGTTGGGAGCCGTTCGCATTCGGCTGCACCTATACTAAGCATGCTTAGGGTTCACCGCGCAAGTCGGACGAGCCGACTTGCATCCGTCAGTTGATGTGCACAGCCGCAGCGCGAGACGCTCGGTCAGGTGTCGCTGGGCCGTCGACGGGTCGTTATCGGAGACCAGGCAGATGCCTTTTCCAAGTTAATCGGTTGAGATCCTTCAGGCAGCGGCAGGACATCCCTGGGGGCGAACTCTGTCCATGCCGGGTTTGCCGTGCTGGGATCAACGGTGGCAAGGAGTGCTCGGACTTCTTCTCCGCCGGTTGAGTCGGGGCAATGGCCGGCTTCCAGGGAGCTGATTTCCGCGATCTTCTCACCGGCTTCCCGGAAGAGCGTACCGCGGACGAATCGTCCATTTTCAGATTCAAGGATCAGATAGGTGGCGTCCTCATAGGCAGCCAGAACAAGACGGGCGAGCAGCGAGACCTTGGACATCCCCAGTGGCGCGGACCCTTGGTCACGCATCTGTCCGTAGCAGTGATGGCCTGCCTGACTTCGGCATTGTTGAGCCGGCCAGGAATCATCTGCAACTCGGGGAAGCCGTGATCGCGCGTCCATTCCCACGCCGCGTCCTCGATACCCGCCCAGTCGTACCCGCGGGAGTTCTTCAGCTTCATGATCGGCCATCCGCGCCCGTAGAGATTTGTCTCTGCCCAGAATTGAATTGCCTTCACGGTTGCCCAAGGAAGGCTGTAGGCCCATTCCGGGTGATCCTCGCCGGTCTGGTAGTTGTAGCATCTCGCCGCTAAATAGATCTGCACCAAATGCCTGGGCTCGGGCGCCCCGGTCAGGATCTCATCCACTGGGGTGAACGTGTACTCCGGCTCGGCACGTTCTTCCTGATAGTGGTCGGAGACCGCCACGATGTTGAAGTGGGCCAGTGCTTCCCCGATCGATTGTGCTGTGGCAGTGTCCTCGTAGTCGAAGAAAAGGTCCGGCATTCTGCCGTTTCGGATCCTTCGCGCGGCGGTCGCCAAGAGGTCAATCAGATCGGTGCCGACAACAAATGAGCTCAAAGCGGTCCCCCTGTCTTGCGAGCCGCGGCCGGCCCGGTTTCCGCCGCATATCCACGGCACATTAGTCCTGCATAGGTTGGGGCGGCTTGGAGAATTATCGTTCACTGGCCGCCGGTAGGCCGATCCCTTGCGGGCCAGGAAAAATTGTGCCGACGACTTCTGACATTCCGTGCGGACGACTTCGGAAAACGACACTTCTCCCACGCCTAATGACACCTTTGCAGAGGACTCCTGACATTCTGTGCGGTCAGCTTCTGAAAATGACGTCTAATCCGCAAACATTCGGTGCCAGCCTGCCAGCGCGTGCGCCAAATGCAAGAGACCCCCTGGACATCGTCCAGGGGGTCTCTTGTCTGCTGTGGGATTAGTGCTCGCCGGCGGAGTCCGAGCGGCCCAGGATGGTCTGCGGGATCCAGTACGCCAGGGCGAACAGCGCCAGACAAACAGCCATGGGCCACGGGTTGCCGAGCGTCAGGAAGGACAGGGAATAGATGGCGCCGAGGAACAGGGCCATGCAGACCACAAAGAGGATGATGCTGCTGCCGAGCTTGTTCTCGTTCTGAGGGGTCCGGAGTTCCCCTTCGTGAGACGCCGTGCCCTGGCTGGAAGCCGTGATCTTGCTGGACATTCATTCCTCCTTGGCCGCGGGGGCCTCAATCTGTGGCGGCTCCGGTTGCCGTCAGTAGGAGGATGAACCCTGTTCACCCTTGACGATGGCGATGCCGGAGCTGGCACCAATACGTGTTGCACCTGCTGCAATCATAGCCTGCGCGTCCTCGAGGGAACGCACGCCGCCGGAGGCCTTGACGCCGAGGCCGGGACCTACCGTGCGGCGCATCAGGGCGATGTCCTCGGCGGTGGCGCCTCCGCCGTTGAAGCCGGTGGAGGTTTTGACGAAATCGGCGCCGGCTTCCACGGCGGCCTCACACGCGAGAACCTTCTGGCTGTCTGTGAGCAGCGCCGTTTCGATGATGACCTTCAGGATGGCACCGCTGGCGTGGACAGCCTCCGCCACCGAGGTGATGTCCTCAACCAGCGCGCCCTTGTCCCCGGCCCGGGCGGCTGCGATGTTGATGACCATATCCACTTCGTCGGCACCGTCCAGCACCGCCCCGCGGGCCTCGAACGTCTTGACGTCCGTGGGCGTGGCGCCCAGCGGGAAACCCACCACGGAGCAAGTGAGGACGCCGGAACCCTTCAGGGCCTTCTTCACGGTCTTGACCCAGATGGGGTTCACACACACGGACTTGAAGTGGTATTCAGCGGCTTCGGCACACACTTTGAGGACGTCGGCCTCACCAGCTTCCGGCTTCAGCAGGGTGTGGTCGATGAATGACGCCATGCTGCCGGAGTCCGGGGCGCCGGATGCGGCTGTTTGAACGGAAGGGGTGGCTTCGTTGCTCATGATGGTCCTCTCCAAGGGGCCGATGGGCCAGGGCGTTGTGACGCCCTGCCTCGTTTCGGAACCATCTTGCCACAGAGCAACGCGGGGTCACTTCCGGCCCAATGCGGACGGATTATCGGGCCGTAAGTGACCGCGCGTTGCTGCTCAGGCGGCGGCCGGCAGTGCGGAGGGTGCGGACGGCACGGACGGCGCGGACGCGGCAGTAAGCAGCTGCGTGGCGCAGGCGCCCGCTGCGGAAGCCGCGGCGACCAGCAGGCCCAGCCGGACGCCGTCGAACGCTGCCGCGTCACCGAGAGCCCAGATTCCGGGGACGGACGTCCGGAAGTCCTTGCTGATGACAATCCCGCCGGTGGCCGCTGTCTGCAGTCCTGCGCTGGCAGCCAGCCCGTCCCGGGACACCCGTTCCTCCGCCAGGACCACCAGGTCGCCGTTCATGCTGCTGCCATCTTCGAAAACAACGCCCGAGGCCGCGAGCCCGGCTGAGGTGCCCGGAACGACGGCGGCCGGCCGGGCGGTGGTGCGGATGGGCCGCACACCCCTGGCACGAAGGACCGCTTCAGCCTGGCCGGCGGCCGCACCCGTGCCCACCAGGATCCCCAGCGGACGGCGACCCAGCTCCCGGCTGACCGCGCTGACAGCCTCGCCGATGCGGGCGGCGTCGTCGATGGTGGAGTAGCTCAGGCAGCGGTTGGCGCCCTCCACAGGGCTGGCCACCGGTGCTGACCCGGTGGCGATGACCAGCTGGTCGTAGCTGAATTCCATGCCGTCCGCCGTTGCAACCGTCCGGTTCTCCGGGTCAATGTGGCTGGCCGGCTGGCCGAACCGCACCGAGACCTGGGGGAGCAGCGCCAGCTCCAGCAGCTCCTCCGGAGTGTCGTCCCGGTTGCTCAGAACCGTGATGGTGCCCGTGAACCGTGCACGGTTGAGCTGGCTGACCAGTGCCTGGGCAGCAGGTCCTGCCCCCGCAATGACGATGCGGGTGGCGGGAACAGTGGAGGTGGAGGGTGCCGGAGCGGACATGTGCTGGCCCTTTCGCTGGCGGCCGGTGAACGGCCGGAACTTCGTGATGGACCCAGCGTAGGACCCTGCTTTTTCCGGGGTGTTTCCCCTCAGTTGCCGTTTAGCGGGTCCGTGTTCGCCAGTTTTTACCGGCCGGTAACAGAACCCGTGACGTGCCTCTCATCCAGGCAGAAACGGATACATTCGACGTGCGCCCCGCGATGTACAAAGTGCCCGGGGCCAATGCCCGGGCACTTTGAGGGTGCATTGGAGGCACTAGACGCGGATGCGATAGCCGCGCTTCACCACGGTCTCCACGAGGCGGCCGTCGGGCAGCGAAGAACGGAGCCGGCTCACGGTCATGTCCAGCGCGTGGACCGAACCTCGGAGTTCCAACAGGTCGGACAGGGATTCGCGGGACAGGACCGCGCCGCCGGCACCCAGCAGCGCCCGGAGGAGCAGCAGCGGAGCGGGCGCCAGCTCCACCGGCTGGCCATCGATGCGCAGGCTCCGGCCGCGCAGCTCGATCTTGCCGGACCTGGTGTCCAGCCGCCGGACATGGTTCAGTGCGAGGTGCTCGCACACCAGCCTGATCAAGGCGCCCATCCGGAAGCGTTCCGGGATCAGGGGTGTGATGCCGGCGTCCAGCAGCGGCTGCGCGGTCACTGGGCCCACCACGGCCGTGGTCACGTTCGTCTTCAGGCTCTCGATCAGCTGCTTGTAGACGCCCATCTCATGGGCAGTGCTCCACAGGGCGTCGACAGCAGGCGCGCTGGTGAAGGTCAGGACGTCCAGGTTTCCACTGCACACCGCCTCGATGAGGCGGGGAAGCTTGTCCTCGCCGTCGGGCTTCACCCAGCGGTATGGGGTGACCGTCAGGACGGTGGCGCCGGACATGCGCAGGCGCTCCAGCTGCCGGACATCCGTGTACCCGTGCAGCTGCACAGCCACGGTCTTTCCGCGGACGCCCTCGGTCAGCAGCATGTCCACCAGTGTTGCGGTGGTTTCGTCGCTGCTGATTCCGACGTCGGCAAGGCCGGCCGCGCGCACAGCACCGCGGGCTTTGGGTCCCCGGACGAACATCCGGCACGCACCGAGGGTTTCCAGCAGCTCGTCGCCGATGCCGAAGGAATCCGCGGCTTCGCACCAGCGGCGCATGCCGTAGGCGGTGGTGGCGATGCACAGGTCCGGCTTGGCCGCGATGATGGCGCGGGTGTCGTCGATGAGGCGCATGTCCTCCTGCACCGGGGCGATCTTCAGGGCGGGGGCGTGTAGTACTTCAGCGCCGCGGCGTTCGAGGGCCTCGATCAGGTCCTGGGACCGCCGGTCGGAGGTGACACCGATGCGGAAACCCTCCAACGGTGCTTCGGCTGCCTCGGGCGTCTCGTCGACCTGCGGTGCTTCGGCCGGTGCAAGTGCATTCATGGAGGTCAATCCTTTCACGAGCCCAGCAGCGAGGCCGCCAGCCTGTCCAGGTCGGCGGCGGCCTCAGCATGCCCGCGGTTGGCTTCCGCCACCCGCACCACCTCGCCGATGACCAGCACAGCCGGGTTGCTGCAGCCGGCGGCCGCAGTGGTGATGGTGCCGAGGTCCGCGATGGTGGTTCGCTGTCCGGGCCGGTAGCCACGTTCAACAACGGCCATGGGCATGTCCGTGCGCATTCCTGCCCGGCGGAGGCCTGCGGCAAGCTGGTGCAGGGTGCCGATGCCCATCAGTACAACGATGGTTCCGCCCAGTCCGGCCAGGTGCTGGTGCTCCTTTTCGGTCAGCGGGGCGTGTCCGGAGACCACGGTGAACATGTGGCTCACTTCGCGGTGGGTGACCGGGATTCCGGCCGCCGCGGGGACGGAGATGGCGCTCGTGACGCCCGAAATGACGCGGACCGGGACGCCGGCTGCCACACAGGAGGCAACCTCCTCGCCGCCGCGGCCAAAGACGTACGGATCGCCGCCTTTGAGACGGACCACATTGTTACCCGCGAGGGCGCTTTCCACCATGAGCTTTTCGATGTCGGCCTGGCTGACCTTGTGGTGCCCGGGCTTCTTGCCCACGTCCACGAGTTCGGCGGAGGTCAGAGCCGGCAGGTCCTGGCAGGGGGCCAGCCGGTCATAAAAGACGACGTCGGCATCACGCAGCGCCTTGACGGCGCCCACAGTGAGCAGTTCGGTGGTTCCGGGTCCGCCGCCCACGAGGGTGACGTGGCCGACGGGTCCGGCAGCAGGTTCCACGGCCACGGGGATGCCGGCTGCACGGCACCGGTCCAGCAGCGGCTCCCAGCCCGGCTGGCCGTCGTCGACCGCTGCCACCAGGAAGGGGCGCTCGGGCAGGGGGCCGTCATGGCCTGCGCCCTGCGGGGTGCTGAGGCGGTAGACCACGGCGCCGGCGGCCTGATAGCGGCGCACCGCCTGCCGGGCTGCGTGGTCCGAGCCGGCCACCAGGACGTCGCGGCCGGTGAGGTCGATGGTGAGCTGCATGGTTATGCCTCGTTCCTGATGGGTTCCGGCGAGCCGGGACGGACCGGGATGGATGCCCCGATCAGGACTTTGCCCTTCTCCTCCGGGGTGGCGGGGCGCATCTGGCCGCGCTCGTCCGGAACGAAGGTGATGGAGTCATCCTTCTGGTCGGGGGCGTTGACGAAGGAGCGGAACCGGCGCAGGCGCTCGGGGTCCTTGAGGGTGTCTGCCCATTCGTCGATGTAAGTGTCAACGTGCTTGGCCATGGCCGCCTCGAGGTCCGCGGCGATGCCCAGGGTGTCCTTGACCACCACGTCCTCGACGTGCTTGATGCCGCCGTCGAGCTCCTCCTGCCAGCGCGCCGTGCGCTGGAGACGGTCCGCGGTGCGGATGTAGTACATGAAGTAGCGGTCGATGTACTTGATCAGTGTTTCGTCGTCGAGGTCCTTGGCAAGGAGCTGGGCGTGGGCCGGGGTGGCGCCGCCGTTGCCGCCGACGTAGAGGTTCCAGCCGTCGGCGGTGGCGATCACGCCCACGTCCTTGCCGCGGGCCTCGGCGCATTCACGGGCACAGCCGGAAACACCCATCTTGAGCTTGTGCGGGCTGCGCAGGCCCCGGTAGCGGAGCTCCAGCTGGATGGCCATGGCCACCGAATCCTGCACGCCGAACCGGCACCAGGTGGAACCGACGCAGGACTTCACCGTGCGGAGGCTCTTGCCGTAGGCCTGGCCGGACTCGAAGCCGGCATCCACCAGTTCCTTCCAGATTTCCGGGAGCTGTTCCAGGCGGGCGCCGAACATGTCGATCCGCTGGCCGCCGGTGATCTTGGTGTAGAGGTTGTACTTTTCGGCCACTGCCGCGATGACGCCCAGTTTCTTGGGGGTGATCTCGCCGCCGGCGATGCGGGGGACCACAGAGTAGGTGCCGTCCTTCTGCATGTTGGCCAGGGCGCGGTCGTTGGTGTCCTGCAGTGTGCCGCGGCCGGCGTCCAGGACGTAGGCGCTGTTCTGGCTGGCCAGGATGTTGGCGATGGTGGGCTTGCAGATGTCGCAGCCGGCGCCCGTGCCGTACTTGGCCATGATCTCTTCGAAGGAGGTCAGTTCCAGGACACGGATGGCGTCGAACAGCTCCTGGCGGGACAGTTCGATGTGCTCGCAGAGGGCCTTGGAAACCTCGACGCCGGACTTGGTCAGTTCGGTCTCGAGCAGCTTCTTCAGCATGGGAACGCAGGAACCGCACTGGGTGCCGGCACGGGTGCAGCCCTTCAGCTCACCAAGTTCCTGGACGGGAGCGTTGCCTTCGCAGGCGCCGCAGCCGTTGATGGCGTCGCGGATGGTTCCGGCAGTGACGTTGTTGCAGGAGCAGAGGGTTGCGTCGTCCGGCAGTTCGGTCTCGGGAGCTTCGCCGCCACCGGCGGCGCTGAGGAATGCGCCGGGCTCGGCCGGAAGTTCGCGGCCCAGGAGCGGACGCAGGCTCATGTACGGTGAGGCGTCTCCGACGAAAATGCCGCCGAGCAGGGTCTTGGCATCATCAGTGGTGACAATCTTCTGGTAGACGCCGCGTGCGGGGTCCGCGTAGACGATTTCCAGGGCGTGTTCGGTCTTGGCGAAGGCGTCGCCGAAGCTGGCAACATCAACTCCGGACAGCTTGAGCTTGGTGGCGGTGTCGAAACCGGGGAAGGTGGCGTCTCCGCCGTGGAGGCGGTCGGCGACGATTTCGGCCATGGTGTTGGCCGGGGCGACGAGGCCAAGGCACATGCCGCCGTAGTTGGCCACTTCGCCGATGGCCCAGATGCCGTCCACCTCGGTGGCGCAGTAGTCGTTAATGACCACACCGCCGCGCTGGCCCAGGCTGAATACCTGCTCCTCGCCCTCGGCGGCGCGGAACAGTTCATCGCGGGGCCGCACGCCAATGGCGACAATCACGATGTCCGCATCGATGACCCGCCCGTCGGCCATCAGGACCCCGGTGACCTGGCCGTCGTCGTCGGACAGTACTTCCGAGGGGAAGACGCCGCCGTGGACCTCGAAGCCTTTGCCCTTGATGAGCCGGCCCATGGCCTGGCCGGCGCCCTCATCAAGCTGCGTGGCCATCAGCCACTGCGAACCGTCGATAACAATGGGGTTGGCGCCAAGTTGTTCGGTGCCGGCCGCGGACTCGAGCCCGAGGAGGCCACCACCGATGGTCACAGCGTTGACCTTGCGGCCCAGCTTCTGCCTGAGGCCGGTGATTGCCTCGTTGATGGCCCACACGTCCTCGAGGGTGCGGTAGACGTGGGTGTGCTCGGCACCGGGGATGGGCAGGCGCGCTGCGTTCGACCCGGTGGCCACTACCAGCTCGTCGTATTCGACAACGTTGCCGGCAGCGGTTTCCACCGTCTTGGCTTCGGCGTTGATCTTGACTACCCGCTCACCGGTCTTCAGCTCCAGGGAAGGGTGGTCCCACATTGAGGCGGTGCCCAAGGTGAGGTCCACGTCCTTTTCGGTGAGGGCCTTGGACAGCGCCACCCGGTCGTAGGGGAGGTGGGCTTCTTCGGTGAGGACCGTGACATGCCAGCCATCGAGGCCGCGGGCATGCATGGCGTCCGCAAAACGGTGGGCCGCTGGGCCGCCGCCGGCGACGACGATGCGGCGCGGAGTCTCTGTGCTTGAAGTCTGTTCGGTCACTGTGGGCCTTTCGCATGGGCCGCAGTGTTTCCTGCAGCCTTCTGGTGACGAGTGTCCATTCAGACTAGGGAGACGCAGTTTCGCTTCAGTTTCCCAATTGTTTCGTCAACTTAACTTCTGCATCACGAACGCATTTCCCGCCGCGTGAGGTGTCTTTTACGCATTGGACACATTCACTGCACCCCTCTGAAACACCCGCGGCCTAGCGTGGAACACGGCCGCAGAGGCAGCCAAAGGCAAGGAAAAACGCACAGGAAGAGGAGCCGACATGACGGCAACACTGGAACTTGGGGCACTCGCAGCAGCCACCGGCGAGGCCGCACCGGGCATCACCGCCGGTTGGCACCGCGTCTGCCTGGTGGATGACCTGGAGCCCGCCTGGGGTGAAGCCGCCCTCGTGGCCGGACGCCAGATTGCCCTTTTCCGCACCGGGCCGGCCGAGGTTTTCGCGGTGGCCCATGAGGACCCGGCCACCGGAGCACACGTGATGGCCCGGGGAATCCTGGGGTCACGCGGGGCGCGTCCCTCCATCGCTTCGCCGCTGCACAAAGAGGTTTACGACCTGGAAACCGGCGAATGCTTCAGCACCCCGGGCCTGAGCATCGCAGCGTTCAGCACCCGCGTGGTGGACGGCTTCGTCGAAGTCGAGCTGTAGAAACACTGCCGGAAACTACATTCAGGAAAAAGGGCGCCCGGCAGGGCGCCCTTTTCGCGGTTCGGGGATCCTGCTACAGACCCAGCGCCTCGCTGACGTCCCGGAGTACTTCATCCAGTTTGGCGCGGGCGGCCTGCCGGGCCTCCGGCAGTTCGGCCGCGGACCCTACGTGGTGGATCACCTCGAGGTAGCACTTGAGCTTGGGCTCGGTGCCGCTGGGCCTGATGATCACGCGGGTGAGGTCGCGGGTGAGGTAGAGGAGGCCGTCCGTGGGCGGAAGCTGCCCGCTGCCCTCGGCCAGGTCCGTGAAGACCTCGACGGCGGATGACCCGAACGATTCCGGCGGGCTGACCCGGAGCCGGTTCATCATCGCGTCCAGCAGGCCCAGGTCCGCCACCCTGATGCTGAGCTGGTCGCTGGCGTGCAGGCCGTGCTGGAGGTAGAGCTCATCCAGGGTGTCAAAGACGGTCTTCCCGTCAGCCTTCGCGGCGGCGGCGAGTTCGGCGATCAGCACTGCTGCCGAAATCCCGTCCTTATCCTTCACCAGGTCCGGGGCAACGCAGTAGCCCAGCGCCTCTTCGTAGCCGTACAGCAGCCCCGGCACCCGGGAAATCCATTTGAACCCGGTCAGCGTTTCCTCATGTGCGTAACCGGCAGCCGCCGCAATCCGGGCCAGCAGCCGCGAGGACACGATCGAGTTCGCGAACACGCCCTCGCTGCCGGCGGCACTCCCGCCTGCACTTTCGCCGGCCGCGGCCAACCGCGCCGCCACATGGGCGCCCAGCAGCGCGCCCACTTCGTCCCCGCGGAGCATGCGCCAGGCGCCGGTGTCCGGATCCTTGGCGGCAACTGCTGCCCGGTCGGCGTCGGGATCATTGGCGACAACAATGTCCGCGTCCAGCCGCCCGGCCGTCTCCAGGGCCAGGTCCAGCGCCCCTGGCTCCTCCGGGTTCGGGAAACTGACGGTGGGAAAGTCCGGGTCCGGCTGGGCCTGTTCGGCCACCAGAGTGACGTCATTGAAACCGGCGGCGTTCAGCACGGCCAGCGCAGTCTCGCCGCCGACGCCATGCATCGGCGTGAGGACGATGCGCAGGTCCCGGGCAGGGAAATATTCGGGCAGGGCCAGCGCGGCCGCAGCCTGCTGGTAACCGGCGGCCACGGACCCGTTCAGGACTGTCCAGCCGCCGGGGGCAAGGGCAATGGTGTCGAGCGGGCCTACGGCGTTGATCCTCGCCGCGATTTCACTGTCGTAAGGCGCCACGATCTGGGCACCGTTACCGCTGTCCGCCACGGCATGGCGGCCCAGGTAAACCTTGTAGCCGTTGTCCTGCGGCGGGTTGTGGCTTGCCGTGACCATCACGCCGCCGTCGCATTCCAGCGCCCGGACGGCGTATGCCAGCAGGGGAGTGGGCAGCGCGGCCGGCATCAGGAACGTCTCGATGCCGGCGGCCGTAAAGATAGCCGCGGTTTCCGCCGCAAAGATGTCCGAGTTGTACCGGGCGTCATAGCCGACGACGGCGCGCGGCCGGGTTCCCGGGGATGCCTCGCCTGCCGCGCGGACCAGGAAGTCCGCCAGTCCGGCAGCAGCGCGCCTCACCACCACGCGGTTCATCCGGTTCGGCCCGGGCCCCAGGGCCGCGCGGAGTCCCGCCGTGCCGAACTGCAGCGTTCCACGGAAGCTGTCCTCGAGTTCCTGGCGGGCTGCCGGGGAGCCGTCTTCCACCAGCCGGACCAGCTCAAGCAGGGACGCGGACGTTTCGGGATCCGGGTCTTGGGCAGCCCATTCACGGGCCTCGGTGAGCAGGCGGAAATCGGCATCGGAAGACGTCATGGGCACAAACCTATCGTCATTGCTCCCTTACTTCCCGCAACGCGGGGTCGGATGCGGCCCAAAGAACGCGACGGATGGGGCCTGAAGTGTCCCCACCCGCACCCTGGCCTCGCAAGCTCGGTCAGGGAACCCGGCGGGCGTGGCCCCACGCTGCTTTAGAGTTTGGCGATGATTTCGGCGAGCAGTTTGGAGATCCGCGGCCCTGCTGCCTGCCCTGACTCAATGACTTCCTGGTGGCTGAGCGGCTGCGGGCTGATGCCTGCGGCTAGGTTGGTGACCAGCGAGATGCCAAACACCTCCATGCCTGCGTGCCGCCCCGCAATGGCCTCCAGGGCCGTGGACATTCCCACCAGGTCGGCGCCGATGCGTTTGGCGTACTGCACCTCGGCCGGGGTTTCGTAGTGCGGGCCGGGGAACTGGGCGTAGACACCTTCGTCCAGGGTTGCGTCCACGTCGCGGGCGATTTTGCGGATCCGGGCAGAGTAGAGATCTGTCAGGTCAACGAAGGTGGCGCCCTCCAGCGGCGAGGCCGCGGTGAGGTTTATGTGATCGCTGATCAGCACCGGAGTGCCCGGCGCCCAATTTTCGTTCAGGCCGCCGCAGCCGTTGGTAAGGACCAGCGTGTTGCAGCCGGCCGCCGCCGCGGCCCGGATTCCGTGGACTACGGCGCGGACGCCCTTGCCTTCGTAATAGTGGGTGCGGGCGCCGAGCACCAGGGCCCGTTTGCCCTCTTTGGTCAGCACAGAGCGGATGGTGCCCACATGCCCTTCCACTGCCGGAGCGTGGAAACCGGGGACTTCCTCGGCGGACAGGGTAGCTGTGGTCTCGCCGATGAGGCTGGCGGCGTCTGCCCAGCCGGAGCCGAGCACCAGGGCCACGTCGTGGCGGTCCACGCCGGTTTCCTCGGCAATGTAGTCGGCGGCGGCGCGGGCGGCAGCGAAGGGATCCGTGTTCAGGAAGTCTGTTGTACTCACTGGTACAAGTTATCCTGCCGCTCCTGCAGGGCCCAGCCTTTGGCGGTTTTCCCCAGAGAACGGTTTCTTTGGCGGTCCGGCAGGGGATGCGGGAGAATGATTGTTTGTGACTACGCATCCAGATTTCAGTTCACCCCGGATCGCAATCCTGGGAGGTGGTCCGGGCGGATATGAGGCCGCCATGGTGGCCGCCTCGCTTGGAGCGCAGGTCACCATCATCGAGCGTGCCGGGCTCGGCGGCTCCGCCGTGCTGACCGACGTCGTCCCGTCCAAGACCCTGATCGCCACCGCGGACCTGATGACCCGCGTCGCCGAGGCGGGGGAGCTGGGAGTGAAGTTCGACGTCGACGGCGGAGACTTTGTGCCGGTGATGCGCGCTGATCTCAAACACATCAACGACCGCCTCCTGAACCTCGCGCGCAGCCAGTCCAAGGACATCTCCGACGGTTTGGCGCAGCAGGGCGTGCGCATTCTGGCCGGATCCGGGCGGCTCCTGGATGACCACACCATCGAGGTCCTCACGGCGGAGGGCACCGAGACCGTGGAGGCGGACACCATCCTGCTGGCGCTCGGCGCCCATCCCCGCGAGCTGCCCACGGCCCGCCCTGACGGTGAGCGGATCCTGAACTGGACCCAGATCTACAACCTGGACGAACTTCCCGAAGACCTGATCGTGGTGGGCTCCGGCGTGACCGGGGCCGAGTTCGCGTCCGCCTACAACGGCCTCGGCTCGAAGGTCACCCTGATTTCCAGCCGTGACCGGGTGCTGCCTGGTTCTGACGTTGACGCTGCCGTGGTTCTCGAGGAGGTGTTTGAACGCCGCGGCGTGCGGGTCCTGTCGCGGTCCCGCGCGGAGCAGGTGGAGCGCACGGACGACGGCGTGGTGGTCACCTTGAGCGACGGGTCCAAAGTAACCGGCAGCCACTGCCTGCTCTGCCTGGGCTCCATCCCGAACACCGCCGGCATTGGGCTGGAAGAAGCGGGCGTTGCGGTCAGCGAAAGTGGCCACATCAAAGTGGACGGCGTCTCCCGCACCACCGCCCCCAATATTTACGCCGCCGGTGACTGCACCGGGGTCCTGCCGCTGGCCTCCGTCGCGGCCATGCAGGGCCGGATTGCCGTTGCCCACTTCATGGGTGACGCCGTTACCCCGCTCAAGCTGCACCAGGTGGCATCCAACATTTTCACCTCACCCGAAATTGCCAATGTGGGCGTGTCCGAGGCCGATATCGACTCCGGCAAGTACCAGGGCGACGTGGTGAAGCTCTCGCTCCGCAGCAATGCACGGGCCAAGATGCGCAACACCAAGGACGGTTTTGTAAAGATTTTCGCCCGGAAGGGCTCCGGAACGGTCATCGGCGGTGTGGTGGTGGGTCCCAACGCCTCCGAGCTGATCTTCCCCATCTCCATCGCCGTCAAGCAGAAGCTGCATGTGGATGACGTCGCCAGCACCTTTACCGTGTACCCGTCACTCACGGGCTCGATCTCGGAGGCTGCGCGCCGGCTGCACGTGCACATGTAGGACCTGCGCTTGCAGGGAAGCGGCGCCGCCGGGAGTCTGACCCCCGGTGCGCCCTGCATAGACGCCTCTGAGGACCGGCCGGGAATTTCATCAGGATTTTCCCGGCCGTCCCTGCATCAGCCATCGACTCAAGGAGGAGTGGCAGCCATGGCAACAGACCTTGTTCGACCGCGCAGCGGCAAAATCATCGGCGGCGTCTGCGCTGCCCTGGCGGCCCGGTTCGGGCTTCCGAAGTTCCTGGTCCGGCTGGGCTTCGTCATTTTCGGATTGGTGGGGATCGGCGAGCTGGTCTACATCGCTCTCTGGATCCTGATCCCCAAGGCACCGGTGTAAACAGCCCAAGTTTCGACAGGCTCAACCACCGAGGGCTTGCCCCTAGGGCCACGGCCGCCGGGTTCCCTGACCGAGCTTGCGAGGTTAGGGGGCGACTGGGGAGAAGTGTTTTTCGATGAGCCCCTTGATGTCCTCGTGGCAGCCGCCGCAGCCGGTACCCGCCCGGGTGGCTTTGGAAACCTCGGCCACGGTGGAGCAGCCTTCTTCCACGGCCCCCTGGATGGTTGCCCCGCTGACGCCTGCGCAGCGGCACACGGTGCCCTGCGGATCGGCCGCCGCACCGGGCAGCTGGTCCGGCCCGTCAAGGCGCAGCAGCAGCGACCTGTCCGCGGGCAGCTCGGCGCCTCGCTCGAAAAGCCCCACCAGTTCGGCCGCCGTGCGCGGCATGCCCACGGCCACCAGCCCCTCCAGGACGCCGCCCCGGGTGGTCATTTTGACGTAGCGGCCATGCTCCGGGTCCGCCCACTGCGCAATCTGCAGCCGGGCGCGGCCGTTGCCGGCGCCGGCCGTGAGGACCTCCTCGTCCCACGGCTCGGCGGCGTTGTCCCCGGCCACAGCCATGTTCATGCCCCGGGCCTTGAGGACAACAACGCCTGCCTGCTCGGCCGGCAGCTCCGGAAGGGCTTCGGCTTCTGCCGAAGCCCCTGACGCCAGCAGGGTCAGGTATTCGGCCAGCCATTCGGCCTGCCGCCAGCCCGGCCCCACCAGGCCGGACGGGCCCTTGGCATTCCGGCAGCGGGCGCAGTCCGGTTCAGGGCACCGCACCTCCGCGCAGTCGCCAATGGCAAAGATGTGCGGTTCGTGGTGCGCCCGCAGCCGGTGGTCCACCAGGATCCCGCTGGCGGTGGAAAGCCCGCAGCCCTCGGCCAGTTCGGTGCGGGGGCGGACACCGCACGAAATGACCAGGAGGTCGCCGTCGATCGCCGACCCGTCGTCGAGCAGCAATGCCGAGAACCCGCCGTCGGCCGCGTTGTGCTCCACGCCGGTGGAGCGCGCGTTGCCGGCCATCCGGACTCCGCAGCGGCGCAGGCTGGCGGCAAGGACGGCGCCGCCGCCGCGGTCGATGTTGCGTCCCAGCGGGTGCGGTCCGTTGTGGACCACCGTGACCGTGGCGCCTTCTTCAGCCGCTGCCAGCGCCGTCTCCAGGCCCAGGACGCCGCCGCCGAGGACCACCACGCGCTTACCGCCGTCCACCGCCTGCCGCAGCACTTCAGCGTCGCGCAGGTCGCGAAGGGCTGTCACGCCGGCCGGCAGGACCGGCGAGGTGGGATCCGGGTTGATGCCGGTCAGGTTGGGGATCACCGGGCGGGATCCGGTGGCGAATACCAGCCGGTCGTAGTGCGCCACGGAGCCGTCGGTCAGCAGGACCTGCTGCCGGGCGCGGTCCACGCGGCGGACGCGGATGCCCAGCCGGACATCCACGCCGTCGGCGGCCAGGGCATCGGCGTCGGAAAGCGCCAAGGCTTCAGCCGTGGTTCGGCCCACGCCCAGATCGGCCACCAGCACGCGGTTGTAGGCTGCTTCAGCTTCCGCGCCCACCACCGTGAGATGCACATGGCCGTCCCGGACGGCGGGCAGGAGCTCATCAACCAGCCGGGCGGCCACCGGGCCGAATCCCACAATGACAATCTGCTCGCTCATGAGGCCTCCGTCGTTTGCAGCACGTTGGTTGACAGGGGGGTGGCGGCAGGCCGCACCCACACTTTGTTGAACTTGAACTCGGGCATTCCGGACGTGGGATCCGTCGCCGCCTCCGTGAGGCGGTTGGCGCTCTCGAGTTCAGGAAAATGGAAGGGCAGGAACACTGTGTCCGTACGGATCGCCGTGCTCAGCTCGGCCCGGCACAGCACCTCGCCGCGCTCATTCGCCACCGAAACGAGGGACCCTTCGGTGATGCCCATGGCCGCCGCGGCGGCCGGGTGGACCTGCAGCTTCGCCTCCGGCCGGGTTTCCAGCAGCTCGGCCACCCGGCGGGTCTGGGCGCCGGACTGATAGTGCTCCAGGAGGCGGCCGGTGATAAGCGTCATGGTCGTGGCGGCCGGGTCAGGATTTGCGGCGGGCGTCCGACGGCGGCGGGGCGCCACCGGGACCATCACGGCTTTGCCGTCGGCGTGCGCAAAGGAGTCCCGGAACAGCCGCGGGCTTCCGGTGCTGCCTTGCGGGTACGGCCAGTAGGCAGCTTCGCCGCGGTCCAGCATGGCATAGTCGATGCCGGAGTAGTCTGCCAGCCCGCCGGCAGAGGCCAGCCGGAGTTCCTCGAAGACCGTCTCCGGGTCCTCGCTGTAGGTGGACGGCGCATCGAGGGCCTCGGCCAGCCGTGCCATGATCCACAGTTCACTGCGGGCGCCTGCAGGCGGCGTGAGGGCCCGGCGGCGGCGCAGGACCCGGCCTTCAAGGTTGGTGAGCGTGCCTTCCTCCTCCGCCCACTGGAGTACTGGAAGGATGAGGTCTGCCTCGGCCGCGGTCTCGGACATAAAGAAGTCGCAGACCACCAGGAAGTCCAGGCTGCGCAGTCCTTGAATCACGGCGTTGGCGTCGGGGGAGGCCACGGCGATGTTGGAAGCGTGGACGAAAAGGCAACGGACGCCGTCGGGCTGTCCCAACGACTTGAGCAGCTGGACGGCCGGCAGCCCCGGCCCGGGGATCAGCTGCTCCGGGACACCCCACACCTTGGCCACGTGCTCACGGGCGGCGGGATCGGTGATTTTGCGGTAGCCCGGGAGCTGGTCGGCTTTCTGGCCGTGTTCGCGGCCACCCTGGCCGTTGCCTTGGCCCGTGAGGGTGCCGTAGCCGCTGCGGGCCGAACCCGGCAGGCCCAGCAGGAGGCTGAGGTTGATGGCAGCGGTGGCGGTATCGGTGCCGTCCACGTGCTGCTCCACGCCGCGGCCGGTAAGGATGTAGCTGCCTCCGGCCCGTGCGCCGGAGGCAAGCCGGCGGGCTGTCTCGCGGATGAGCTCGGCAGGTACTCCTGTGATGGACTGGACACGTTCGGGCCAGAAGGAGTTCACGCTGCGGACCACGGCGCTGTAGCCCGATGTGCGTTCCTCGACGTACGCGGTGTCCACCAGGTCCTCGTGGATTACCACGTGCGAAATTCCCAGGAGCAGGGCGAGATCGGTGCCCGGCAGGGGCTGGAGGTGCAGGCCGCCGCCGTCGGCCGTAAAAGCCGCCGTGGCGGAACGGCGCGGATCCACCACAATCAGCCCGCCGGCGTCGCGCGTTCCCTTGAGGTGCTGGACGAAGGGAGGCATGGTTTCGGCAACATTGGAGCCCAGCATCAGGATGGTGCTGGCGGTGTCCAGGGCTTCGAGCGGGAACGGCAGGCCGCGGTCCACCCCGAAGGCGCGCATTCCGGCCGCCGCGGCGGAGGACATGCAGAAGCGTCCGTTGTAGTCGATGCGGGAGGTTCCCAGGGCGAGCCGGGCGAACTTGCCCAGCATGTAGGCCTTTTCGTTGGTGAGGCCGCCGCCGCCGAAAACGCCCACGGCGTCGCGTCCGTAGCGGGCCTGTGCGTCTTTCACTGCGCCGGCCGCGAGGTCCAGGGCCTGCTCCCAGCCGATGGGGCGGTGGACGCCGTCGGGGCCCTTCAGCAGGGGCTCGGTGATCCGGCCCGGGTGGTTCAACAGGGTGGCCGAAGTCCAGCCCTTGCGGCACAGGCCGCCGCGGTTGGTGGGGAAGTCGCGTCCGCTGACCTCAAGGGGTGCCGTGAGGGAAGGCCGTTCCCCGACGGCCGGTGCGGACACGGGGACTGACCCCGGCTGGACGGCCGGGGTCAGTTCCGCTGGAGACGTGAGCGTCATGGCGCACTGCAAAGCGCAGTAAGGGCAGTGCGTGTCGGCGCTTTTGGTCATGTTAGACGTGTCCCATCGCATTTCGGTTGGCGTTGCGGATATAGCAGAACCAGCAGACGGCCAGCATCAGGACGTACGCTCCGACGAAGCCGTAGAAGGCCGGGGTGTAGGAGCCGCTGGCGGTGTTGGAGGCGTTCAGTACCTGCGGGATCACGAACCCGCCGTAGGCGCCGATGGCGGAGATCAGGCCGAGGGCCGAGGACGCGAGGCGCTGGGTGGCCACCGAGCTTGCCCCCTTGCGGGCGGCACGGCTGGAGGTGGCGAAGATGACCGGGATCATCCGGTAGGTGGCGCCGTTTCCGAAGCCGCTCGCGGTGAAGAGCATCAGGAAGAGGATCAGGAACAGCCAGAAGTTCTTCAGCGGCAGGGTCCAGATCATGGTGAGGGTGATGACTGCCATGGAGGCGAACGCGGTCACGGTCATCCGGGCGCCGCCCATGCGGTCCGCCATCCGTCCGCCGTACGGCCGGGCCAGCGAGCCCACCAGCGGGCCGAGGAAGGCCAGTGACAGGGCCACGGTACCCACTCCGATGGAGGAGAAAGCGGGGAAGTAGTCCTTGATCAGCTTTGGGAACACACCGGCGAAGCCGATGAACGAACCGAAGGTGCCGATGTACAGCAGCGCCATGACCCACAGGTGCGGTTCCTTCAGCGCTGCCACGGATCCGGCGATGTCACCCTTGGCGCTGGTGAGGTTGTCCATGTACTTGAAGGCGCCAAAGGCTGCCACCAGGATCAACGGCACCCACATCCAGCCGGCCAGCGGCAGGTTGACAGTGCCCGCGGCGAGCAGGGTGATGGCAATGGGCACGGCGAGCTGCGCGACGGCGGCCCCCATGTTTCCGCCGGCGGCGTTAAGGCCCAGGGCCCAGCCCTTTTCACGGGCGGGGTAGAAGAAGGTGATGTTGGCCATGGAGCTGGCGAAGTTGCCTCCGCCGAAGCCGGCGAGGGCTGCCACCAGGAGCATCACGCCGAACGGCGTTTCCGGGTTGGAGACACACAGCGCCAGGCCGGTGGTGGGGATCAGGAGCAGCAGCGCGGACACGATGGTCCAGTTCCGGCCGCCGAAGCGGGGAACCATAAAGGTGTAGGGGATGCGCAGCGTGGCACCCACCAGGCTGGGCATGGAGATCAGCCAGAAGATTTCCGAGGTGGAGAGCGTAAAGCCTGCGGCGGGCAGCTGGACCACCACGATGGACCAGAGCTGCCACACAACGAAACCGAGGAATTCGGCGAAGATTGACCAATTGAGGTTGCGGCGGGCGATGGTGCGGCCGCCGGATTCCCACTGTTCCTTATTCTCTGCATCCCAGTTGGCGATCCAGCGGCCGGGGCGGAAATCAAGGGCGGGGGCAACGGTAGTGCGGGTAGAGCCGGGCTGTGCGCTGGCGGATGCGTCTTTCGACCTTGCGGTCTCGTCAAGATCAAGGGAATTGCCGGGGCCGGCATCAGCGGTGCGGTCAACAGTCACGGGGTACCTCCTTCGGGGGGATGTTGTTCCTCCAAGGTAGGTAAGGCGCGTTTCACAGACCGACGCCGTGTGTTAACGGGCTGTGACATTTGCCTATCGGAGCCTTTGGGGGACCGTTAGGCTTGGTGGAGCGCGCAAAAATGAGACACACAGCACAGGTCCGAATAGTGGACCTTTCGTCCATTGACTGGACGACCGGAACTAATATTGAACTCTAACTATTTCGAGCCGGAGGCAATGCCAGCGTCCGGCCGGTTCAAGCGAAAGCGTTTACCCTATGTCATCCACCGATACGTCCACGGTGCCCGGTTCGCAGCCGGTGAACTCACGCGGCCGAGTCATCGTTGCCAGCCTGATCGGCACCACGGTCGAGTTTTACGACTTTTACGTCTACGCGACTGCTGCAGTACTGGTGTTTCCGCAGCTGTTCTTCCCCAGCCAGAATGAAACAACCCAGCTGCTGAGCTCCTTCGCAGTCTTCGGTGTGGCCTTCGTGGCCCGCCCGCTGGGATCCATCATCTTCGGCCACTTCGGCGACAAGTTCGGCCGCAAGGGCACCCTGGTGGCCTCGCTGCTGACCATGGGCATCGCCACCTTCCTGATCGGATGCCTGCCCACGGCGCTGGTGCCCGGCTGGGAATTCCTGGCTCCGGCCCTGCTCGTGGTGATGCGCTTCGCCCAGGGCCTCGCCCTCGGTGGCGAATGGAGCGGCGCCGCGCTGCTGGCCACCGAAAACGCACCGGCCAACAAGCGCGCAATCTACGGCACCTTCCCGCAACTGGGCGCACCCATCGGCTTCATCATCGCCAACGTCATCTTCCTGGTCTTCAACTACGCCCTGAGCCCGGCTGACTTCCAGGCCTGGGGCTGGCGTGTGCCGTTCCTGCTCAGCGCAGTCATGGTGATCATCGGCCTCTACGTCCGCCTCAAGCTGATCGAGACCCCTGCCTTCACCAAGGTCCTCGAGTCCAACGAGGTGGCCAAGCTGCCCCTGGGCCGGGTGTTCAAGACCAGCTGGCGCCAGCTGATCCTGGGCACGTTCATCATGCTGGCCACGTACGTGCTCTTCTACCTGATGACCACGTTCACCCTGACGTTCGGCACCCGTCCCTCAAGCCTCGAGGCCGCCAGGGCCGCGGCGGAAAAGGCCGGCAAACCGATGTCCGACGCGGCAGCCGCCGCGTTCGTTCCCGGCCTGGGCTACACCCGCAACGACTTCCTCTGGATGCTGATTGCCGGCGTCGTCTTCTTCGGCATCTTCACACTGGTGTCCGGACCACTGGCCGAGAAGTACGGCCGCCGCAAGATGCTCATCGCCGTCACAGCCGGCATCTTCGTTTTCGGCCTGCTGTTCGTCCCCCTTTTCAGCGGCGGGTTCATCGGCACCATGGCGCTGCTCATCATCGGGTTCTCCCTCATGGGCCTTACCTTCGGTCCGATGGGCGCCCTGCTGCCTGAGCTGTTCCCCACGAACGTCCGCTACACCGGCTCTGCCGTGAGCTACAACTTCTCCAGCATCCTCGGTGCCGCGGTGGCGCCGTTCATCGCCGTGGCCCTGTGGGAACTCGCAGACGGCAGCCCGGTGCTCGTGGGTGTGTACCTGACCGCCATGGCCGTGCTGACCCTTATCGCGCTGTTCGTCAGCAAGGAAACCCGCGACCTGGACTACGAGAACAACGTGGCCTAAGTCCGCGGGCCGTTCCTTCCAGCCCGGTTGGTAACAGAGGTGCCCGGCACAATTCCCGTCACTGCGGGGATTGTGCCGGGCACTTTTCTGCCTCTGCGGGAGTAACCGGGCGGGAACGCACGACGGCGGGCTGCCGCGGCTAGTGTGCGTAGCGGGCCACGAAGTTCTTGAGGATGTTCATGGGCTCCGTGACTGTGAACCGCCGTGCGCTTGCCATCAGGTCTTCGGCGGACTCCGGCGGGAAGTAGCCCGCGTGCCGGTAGATGTCGATGCGGGTGCAAAGGCCTTCGGCATCGAGCTCAGGGTGGAACTGGGTGGCGTACAGGTTCTGCCGGATGCGGAACATCTGCACGGGGCAGGCCGCCGATCTCGCCAGGAGCACGGCGTGCCGGGGCAGGACGGTGCAGGCTTCCTTATGGCCGGTGAAGGCGGTGAACCGGCGCGGCATGCCGCTAAGCACGGGATCCTCCAGTCCGGCGTCCGTGAGTTCGATCTCCGCCGCGCCGAGCGGCTCGCCGTAGGTCCTGTCGATCACGGCGCCCTGGTGCGTACCCAGCGTCCCCACCCCGTAGCAGGCGCCCAGGAACGGGAAGTCGCCGGCCACCAGCTCGTCCAGGAGCCCGGCCAGCTCATGCTCCACCCGGTGCTGCGTGGGCGTCTTGTGCTCCGGCGGGTCGCTCGAAGTGAACGGACTGCCGCCCACGATCACCCCCGAATAGGCGGACAGATCCAACTCGGGCAGGGGAGCAGCTTCCAGCCTGATGCGCCGCAGCTCCGAGGGCTCCAGGCCGCCGTACCGCAGATAGGCGGCATACTCGTCCTCGGCGGCGGCGTCCTCGGCGCGTGATGCCAGGAGCAGGAAAGGCAACATGTGCTAAGTGTGCCTTCTTCGCTCCGGCCTGTCAGCCTCCCGGCCAAGCCGCGGAGACCAGACTCCCGGCACAACCTCACGGCCCGGTGCTGCCGCCTTTCAGCTGGCGGCGGGCTGGCTCAGCGACCGGCGGGACTGGGGACGGGCAGCGGGGTCGGCGTGCCGGTGCACCAGTTTCCAGTACCCTTCCTCGCGCCGGAAGACGCTGGTGACCCGGAGTGCGAATTCCTCGGCGACGGCGGCGCCGTCCAGGCGGGCGCGGAAATGTTCCGTTTCCACCAGGAAGGCGGTGTCACGGGCGGTGTAGGAAGTGACAGTGTCAAACCCCAGCATCTCGCCGTCCTGGAACTGCCGTGCGGCCTGGTCCAGCCGGGCTTCCACCTGCGCCCACCCGCGGGCGATGCCGCCGAACGGGTTGGCGAGGGTCACGTCGTCGAGCCGGGAATACAGCTCCTTGACGGGCTCCGGGTTGCCCTGGGTGATTTCCGGGACGGCGAGGTGGTAGCGGTCCACTTCTTCTTCAAAACTGGGTGCGAGCACGAGGGGCCTCCGGCGCTAGTCTTCGATGGTGGCGATGACGGCGCCTGCCGACACCGTTTCGCCGGCGGCTGCGGTGAGCCCGGTGACGGTTCCGGAGCGGTGCGCAGTCAGCGGCTGTTCCATCTTCATTGCTTCCAGGACCACCACCAGGTCACCCTCGGCCACTACGTCACCGTTGGCAACGGCCACCTTGACGATGGTGCCCTGCATGGGTGAGGTCAGGGCGTTGCCTGTGGCCGCAGCGGTGCCGCCGGCACGCAAGCGCTTCTTCGACTTGCCTGGCTTGGCAGTGGCGCCTGCGGTGCCGGCGGTCACGGAACCGAGCGAGGCCGGGAGGACCACCTCGAGCCGCTTGCCGCCCACCTCAACCACCACGCGCTGCCGGTCTTCGGCCGGGGTTTCGGTGCTGCCGCCATCGGAGGTCCAGGCGGGCAGGTTGTTGACGAACTCAGTCTCAATCCAGCGGGTGTGGACCCGGAACGGGCCCTCGGCCGGTGCGAAGGCGGGGTCGGAAACCACTGCGAGGTCGAACGGGATCACCGTGGGAATGCCTTCGACCACCATTTCCTCGAGGGCGCGGCGGGCTCGCTGCAGCGCCTGCGGGCGGCTGGCGCCTGTGACGATGAGCTTGGAGAGCATGGAATCGAAGTTGCCGCTGATGACATCGCCCTGCTCCACGCCGGAGTCGATGCGCACGCCGGGGCCGGTGGGGTTTTTCAGGACCCGGAGGGTGCCGGGGGCGGGCAGGAAGTTCCGGCCCGGGTCTTCGCCGGTGATCCGGAATTCGAAAGAGTGCCCGCGTACTTCCGGATCGCTGTAGCCGAGCTCCTCGCCGCGGGCCAGCCGGAACTGTTCGCGCACCAGGTCGATGCCGGTGACTTCCTCGGAAACGCAGTGCTCCACCTGCAGGCGGGTATTGACCTCGAGGAAGGAGATGGTGCCGTCCTGCCCCACGAGGAATTCGCACGTGCCGGCGCCAAGGTAGCCGGCCTCTTTCAGGATGGCCTTCGAGGATTCGTAGAGGCGGCGGTTCTGGTCTTCCGTGAGGAAGGGGGCCGGGGCTTCTTCCACCAGTTTCTGGTTGCGGCGCTGCAGCGAGCAGTCGCGGGTGGAGACCACCACAACGTTCCCGTACGCATCCGCCAGGCACTGGGTCTCCACGTGGCGGGGCGCGTCCAGGAACCGTTCAATGAAGCATTCGCCGCGGCCAAAGGCTGCGGTGGCTTCGCGGACGGCGGATTCGTACAGTTCGGGAATCTCGTCCCGGGTGCGGGCCACCTTGATGCCGCGGCCGCCGCCGCCAAACGCTGCCTTGATGGCTACGGGCAGCCCGTGCCGGTCCACGAAGTCCAGGATTTCCTCGGCTGATTCCACGGGATCGGCGGTGCCGGGAACGAGGGGCGCACCGACTTTTTCGGCGATGTGCCGCGCCTGGACCTTGTCCCCAAGGGCCGAAATGGCTTCGGGCGAGGGGCCGATCCAGGTGATGCCGGCCTCAATGACGCGGGCCGCGAACTGCGCGTTCTCGGCCAGGAAGCCATAACCGGGGTGGATGGCGTCGGCCCCGGACTGCCGGGCGGCGTCGATGATTTTGTCCATCACCAGGTAGGACTCCGCGGCGGTGTTCCCGCCCAGGGCGTAGGCCTCGTCAGCAAGGCGGACGTGCAAGGCATCCCGGTCCGCGTCCGCATACACAGCAACCGAGGCGATGCCTTCGTCACGGGCGGCGCGGATGATGCGCACCGCAATTTCACCGCGGTTTGCGATCAGCACCTTTGTGAGGGTCGACTGCGTGGGATGTGCGGACTGCTCCAAATTTGCTGACAAGGCGTCTCCTTCTTTCCTTCAGGGAGCCTAGCGCGGTTTTGAGGGTTCCGCCGATATTACTTGCGGATTCCGCGTGTAAAGCGCCCAGCCTTTGTAGGGAAGCTACAAGAGTCGCCGAAATCGCTTCCTTTAGGACGCCGGCCAGAGTTCCGTGATCCGGACCTGCGCACTAGCCAGCAGGGCGCGGAGCGTGGAGACGGAAAGTCCGACGACGGTGTGCGGATCGCCGTCGACCTTCCGGATGAAGGCCCCACCCAGGCCGTCGATGGTGAAGGAGCCCGCGCAGTGGAGCGGCTCGCCCGTGGCGATGTACGCGTCGATCTCCACCGCGTCCATCTCCAGGAAGGAAACCTCTGCCGAGGCCACTGTCCCCAAGGTGGCACCGGTGCCCGGCGCGCCATCATCGTCCGGCTCGGTATCGCGGCAGTCCACCAGCCAGTGCCCGGTGTGCAGCACACCGGTGTTGCCGCTCATCCGGAGCATGCGTTCCCGCGCGACGGCGGCGGTGTACGGCTTGCCGTGCGCCTCGCCGTCGAACTCAAAGACGGAGTCGCAGCCAAGCACCAGGGCCCCGTCCGCCTCGGGAAGGGCTGCGACGGCCTCGGCCTTGGCACGCGCCAGCAGCAGGGCCGTGTCATGCGGATCGGTGACGCCGTACCGGGCCTGGACGGCGTCCTCGTCAACGTCCGATACCAGCACTGTATGCCGGATGCCGGCCTCGGTGAGGAGCTTGGTGCGGGCAGGGGACTGGGAGGCAAGAATCAGGCGGACCACGGATCCAGCCTAGTGGACCAGTTCTTCGGACGCCTTGGTGGCGGCGGGCCGGCTCAGCTGGGCGCCTTCCACATCCACGTCCGGGAGGATCCGGTCCAGCCAGCGCGGCAGCCACCAGGACTTCTCGCCCAGCAGGTACATCACGGCAGGGACGATGGTCATGCGGACCACGAACGCATCAAGCAGCACACCGAACGCCATCGCGAAGCCCAGCGGCCGCACCATGGTGAGGTGGCTGAAGATGAAGCCGGCGAAGACGCTGACCATAATGATCGCCGCGGCTGTCACCACGGCGGCCGCGTGGCGGAAGCCCACCCGGACGGCCTGCTTCGCGGTGGAGCCGTGCATGTAGGCTTCGCGCATTCCGGAGGCGATGAACACCTGGTAGTCCATGGCCAGCCCGAACAGCACGCCGATCAGGATGATCGGCAGGAAGCTCAGGACCGCGCCGGGGTTGGCGACGTCGAACACGCTCCCCAGCCAGCCCCACTGGTACACGGCCACCACGGCGCCGAAGGCCGCCGCCAGGGAGAGCAGGAAGCCGCCCGTGGCGAGCAGGGGAACCACGATGGAGCGGAAGACCAGCAGCAGCAGGACCAGGGAAAGGCCGACGACGATGGCCAGGTAGGGCGGCAGGGCGGCGCCGAGCTTCGTGGAGACGTCCACGTTGCCGGCGGTCTGGCCGGTAAGGCCCATGGCCACTCCGTATTCGGACTGGATGTCCTCGTTCAGGCCGCGGAGTTCGGCCACCACCCGGACCGTGCTGGCGCTGGCCGGACCTTCCTTGGGGATGACCTGGAAAACGGCGGTGCGCCGGTCCTCGCTGAGGGCGACGGGCACGGCAGCCACCACGTTGTCTACCGCCCGGAGCTTGTCCGCGACGTCATACTGCAGGGCCTGCGCCTGCGCTTCGTCCAGGTTTGCCGGGAACTCGCCCACGGCAACAATCGGGCCGGTGACGCCCTCGCCGAAGCTCCGGGCGGTCAGGTCGTATGCCTGGTAAGCCTCTGACTCCACCGGTTCGGATCCGCCGTCGGGAAGTGCCAGCTGCAGCTGGGTGGCGGGGAGCGCGAGCGTGCCCAGCAGGAGTACACCGGCCAGGAGTGCCAGCACTGGGTGGCGCGTGACCAGGCCGCCCCAGCCGTGCGTGCTGCGCTCGCGGTCCTGGGCTTCATCGGCTGCTGCATGGCCGGGTTCGGCATTGTGCGCCTCGGCCTTGGCCCAGGCGCGCTTCGAGATAATGCGGCGGCCGATCAGCGACAGCATGGCCGGGGTCAGGGTGATGGCCACCAGCACGGCTACCGCCACGGTCCCGGCCGCTGCCAGGCCCATCACGGCAAGGAAGGGCAGGCCCGGCACCACCAGGGCGGCGAGGGCGATGATGACGGTGAGGCCGGCGAAGACCACGGCGTTGCCGGAGGTGCCGGTGGCACGGGCTACTGATTCCTCCTGGGCCATTCCGGCCAGGAGCTGCGTGCGGTGCCGGTTGACGATGAACAGGGAGTAATCGATCCCGACGGCGAGGCCCAGCATCAGGGCCAGCATGGGGGAGATGGAGCTCATGTCGAACAGGCCGGAGAGCGCGAAGGTGATGCCGACGCCGATGCCGACACCCATGATGGCCATCAGCAGCGGCAGCCCGGCGGCAATCAGCGTGCCCAGCATGATGATCAGGACCAGGGCAGCAACCGCGATGCCGATGATCTCGGCGGCGCCGAAGAGTTCGGAGATGTCCTCGGTGATCTCCTTGCTGGCATAGGCGGTGACTCCGGCAGCGGATGTTTCATGGGCGATGTCCTGGACCTGCTGGCGGACCTCCGGGCTCAGGCCGTTGATGGAGGTGTTGAACTGTACTTGTGCCACGGCGGCGCGTCCGTCTTCCGAGACAAAGCGGATGGCCGACGATGCATCTGCCTGGCGCTTGCCCGCCTCCAGCTTGGCCTTGCCGGCTTCGAGTACCCGTGTGCCGGCGTCGAGCTTTGCCTGCCCCTCTGCCAGGGCCGCCTTCTGCTGGCCAAGCTGCGCCTCAATGAGGGCAGCGGGTGCGCCAGCGGCGGCGAGCTGCTGCTCGGCTGCCGCCAGCTGGGCTTTGCCGGCATCCAGCTGCGCGCGGGAGGCGTCCAGTTGTGCCTGGCCCGCGGCGAGCTGCTGCCCGCCGTCGGCGATGGCCTGGCCGGCCTGGTCCACCTGCGCCTGCGTGGCGAAAGGATCCACCGTGCCGCGGACGTTTGGCACGGACTCAAGCTTCTTTAGCGCGTCGGTGACCGCGGCCCGGCTCTCGGCGGTAAAACCGCCGTCGGGAGCTTCGAAAACGATGGTGGCCGTGCCTCCGGAAGCGGCCGGAAGCTCTTGCTTCAGCTTGTCCGCGATCCGTTGCGTTTCGGTGCCGGGGATCTGGAAATTGTTGGACAGAGTGCCATGGAAGGCGGCAGCTGACCCGCCGACAGCAACCAGAACGGCCAGCCACAGTGAGATGACCAGCCAGCGCCGGCGGTAGGAGAACTTGCCCAGGCGGTAAAGGAACAGTGCCATAACAGGAAGCCGATCTGATCAGGAAGAAGCGGATGCGGAAGAGGTGGAAAGGGGTGCAGGACTGGTGCCTGCGGTGAAACCGGAGCCCAGCAGCGCCATGGAGTCGATGAGCAGCTGCCGGAGCTCTGCCAGGGAAGCGGGGGATAGGTCCGCGCCGCGGCGCGTAAACCAGACCTCCAGGGCGGCCTTGCCGCAGGAGATCACAGCACCGGCCAGTGCACGGACGTAGAGCTCGTCCACACCGTCGGCGCCGCCCGCCACCCGTTCGCGGGCGACGGCGATGATCTGCTCGGTGCAGTGCTCCCAGGCCTGAAGCTCCGAGTGCGACATCAGCGTGCTTTGCTGCGTGAGGGTAAACAGTTCCGCCAGCGGCGCCACGGTCATGGGGTCGGCCAGTGCCATCAGGGCCGCTTGTGCCGACTGCAGGATCGGTTCGTCAGCCGGCCGCAGCCGGAACTGCTGGATGGCATTGTCCAGGAACCCGTGGGTGACGGCCGCGAGGGCGGCGTCGGTGCTGCTGAAGTAGTTGAAGAAGGTGCGCCGTGAAATGCCGGCGGTGTCCGCAATGTCCTCCACCGTGAAGCTTCCCGGGCCGTGGCTGCGCAGCAGTGACAAAGCAGCGTCCGTGATGGCCTGGCGGGTGGCGGCCTTGTTCAGCTCGCGCCGTGACGGGGTGGCTGCTACCGCTGGGATGCTGCCTGTGCTGGTTGCCATGCTGATTACACTACGTGCAACTTTGCACAGTGGGCAAGTTTTTCCGCTCCGGATTCACAGGAAGATGAAAGGTTCCGAACAGCTGTTCCAGAACTGGCCTGGCGATGCTTGGAATGTCCCGGGAGGGATGAACCATCAGCAGCCGTTACTGACGGCAGATCCAGGAGACAAAGAATGTCACGCACAAAGAAAATGACCCTTGGCTTGTCAGCCGCGGCGCTGGCCCTCGGTGCCGGAATCGGTGTTGCCGGCATGGCCTCCGCCACCACCACACCAACCCCCGCTCCCAGCGCCAGCTCCAGTGCCTCAGCCGACGGAAGCAGCAGCACCGCGCCCGGCAGCATGGGCAAGCACGGCGGACGCGGCGGCGAGCGGGGCGTAGCCCAGGCATCCGCGCTCGCGGCGAAGCTCGGCGTGGAGGAGGCGAAGGTAACGGAGGCGCTCCAGGCCTTCCGTGAAGCGAACAAGCCCTCTTCCCCGCCCGCCGATGGCGAGAGGCCTGACCAGGCCGCCCGTGATGCTGCCTTGGCCAAGGCCTTGTCGGAGTCCCTCGGCATCGAGGAATCCAAGGTGACCGCTGCGCTGGACGAACTCCGCACCGAGAAGCAGGCGGAACGGGCTGCGGCACTGAAGTCGAGGCTTGACCAGGCCGTGACGGACGGAAAGCTGACCCAGGCCGAAGCGGACGCCGTCACCAAGGCTGTACAGAATGGTGTCATCGGTGGCCACTGAGCCGGTGGCTTAAATGCAGAAGAAGTCCCCGGGAGATTTCCCGGGGACTTCTTCTTACTGCCAGTTGTTTACTGCCAGTGGTGAGCAGAGGCCCCTTAGGCCTTCGCGTCCGCCAGTTCACGCGACGTGGTGTCGGTGGAGGTTCCGTCGGACGGAGCGGCTGCGGTGTCAACAGAGTCGTCAACAAACGGCGTGCCGTTGCGGGGTGCGTTGTACAGCTGCTCGTCCAGGATGCCCTGGCGCTTGGCCACGATGGTGGGCACCAGCGCCTGGCCGGCCACGTTTACGGCGGTGCGCCCCATGTCCAGGATGGGATCGATGGCCAGCAGGAGGCCGACGCCGGCCAGCGGCAGTCCCAGCGTGGAGAGGGTCAGCGTCAGCATCACCACAGCGCCGGTGGTCCCGGCGGTTGCGGCCGAGCCCAGGACGGACACCAGGGCGATCAGCAGGTACTGGCTGAAGTCCAGCTGGATACCGAAGAACTGGGCCACGAAGATCGCCGAGATGGCGGGGTAGATGGCTGCGCAGCCGTCCATCTTGGTGGTGGCGCCCAGCGGTACGGCGAAGGAGGCGTAGGCGCGGGGGACACCCATGCTGCGCTCGGTGACACGCTGGGTCAGCGGCAGGGTTCCCACCGAGGAGCGGGACACAAAGGCCAGCTGGACGGCCGGCCATACGCCGGAGAAGTACTGCTTGACGGACAGGCCGTGGCTGCGGACCAGGATCGGGTACACCGCGAAGATGACCAGGGCCAGGCCCACGTAGATGGCGAAGGTGAACTTGCCCAGGGAGCCGATGGTGTCCCAGCCGTAGACTGCGACGGCGTTGCCGATGAGGCCGACGGTACCAAGCGGTGCGATGCGGATGATCCACCACAGGACCTTCTGGATGACAGCCAGTGCGGAGGCGTTCAGGTTCAGGAACGGTTCGGCAGCCTTGCCCACCTTGAGCGCGGCAACGCCGACGGCGATGGCGATCACCAGGATCTGGAGCACGTTGAAGCTCACGGAGGTGGTGACGGCGCCGGATTCGGCAACGGTGGAGCTGGCGCCCAGGCCAAGGAAGTTCTTGGGGAACAGGCCGATCAGGAAGGACCACCAGTCACCGGACTTGCCGGAGTACTTGGCTTCCTCGGTGATGCCGGTGTTGGCACCGGGCTGCAGCAGCACGCCCAGGCCGATGCCGATCAGCACGGCGATGAGGGAAGTGATGGCGAACCACAGCAGGGTGTTCCAGGCGAGCTTGGCCGCATTGGAGACCTGGCGGAGGTTGGAGATGGAGCTGACGACGGCGGTGAAAATCAGGGGAACCACTGCTGTCTGCAGCAGTGACACATAGCTGGAGCCGATGGTCTGCAGCGTGGCGCCGAGGCCGTTGGGGTTGGTCTTGGTGCTGCCGGTGTACTTGGCCAGCAGGCCGAGGCCAAGGCCGACGACCAGGGCGGCAATGATCTGGAAACCGAACGAGCCAGCCCACTTGGGGAGCTGGAAGCCGGTCTTGGCGGATTCTGAGGGGCGGGTTTGAGTGCTCACCCGAATACGCTAAGACCGTGCCGCATATCATGACGAACCAACATTGAGAAATATTACGCGGCCCGAACAGCGCCACGGCATAAGGAACCCCGTCATATCAAGGGTTTTACGGCGTTATGTTACTTATTCCCGGCCCGGATGTGCTTAATGTCTCGCGCCACCGAGGCAGCAGGCCCGACGTGACTGCCTTCCCGCAGCTTGCTCCCCGTCGCAGCGCCAGCCTCTGAAGCTGGCCGGGGTTCCACCGGCGCGGTGCAGTCAGGACAGGTGCAGGCTGCTGTCCTTGCGCTGGTTGAAAGCGGGCCTGGGGCTATCGTGCTCCAGGCGCGACGCCGCGACATCGTCCATGTTTTCCTCGGCCCATTCCTTCATGTCGAAAATGATCTTCAGCAGCGAGCGGCCGCGGGGAGTGAGCTCGTAGTCTGTGCGCACTGGAACGGAGACGGTGACGTGGCGCAGAACCAGGCCATCGCGTTCGAGCGAGCGCAGTGTGGAAGTCAGCATTTTCTGGCTGGCCCCGGGAATGCGCTTGCGAAGATCGCTGTGGCGCTGCTGCCCGTCCTCAAGCGCCAGCATCACCAGGGTGACCCACTTGCTGCTGATGGCTTCCAGCAGCTGCCGGGCCGGGCACAGGTCAAGTGACGCGTTGTAGTGGTCCTGGGCATTCTGGCGTTCTTGTTCAGCCGTGAGAGTCATATCCCCAATACTTTCCTCAACAAGTGGACTGGCGGCCCAGTTTACCGGGCACTTTGAGGTGCCTTAGGCACAAAAAAGTGCGTTCTTACGCGGCGCGGTGGTGTCGGTGAGGATCGATGGCGGGGCACAAGCGCCCCGCAGCAAAGCCTCGAAAGGAAGCCAATGCCTACCCTCCTCCACGTCAACGCCTCTCCACGCTACGCCAACAGCGACTCCCTGCGGTTGGCCCGGCACTTCATCGATGCCGTCCAGACTGCCGGCCCGGAGAGTTTTGAGGTGGAGACGCTGAACCTGTTCGACGACCATGTGCTGCCCGTGTTCGGGCGTGTGGCCGCCGCCGCGAAAATGGCAGTCTTCACAGGCCAGGACCAGACGCCCGAGCAGGTTGCCGCCTGGGAAGCCGCCCGCGCAGTCTTCGACCAGTTCGCATCCGCCGACGCCTACGTCTTCAACATCCCGATGTGGAACGCCGGTGTCCCTTATGTCCTGAAGCAATGGATCGATGTCATCACCCAGCCCGGCTGGAGCTTTGGTTTCGACCCCGGGCAGGGCTACCGCGGCCTGCTGGAGGGCAAGCACGCCCTCGCGGTCCACACCAGCGGCGTCTACGCTCCGGGTGTCCCGGCAGCCTTCGGCTCGGACTTCAGCAGCACCTTCTTCGCCGACTGGCTGAACTTTGTGGGCATCGAAGACGCCGTGCACGTCCGTTTCGCTCCCACCGTGCTGAATGGGGATGTGGACGGCACCCGCGAGGTTGCCGAGGCTGAACTCCGCGACGCCGCCATCGAGTTTGCCGGCAAGCTCAGCACCGCGGGAAACCTCCAGCTCGTCAACGACTAAGGCGTCCACGGTGCGCATCGGCATGTCCGGTACCGACTCCTGGACCAAGGCGTTTACGTTGAACAGGAAGCCGTGGTCCAGGTGTGTTCGGTCAGAGCAGGGCGCGCCGTAGGGTGTCCAGCCCCACGGAGCCGATGTTCAAAGCCCGGGTGTGGAATTCCTTCAGGTCGAAACCCGGGCGTGCTTCGAGCCCGGCGCGGATCTGTTCCCAGAGGCGCTGGCCCACTTTGTAGGACGGTGCCTGTCCTGGCCAACCAAGGTAGCGGGTGAACTCGAAATTGAGCTGGCCTTCGCTGATGGGCAGGTTCTGCTTCAGGAAGTCGTAGCCCTTCTCGGGCGTCCACGTGCCAGAGCCCCACCGTTCGGGGACCTGCAGTTCGAGGTGGACGCCGATGTCGAACACCACGCGGGCGGCCCGCATCCGCTGCATGTCCAGCATGCCCATGTGGTCGCCGGGATCATTGAGGTAGCCCAGTTCCTGCATCAGCTTTTCGGCGTAGAGCGCCCAGCCTTCGCCATGGCCGGAGGTCCAGCAGACGTTCCGTCGCCACTTGTTCAGCAGTTCGCGGCGGTACGTTGCAGTGGCCACCTGGAGGTGGTGGCCGGGGACGCCTTCGTGGAAAACGGTGGTGGTTTCGGCCCAGGTGGTGAAGGTGTCCTCGCCCGCTGGGACGGACCACCACATGCGGCCGGGGCGGCTGAAGTCGTCCGACGGGCCTGTGTAATAGATGCCGCCCTCGTCGGTGGGGGCGATAAGGCACTCGAGTTTCTTCATCACGTCCGGGATGTCGAAGTGAACGCCGGCGAGCTCCGCCACGGCCTTGTCCGAGAGCTCCTGCATCCACTCCCGCAGGGCCTCCTTGCCCTTGAGCTGGCGGGCGGGATCGTTGTTGAGGATTTCCTTGGCTTCATCGATGGTGGCGCCGGCCTTGATGCTGTGGGCCACCCGTTCCTGCTCGGCGATCAGGCGGTCCAGCTCTTCCACGCCCCAGGCGTACGTTTCCTCCAGGTCCACAGTTGCCCCGAGGAAGGAACGTGAGGCCAGCGCGTAGCGGGACCTTCCCACGGCGTCCTTCTCCGGCGCGGCGGGCAGCAGTTCCCGGCGGAGGAAATCCGCCAACCCTGCGTAGGCGCTCCGGGCGGCGGCAGCACCGGCGTCGAGGTCTTCCTGGATGGCGGCAGGCAGGGGGCCGCCGGCAGTGGATGCTCCCGCGGCAAGCTTGGCGAAGAACCCGTCCTCCGCCGCATATTTGGTGACCTGCTCGATGACGATCCTGACCTGGCGCGCGGCGGACACCCGGCCGGCGTCCCGGGCCTGTCGGAGCGACTCCATGTACCCTGCGATGGCTGCCGGAACGTTGAGCGCCCGGCCGGCGATGTGCTGCCAGTGCTGTTCCGTCTCCGTGGGCATCAGGTCGAAGATGGCGCGGATGTCCTGGGCGGGGGAGGCGATATTGTTCAGGTCCGCGTACTCCCAGCCAGAGGCATGGATCAGCAGCTGCAGGCCCAGCCGCTCCCGCATGGCGTCAAGGGTCACGGCGTCCACATCGTCCTCGGGCTCCAGACCCTCAAGTTCTTCCAGCGTATGGCGGGCAGCCTCGGCAAATTCCGCGATGCCGGCGGGGGAGAAGTCCTGGTATTCCGTTTCGTGTCCGGGGATGCCAAGGGTGGTGGCGAACGACGGATTAAGCCTGATCAGCGTGTCCGTGTAGGTGTCCGCGACGGCGTCGATGCGGGTTGTCGGGCGGGCGGCAGGTGCGGTGTCTATAGTCACCCCACGACACTAACCGGGCACCCAAGGTTCCGGAAGGAGGCGGGCGTGGGGCGGAGAAGTTTCAGCCGCGGCTGCGCTTCCAGGCCCCGGGGCCGGGCGTGGGGGCGAGCCGAAGCTGCTGCCGGCGCACCCAGTGCCGGACGGACGGCTTGTTGTCGGGCTCCGGTTCGCCGCCGCCCAGGGAAAGGACGACGGCGGTCAGTGCCGCCAGTTCCTCGGCCGTGGGCTGGCCCTTGGCAACAGACAGCAGCGGTGCCGCGGGTGCCTCAACCATTGGATCGTCCCCGTTCACAGCGGGATGTTCCCGTGCTTCTTGGTGGGGAGGCTCGCGCGTTTGTCGCGGAGCGCGCGCAGGCCCTTGATGATCTGGGTCCGGGTTTCGGAGGGGGCGATGACGGCGTCAACATAGCCAAGCTGGGCTGCCTGGTACGGGTTCAGCAGCTCTTCCTCGTACTGGCGGATGACCTCGGCGCGCCGGGCTTCGACGTCTCCGCCGGCCTCGGCAACGGACGCCAGATCGCGGCGGTAGAGGATGTTGACGGCACCCTGGGCGCCCATCACGCCGATCTGCGCGGTGGGCCAGGCGAGGTTCAGGTCTGCGCCCAGTTTCTTGGAACCCATCACAATGTAGGCGCCGCCGTAGGCCTTGCGCGTGATCACGGTGAGCTTGGGGACGGTGGCCTCGGCGTAGGCATACAGGAGTTTGGCGCCGCGGCGGATGATGCCCTGGAACTCCTGGTCCTTGCCGGGCAGGAAGCCGGGAACGTCCACCAGGGTGATGATGGGGATGTTGAAGGCATCGCAGTGGCGGACAAAGCGCGCAGCCTTTTCGGACGCGGCGATGTCCAGGGTCCCGGCGAACTGCAGGGGCTGGTTGGCCACGATGCCCACCGTGTGGCCCTCCACCCGGCCGTAGCCGATCATTACGTTGGGGGCGTACAGGGACTGCATCTCCAGGAAGTGGCCGTCGTCCACGATCTGCTCCACCACGGTGCGCATGTCGTAGGGCTGGTTGGCCGAATCCGGGATGAGCGTGTCCAGGGCGAGGTCGTCGTCGTCGATCTCCAGCTCCTGCTGGTGCTCCAGGACAGGTGCCTCGGAAAGGTTGTTCGACGGCAGGAAGTCGAGCAGTTCGCGGACGAACTCGATGGCATCGGCTTCGTCCGAGGCCAGGTAGGTGGACGTGCCGGTGGTGGCGTTGTGCTGGCGGGCGCCGCCGAGCGTCTCCATGTCCACGTCCTCGCCGGTGACCGTCTTGATGACGTCCGGGCCGGTAATGAACATGTGCGAGGTCTTGTCCACCATCACCACGTAGTCGGTGAGGGCGGGGGAGTAGGCGGCGCCGCCGGCGGAAGGGCCCATGATCAGGGAGATCTGCGGGACCACGCCTGAGGCGTGGACGTTGTTGCGGAAGATGTCGGCGAACATGGCCAGTGAGGCGACACCCTCCTGGATACGTGCGCCGCCGCCATCCAGGATGCCCACCACGGGGCAGCCGTTGCGGATCGCGAACTCCTGGACCTTGACGATCTTCTCGCCGTTGACCTGGCTCAGGGAGCCGCCGTAGACGGAGAAGTCCTGGCTGTAGACCGCCACGGGACGGCCGTCCACGGTGCCGTAACCCGAGACCAGGCCGTCACCCAGCGGTTTTTTCTTCTCCATGCCGAACGCGGTGGAGCGGTGCACTGCCAGGGCGTCGAACTCAACAAAGGAGTCCTCATCCAGCAGGAGGCCGATGCGCTCGCGGGCGGTGTTCTTGCCCCGGGCGTGCTGCTTCTCGATAGCTTCGGGGCCGGAGGGCTGTTCGGCACGGGCCTGGCGGTCGCGGAAATCGGCGATCTTTCCCGCTGTCGTTGTCAGATCGTGGCTCATCAAATATCTCCGGCTCTGTAGCAGATTGGTCCAGTGGCGCTGTTGTTGCTGGCAGGTCTGATGCGGGAGTTAAGTAGCATCCACACAAAAAACGAACCCTGCTGGCTAGTCTAGTGACGCTTCTGGCGCCGGCTGCTGTAGAAAACCTACAATTTTCCGCCGTGCCGCGGCCCGGTGATGTAAGTTACTCGCCGGTAACATAAGTGGGTTAGAGTGGCTCCATGACTTTGAGCAACGACGCTTCGGACTCTCCGGCAAGCCCCTACCAAGCCAGCGGATCCCTGCGGGGACGCACTGTTTTGATTTCCGGTGGAAGCCGGGGAATCGGGCTCGCCATCGCGGTGCGCGCCGCGCAGGACGGTGCCAACATCGTGCTGATGGCCAAGACCGGCGAGCCGCACCCCAAGCTTGCCGGCACGGTCTACACCGCCGCGGAAGAGCTGGTGGCTGCCGGCGGCCAGGCGCTTCCCCTGGTGGGTGACGTCCGGAACGACGACGACGTGGCGCGCGCTGTCTCAGCTGCCGTGGACCGCTTCGGCGGCATCGACGTCGTTATTAACAATGCTTCCGCCATCGACCTGTCCCGCACCGACGCTGTGGACATGAAAAGGTACGACCTCATGCAGGACATCAATGTCCGCGGGACGTTCCTGCTGTCCAAGCTGGCCCTGCCCACCCTGCGCGCCTCCGGCGCCGGGCAGATCCTGACCCTCTCGCCGCCGCTGAACCTTGACCCGCACTGGGCCGGCAAGCACCTGGCCTACACCATGGCCAAATACGGAATGAGCCTGACTACGTTGGGGCTGGCGGAAGAGCTGAAGGCGGACGGAATCCGGGTCAACTCACTGTGGCCCTGCACCTTGATCGACACCGCGGCAATCCGGAATATGCCCCACGGCGACCAGATGGTCCAGGCGGCGCGTGGGCCACAGATCATGGCTGATGCCGCCCACGCCGTCCTCACCGGCGCCAACCTCGCGGCCGGCGGCGCGGCCAGCGGCAATTTCTACACGGATGAGGAAGTCCTGGCAGCGGCAGGAGTATCGGACTTCCGTCCCTACAGCCTGGGTGCCACAGAGGACCGGCTCGTAGCGGACATCTTCCTGTAAGGCGGGAACGGGCGCGGGCCGGCACAGGTTGGCTCTGTAGGATTTAGCTATGGATGACGCACACACCCCCGGTACGCCCCTGAACCGGAGGGACCTGGCGGATGAGCGCTTCCTGTCCGCCACCGGCATCCCCCGGCTTGACGTGGTGGATTCCACCGGATCCACCAACGCCGACCTCCTCCGGTCAGTCACCGTTGAGCCTGCAGCCTGGCCAGACCTCTCCGTGCTCACCGCTGAGTACCAGACGGCTGCGCGGGGCCGGCTCGACAGGCACTGGGAAGCCCCGCCCCTGAGCTCCATCTCCGTTTCGGTGGTCCTTCGCCCGGCCAACGCCGAAGGCCGCCCGCTGCCCACGCAAAGCTACTCCTGGTTGTCGCTGATCGCGGCACTCGCGCTCCGTGAAACACTCCTCGAAACAGCCGGTGTCCCCGCCGAACTCAAATGGCCCAACGATGTCCTGGTCAGGGGGAAGAAGATCGCCGGCATCCTGGCCCAACTGGGACCCATGGTGGACGGCTCCGTGCCGCCGGTCATCCTGGGCACAGGCCTCAACGTCACACTTACCGCCAGTGAACTGCCTGTTCCCACCGCCACCTCGGTGGTGCTGGAGGGCGCCCGGACGGCGGACCGGACAGTGCTCCTGAAAAGCTACCTGTCAAACTTCTCCGTGCTCTACCGCAGCTTCTGCAATGCCGACGGCGACCCGGCGGCAGGGATGGCGGGCGGGCCGTCCCTGCACAAGCGGGTAGAGGCGGTGATGGTCACCTTGGGCAAGCAGGTCCGGGCGCAGCTTCCGGGGGATCACGAGATCATCGGCCACGCATCCAGGCTTGACGAATACGGTTCCCTGCTGGTGGTTGACCGGGACGCGCGTGAACACGTGGTCACCGCCGGGGACGTGGTGCATCTTCGGCCGTGGACTTCCCCGGACGCTTCCGGCCAAGGCGGTTATGCGTAAAGACCTCCTGCCGGGCGAGCAGGTCATTGTGACCACCCGCCCGCAGCCGCGGCGGCTCGCCGGCGCCGGGGTTGCGTTTATCCTCGCGCCGGCGGTTGCGGCCTTTTGTTCAGCCTGGCTGATCCGCGGCGGGGCGGCGCGGGCGGTGCCCGCGCTCTCCGGCCGCTGGACACCGTGGCTGGTGGGCGGCTGCGTCCTTGCCGCAGCCGCGGTGTGGCTGGGCTTTTGCCTGCCCCGGCTTTTGCGCTGGCAAAGCACCCGGTACACGCTCACCAGCAGGAGGCTGGTGGCCAGGTCCGGTATGTGGAAGCGGCGTGACCAGCAGGTGAACCTGGCCTCGGTCCGCAACCTCACTGTCCATGAATCGGTCCTGCAACGCCTCTTCCGCTCGGGGAATATATCCTTGGAAGCCGGATATCAGTCAGTGGTGACGTTCCCGGACGTGCCCGAGGTGGCCAGGTTCCGGGACTTCATCCTCGATGCCATCGAGGACCTGCCGGACGGGCAGGATGTCCAGCCCGACGGGTCAACGGATGACCCTGACGAAGCTTTGCCGTGGGAAATGAGAGAAGGTGGACGGGATGAACGATGAGGACCAGCAGGAACGCGTCGGGTCCGTCGCGCCCGCTCCGGAGGCGGACGCCCATCCTCCCACCGGCACCATGTCCGCCGAGCGGCTGGCCATGAAAGCCCTCGAGGCCCGGCTCCTGGGCGGGGAACGCAAGCTCCGCCGTCGTGAAGTCGCTGCCGGCGCAGGGCTGTCCCTGCTCTCTGCACGCAAACTGTGGCGCGCCCTGGGTTTTCCCAACTTCGGGGACGAGGACGTGGCGTTCACCGAGCGCGACCAGGCGGCCCTGTCCACCGTGGTGGATCTGGTCCGTTCGGGCAAGCTGACGGAGGAAGCGGCCATTTCCGTCACGCGCTCCATCGGGCAGATGACGGACCGCATGGTGGTCTGGCAGATCGAGGCACTGGTGGAGGACATGGTGCACGAGCAGGGCGTCAGCGACGCCGTGGCACGCAAGCGCCTGGTGAACGAACTTCCCGCCCTGGTGGACGCCCTCGAGGAGGTGCTGGTCTACTCCTGGCGGCGCCAGCTCAACGCCGGCGTCCAGCGGTTGGCGGTCCGCGCCGAGGCCGGCCTGCAGGCAAGCGAAGAAGGCCGCGACGGCGACGAGGACGATGCCCCGCTGCCCCTGGCACGCGCCGTCGGCTTCGCTGACCTGGTCTCTTACACCAGCCTGTCCCGGCGGATGAACGAGAAAACACTGGCCCGCCTGGTGCAGCGCTTCGAGAACAAGTGTGCGGAAATCATTTCCGTGGGCGGCGGCCGGCTGGTCAAGACCGTGGGCGACGAAGTGCTTTACATTGCCGAAACGCCCGCTGCCGGAGCGGAAATTTCGCTGGCACTGGCCCATGCCTTCACCGAGGACGAGATCCTTCCAGAGGCCCGGGTGGCCATGGTGTGGGGCAGGATCCTGTCCCGGCTCGGCGACATCTACGGGCCCACCGTCAACCTTGCCGCGCGGCTGACGTCCCTCGCGGATCCGGGAACCGTGCTGGTGGACTCCATGACCGCGTCAGCCTTGGAACAGGATGAACGTTTTGTGATGGTGCCCCAGCCCCCCGAAAACGTCCGCGGCTTCGGCGAAATCCGGCCCGTCCGGCTCACCCGGGGCCTGGGTAAAGGGCTGGTCCTGGACTGACCGGCGGCCTGTAAAACCGTCCATCCTGACTTTATCCATTTGATGGTGAATTCCGATATAGTCGGAAGACACCCGGCCACAGCATGCCGGAAACCGGCTCTGCCGAAGCCTTACTGGGGGAAACAACATCGTGAAACTTCACAGACCTGCGCGCTCAAAAGGGCCGGGAATCTCTGAAGGGCGCTTCCGCTCGCGGCGGCTGGTCAGTGGTGCTGCGTTTGGTGCTGCTGTTGTTGTGGTGGTGGCCGGTGCTGTGTTGTATCCGGGGTTTAAGACCACTGAGGTGGATTTGAATGATGGCGGCGTGTGGGTGGTGTCGAAGTCCAAGAACGCGGTGGGGCGGTTGAATTACCCGTCGCGTGTTTTGGATGGTGCGGTGACGCCGGCGTCGACGACGTTTGATATTTTGCAGGATGCGGGGGAGGTGTTTG